>JAITIL010000033.1 GCA_031279475.1 Prevotellaceae bacterium | reverse complement strand
AAAACAGCTTTTAAGCCTCCCACGTGAGAGATAACCGAAACGCAAAATCGGTTAATGTATAAAATCCTATAAAATTATCCCGCTACACACAGCTTTGCCCGAATTTACTGAATATCCCTTCTTACATCTCAATTACGAGCCATTTGTGGATTAGCTATTCAGCAGCGGAATGTTGATGTTTCGGCCATAAAACATTTCTGTTACGATAGGCAACAATGCTGCAAACAATTGTACATACAACGCCTAAAAATATAAACAAGTCCCATGATATATTTTTATTTTTGTTTCCTTCTTTTTCATAAATGTCCATAAGACATGAAAATTTTAACACTACAAAGATAGCGAATAAATATTAAATAACTTAAATTGCTATTTATTAATAATGTTTTAAAATAAAAAGCCAATCCCTAACTTTGTGTTGCTCAAACATAAAAAGAAAGGAGGATTATTTTACCCAAATACTATTTTCGGAAATGCACCACCTGTGCCGTTTGCGGGGCAATGCGCCATGGCTCGCCAACGGTTACCGTGTGGCCGAAAACAACGTCAACACCTTGACGGTAGCCAGCGGTCATCTCGGCATAGCGCGGCCAGTCGACCGTTTTTCCTTCCCTGCTATTGTTTATGACGACCATCACCCGCTCCGTAGCGATGTAGCGGAAATACACGTAGAGGTTGTCCACAGGCACAAACTGCATGAGTTTTCCTGTGTGTACGACGGTGGCGGTTTTGCGCCAGTTGAAAAGTTTTTTGGTGTAATCGAACACTTCGTTTTCCACTTTTGTGCGGCCACTCGCTTCAAAGGCGTTGCGTTTGTCGCCAGGCCAGCCGCCGGGCATGTCGAGGCGCTCTTCGCCGTGCCCCTGCCTGGCCTTATTCTGCATCATCCATTCCGACCCGTAATAGAGTTGCGGGACGCCGCGCATGGTGGCCAACAACGCCATCGTCATTTCCTGTTTGTTTTTTTTTCCTTTCAAGAGCCACGCCAGGCGGTTGGTGTCGTGGTTTTCGGCAAATATCAATATGTTGTCCGGATTGGCATACACGAAGTCCTGCGCCACAGATGTATAAACGTTCATCATGCCTCCATCCCATGCGGGGAGGCTGTCTTGCAGTAACGCCTTGGTTAAATTTTCCTGCAACGAAAAATCCATAACAGCCGGCAAGTGGCTGTCGTAGCCGTCGCGGTTGTTGGCGCCCGCCTGCCAGTAGGCGATGAACGCCGGCTGCGCGAGCCATGCTTCCCCCACGATATTCAAGTTTGGATATTCATCCATGATGTTTTTCGTCCATGCCGCAATGCCTTGTTTGTCGCTGTAAGGATAGGTGTCTACGCGCAAGCCGTCGAGGCCGGCATATTCAATCCACCACACGGCCATTTGCGAAAGGTATTGCAGCACGAACGGGTTGGCGAGGTTCATGTCGGGCATCGTCCTGTCGAACCAGCCGCGGGCACACAAGTCCCTGTCGTGGGTCGAAGCGTGCGGGTCGCTTTGCGTGGTCATCCGGTAGTTCGAGGGCGTGTAGGCGGGAAATTGATTGACCCACGACGCAAAAGGCAGGTCGTTCATCCACCAGTGCGCGGCGCCGCAATGGTTGGGCACCATGTCCATGATCCACTTTATGCCCCGCCGGTGGGCTTCGTCCACCATGGTTTTGTAGAGGCTGTTTGTGCCGAAACGCGGGTCGATGCGATAATAATCGGCGCAGGCATAGCCGTGATACGAGGCGTGCTGTTCATTGTCGAACAGCAGCGGCGTAGGCCACACCGCCGTTGCGCCCAAGTCGCGGATGTAGTCTAAATGATTGATGACGCCCTGTATGTCGCCGCCGTGACGGCCGTAGGGATGTTTGCGGTTCACTTTTTCGACGGCCTCTTCGTGCGTGTCGTTCAACGGGTCGCCGTTAGTGAAGCGGTCGGGCATTAGCAGGTAAATCATGTCGGAGGCGTCGAAACCTTTCCTGCTGGCCGAGCCTTCGCGCCGTGCGGCAATCACATACGACTGTGTGATTTTCTCCTGTCCCTGCGTAATTTCAAACGTATAGGCGCCGGGTTGTGCGTCGGGGGCAATTTGCACGTCGGCAAACAGGTAGTTCGGGCTTTCGGCCTGGTGTGTGCCGGTGATTGAGACGCCCTGCTCCACGCAACGCACGGTAGCGCCTTGCAGGTTGCTGCCGTAAAACAACAACTGCAAGGGTTGCTTCATGCCTGTCCACCAGTTCAACGGCTCTACGCGTTCTATTTTCATTTGTGCAAAAAGCGAGGTTGTACTCATCACGCACAAAGATACTGCAATTATTCGTTTCACTTTATATATATTTTATATTCCCATGGCTGCAAAAGCAATCCGTTTTGCAAGTCGCTTGCCGTTGTTCCTTCAAATGCGACTTGTTGCGGGGCGTTGCTTAAATTGAACACCGCCACCACCCTGTTGCCTTCCACGCTACGTTCGCACGCGAAAACCGATTCCGGAGCGCTGTTGGCTATCTCTTGCAACGCGCCGCCCGCAGGTTGGCTGTGAAGCGCCGGGTTGTTCTTGCGCAGTTGGTTTAACGTTTTGTAAAAAGCGAAATAACCGCCGGCATCCGTCCAGTCGATTTCATCTTTGATAAAAAACTCCAGACGGCGGTTGAAGCCCGCTTCCTGTCCGTTATAGATTAACGGCATGCCGGGCAGGATGTAGGTCAATGCCGCAAATGTTTTCGCTGCGTCGCCCATCCGTTCAAACTCCGTGCCGTTCCACGAATTTTCGTCGTGGTTTGAGGTGAAGAACATGGGAATGGAAAACGACGGGAAACGGTTGTTTATTTGCTGCCAGCTGTTGCGCAAAGCGCCCACCGTTTCCTTACCCTGCGCCACTTTGTTCATTATAGCGTGAAAGTCCCACGCATAATACATGTCGAACGCTTTCTGCTGCAGCGCCGGCTCTTCGGCCTCGGCCAGCATAAACAAACCTGGTTTGACGGCTTTCATTTCCGTGACGGCTGTTTCCCAAAAATCAACCGGCACTTCCACCGCCACATCGCAGCGGAAACCGTCGACGTCCGTCTCTTCCATCCAAAACAACATGGCGTCGGTCATGGCGCGGCGCATGTCGGGATTGTCGTAGTTCAGCTCCGCCACGTCCGTCCAGTCATACAGTATTTTTACCCTGCCGGTGCTGTCTTTCAAATACCAGCCTTCGTTGTTAATCCATTGGGCGTCGCGCGACGTGTGATTGGCCACCCAATCGATGATGACTTTAAAACCCATGTCGTGCGCCTGGTTAACGAGCTGTTTAAAATCGTCCAGCGTGCCAAATTCGGTATTCACGGCCTTGTAGTCGCGCACCGAGTAGTAGCTTCCCAGCAGGCCTTTGCGTTCTTCCATACCGATGGGGTGAATGGGCATAAACCACAAAATGTCTACGCCTAAATCTTTCAGGCGCGGCAGGTGTGCTGCGAAAGCGTTGAACGTGCCTTCGGGCGTATATTGCCGCACGTTCACTTCGTAAATTACAGCGTCGCGGCTCCATGCGGGATGTTGCAATACTTGTTGTTCCGGCGCTCCACACGACGTGAGGAACCATCCGGCAATTGTCAATAATAAGAAATGGAATGTTTTCATAATTCTTAACTCTTAGTTTTTAATTCAGCTCCACTACGAGCGACGAGAAGGAGGGTAACTGCGCTACAAACACCTTTCCATCCTGTAACAATGCCGCCTTATTCAGCGACGCCACCGGTTGTTTCACGGCTTCGGCCAGTCGATACGTGCGGGCGGTCGTTCCCAGATTATGTATAACCATGATGCGCTGTTCCTCTTTCTGCCGGGTATACATCATCAGTTCGGGAAGAACGCCCGAAGGATCGGGATAAGTGAGGTTGCCTTCAGCCAATGCCGGATAGGTGTTGCGCAACCGGATAAATCCGGCATATACCGAATACAGCGAATTTTCATCCACTTGTTGCCTGGCCAACGACAGCACAGATGCGTCGGTGTTGTATTGCGGCGTGCGCCACGTGGTACGATAGGCGTCGTTTCCTGCCGACCATAAAAACGGTTCGCGCACATTTTCGTCGCCACCGGTTTTCATGCCGCGTATGCCGATTTCTTCCCCGTAGTACATATAGGGTTGTCCCGGCATGGTAAGCAATATGGCCGCCGCCACTTTGGCCTTTGCCACATCGTCGCCCAGTTTGCTCATGGTGCGGTCTTCGTCGTGGTTGGAGAGTTTCGGCACGTTGAGGTAGTTGGCATTTTGCGCCGCAAATTTTTTCATGGCGTCGTCCACGTCGCGGGGATAATAGCAGCCGGTGTTGTTGTTCAGCGCCCATTCGAGGTTGTACCAGTTGGGAAAATTGAACAGCGCCGGCAAGCCTTGGTAGAAATAGGCCACGTTGTCGGCGCTACCGTCCAACACTTCGCCTACCAAGTACACATCCGGATCAAACGTTTTAAGTTTATTGTGGAACGCGCGCCAAAAGTCGATATTCTGTTGCGACTGCTCCACTTGGTAAATGTGTTTGGCCGCATCAAGCCGGAAGCCCGCCACGCCCTTGTCCAACCAGAATTTCGCCGCATCATAGATGCTGTCCATGGCGGCTGTAGATTCGGGGTTAATGTCGGGCATCCACGAGGAAAATATGCCGTAATATTTATAACCGGTGACGTCGCTTTCCACATTATGCCATTCGTAGTCGTTATAATTTACCACCGACGGCACACGCCCCTCAGCAATTTCGGTTTGTATATTATTCGCAGACGCAAACAAAAAGAAATTGCGGTAAGGCGAAGCGGTATTGCTGCAAGCTTGCGTAAACCACGGATGCGTTTTCGAGGTATGGTTAATCACGAAGTCGAGCACCACTTTTATGCCGAGCCGGTTGGCTTTTGTCATTAGCGCGTCGAAGTCGCTCATGGCGCCGTAGTCCGGATTGATGGCTTTGTAGTTTTCCACATCATAGCCGTGGTATGACGGCGACGGATGAATGGGCATGAGCCAAATACCCGAAATGCCCAGTTCATGCAGGTAATCGAGTTTTTCAGTCACGCCGCGCAGGTCGCCGATACCGTCGCCGTCGGTATCGGCAAAGGAGCGGACGAAGATTTCGTAATACACATCGCCGCGTTTCACGCCATCCCATTCAGCTTGTACAAAAGGCAACCCTCCGCCGGAGCCACCCGGCGAAGAGTTGTCTTTACAATTCCAGAATATGGCTATCAGGACAAATAAGAAGTATTTTTTCATTCCCTTTATTGTATAGTTCCGGTTCCAGCGTTGAAGTCAAGGGTTACGGTTTTACCGGCGTCTACTTGTACACGCGTTTGGTCGTCTCCTGCACCGCGATACGCTATATTGCCGCCAAGAATAACAAATTCCATCTTCCACCAATCGCCGCCGACAGGAGAAGCCGACGAGACGGCATACATACGTAGCTCACCTGCTGCAGAGGTGATCAAATTCATGGTCTGGTTATTCACTTGGAATGGATATTGTTCAGTATCCCAACTGCCGAAACAGTCGCCCATGCCATATACCCGCGCCTGCTCTATCGTAATTTTAGTA
This sequence comes from Prevotellaceae bacterium, assembly GCA_031279475.1. Classification (GTDB taxonomy): domain Bacteria; phylum Bacteroidota; class Bacteroidia; order Bacteroidales; family UBA932; genus JAIRLC01. Next base: position 4,459 of record JAITIL010000033.1, on the reverse strand, counting down.
TTTGGCATATCCATATATACGATATACATACCGCTTGTAGCAACGAATGCATTCCCGTCGGCAGTTGTAAAACCAACATCCGAACCAAGGCTGACGAAGTCTCCTCCCCAACTTTTTACGGTATTCCATTTGAAGCCATTGCCGGCAGTAATATACCTTATGCACCAAAAATGTCCTTCCAATCCCCATGTAGGCGTCATTTCCACCACGCTTGAATTATCCCAGTTCCAATCACCGAAATTTTTGCCAATCATATACATATTATCGGGATACAAGGGTTTGAATGTAGTAACCCTCACCCCTACCGGCTGAGAGGTAACTGTAGGATAATCTTCCTGGATAGAAGCCGTGAGGATGAAAGTTGTATTGGTTTCGACGATGGGTTCCGCGCCGGCAGCGATGATTTTTTTGTTGAGATCTTCGAGTTTCACATCTAATGAGTCGCCGTAAGCAGAGGACACCAGCGTGGGTTCACCGTTATCCACCTGTACATAAAGGAAATATTCAATAGCAGCGGAAATGCCGAAGTCAGCGCGTTGCCATTTAAAGGTTGTCGTTTCCGACAAGTTGTCTGCCGTAACCACAATGGCGCTGTGAGAGGCCAGTACCGGCGCCATCAATTGGTCGGCCGGCGCCACTTTTGCCATATCCTGCTCTTTTTCACAAGCCGTGAATGTAATCAGCAAAAGGGATAATATAATGTTCAATCGTTTCATATCGCAAAAATTTTAATATTGAGGATTCTGTTTTAAATTGGTATTAGCCTGTAAATCGGGCGAAGGCAGCGGGTAGATGTTGAAATGGCCGCTTACGGCCCGTCCGACTTGTACGCCGCCTTTCCATTCCCAGAGATAGTCGCCGGTCGTAAATTGGTTGTAGCGGATAAGGTCGGTACGACGCTGACATTCCCAATAGAGCTCGCGCGCCCGTTCATCGAGGATAAAATTCAGTGTAAGGTCACTGGCGCTAATATTGCCTGAAGTATTTCCATACGCTCTTTCGCGCAAGTTATTAATGTAAGTAAGTGCAAGGGCTTCTGTTCCTCCACTTCCGCCGCGTTTCACCGCTTCGGCATATATCAAATACATTTCGGCCAGGCGGAACAGCGGAAAATCGTTGTCGGCATACCGGATGTCGGAGCCATAAACGGGGTTGCCCGGCGTTGAGGCGGAGGTGATATTGCGGTATTTATAGGTAGCCAATCCGTATGGATATTCGCCGGGGTGGTCGGCGATGGCTTTATTGGCGCCCACAAACAGGAATCGTTTATCGCCGGTGGCGAATTTATCGGTAAATTCTTTCCGCGCCCGGTAGCCGCTCCAATTGGCGTTGTCGGTGATGCCGTAATGAATAAGGGTGGCGGCGTAATCACTTTGGTAGTCGCCGTTCGAGCTGCAATTGATAAGGAAACTCGTACCACCGTCAAGCCTTGTTCTTTTTCCATCGTAATTAATAGATAGAATTACTTCGGGATTATTCAGGTCATTGTCGGCAAGAAACAATTGCTCGTAAGTTCCTTTCAATGTATAGCCGGCGTCAATTACCTTCTTGCTGTAAGTGATAGCCTCTGTATATTTGGGTGTTCCCATGTACACTTCCGCATTTAAGTATAGCCTTGCCAGCAGCGCCCAGGCAGCAGCCTTGTCGGCACGCCCATATTCATTGCTCTTAGCGTCTTTCAACAAGTTATTATCCACAAGGTCTATTAATTCGGATTCCACGTAGTTGAACAAAGTGGCGCGGTCGGTCTGCGAGGGCAAAACGCCGAACTCGCTTTCTTCCGTAACAAACGGCGGATTGCCGAAGACGTCCATCAATACCCAATACTGAAAGGCGCGCAAGAAGCGTGCTTCTGCCCGGAATGCTTTGATTTCATTTTGTTGTTCAGCGGTAAATCCTTTGCCCGACATTTCGCCGGCGGTAGAATTTTTCAAGAATTCATTGGCATACATAATTTGCAGAATGCTCTTGTCATACAGTCCGATAGTAAAAGCGTTGGTTGCAATAAAATTGATGTTGTTCAATTCCGGAACTCCGGGGTCATTCCATATACAATGGGCTTCGTCGGTCGGCATTTCCTGATGATTGAAGAAGCAGCGGAGGAAATCGCCATTACTGCCTTCGTCCAGGCCGGTAATATCCGGCTTGCCATAGCCGGAACCACCGGCATTGCCGGTTAATGTGTAGCCCGCATATACTTTGGCAATAGCGCCTTTGTATCCGTCAAAAGTAGCGTAAACCACCTGGCCGGTCACATCGTTTTCGGGGAAACGGTCTAAATCCTTTATACAGGATGTAAACAGCAGCGCCGGCAACACTGCGAGAAGCAATTTTATGATATTACTGTTTTTCATGATTATTCGATTTTAGCAGTTAAAAGTTAAGGTTAATACCCAGGATAAATGTACGTGGATTCGGGTAGAAATTATTGTCTATACCGCCTGCAATTTCGGGGTCAATGCCGTCGTACTTGGTTACGGTAAAGACATTTTGGACGGTAAAAGCGGCTTGCAGCCCCACTACACCAACTATCTTCCCGAAATCATATCCCAGTGTCAGGTAATCCATTTTCAGGAAAGAAGCGTTCTGCACGTAGTAGTCGGAAAGCAGCTGACGGTCGAAGAAGTTACTCTTAGTGGCGTCCCTCACGGTATTCATCAGGAAATTGTTCGGGTTTAAGGTTTGTGAAAAATTCCCGGCATCGGAATTTACATTGTTGTACATATAGTTTCCTATATTTGAACGGAGTGAAGTAGTCAATGACCATTGTTTATAGCGGAAATCCACGTTAAAGCCCATATATACATCCGGCTCTGCCGACTTGTAATGATACAGGTCTTTTTCGTTAATTTTGCCGTCACCGTCCATATCCACATACACGCCTTCCAATGGCCTGCCGTCGGGATCATACACTTGTTTGTACACATAAAACGTATAGGGTGTATAACCTACCGAATGAATTTGTATGGTATTACCCGTACCACCCGCAATGCCGCCTATAGTTGCCCCCACATAATCCGAACCGGGATTGTCATTGAGCGACAGTTTGGCAATTTCCGTCTTATTGTACGTCACATTAAATCCAAAATTCAAGGAGCAGTCTTTATTATCAATGGCCGTCACCCCAATGTTCGCTTCAATTCCCTGATTATTCAGGCTACCGATGTTTTTGGTGATTTGGTTGGTAAAGTTGCTTCCCATCGGGAGCGGCACCGTATTCAGCAGGTCAGTGGTATGCTTGTAATAGTAGTCCACACTTCCGAATAAACGACCATTAAAGAAACCGAAATCCAAGCCGGCGTTCGTGGTAGCGGTTTGTTCCCACCGGCGCCCGGGGTCATAACCGGCAGGCCGCCATAAGTGATACCATTGATTTCCGAATTGCACCTGTGCGGTCGGGTCGCTGTAGTCGTAGCGGGCAATGTGGTCGTAGTTGCCGATACCGTCCTGCTGGCCGGTCACGCCATATCCCACACGCAACTTGAGGTTCGACAACACCTCTATATCCTTGAGGAAACTTTCATCATTAATCCGCCATGCTAAAGCCACCGAGGGAAACATCCCCCAGCGATTCTCCTTAGAGAAACGCGACGAGCCGTCGTAGCGAAGCGTAGCCGTAAGCAGGTAACGGTTGAAGAGCGTATAGTTCAAACGTCCGTAAAACGACATCAGCGTGTTCTGCTGTACGGAAGTGGGAAATGAAGGCGCATCAGTAAGCGGGGTGTCGTAGTAATCAGTAACTACGTAGTTGTGATCGGTGGTTTTCCAATCCTGATAAGTATACCCGGCCATCACTTCAAGGCGGTTACTACTATTGAATTCTTTGGTGTAATTCAGGTAGAATTCAAACAGCAGGTTTTGCTTATCCTGTTCATATTTGCTTTTTTCACCCCCTTGCCCGTATTTGTCTGGCGACCAAGGTTGGATGATTTTATCCCCTTTGCCTTGTGATACATCGTAACCCAAATTCAAATTGGCACGCAGTTCCGGCAAGAAATGCATCTTATAATCAAATTGTACATTACCGATACTCCGCATTACATCCGACTGGTCATCGACACTATTTAATAATGCCACCGGATTTTTCGTAGCTAATGTATTAGGCTGGCCTGTGTTGCCAGACATCCATGTCCAATAACCATTGAATTGGTCAAAGCCACCAGCCGTCACCGGTTGGGTAGGATCCATACGGATAGCTGCGCCAATAGCATCGCCATTACCAAAGCGACTATGGCCATACGTGCCTTTTAGATTGAGATTAATGGTTAAATGGTTATTAAAAAACGACGGCGACAAGTTAAGACCAAGTGTCGTCCGTTGCATATTATCGGTTTTCAGGGTGCCGTCCTGCGTGAGGAAACCTGCCGATACGCGATAAGGGAGATTTTTGAAACTACCGCTTATGCTGAGGTTGTTGTCTGAGGTAAACGCCGCGCGGAATATCTCATCCTGCCAATCA
>JAITIL010000162.1 GCA_031279475.1 Prevotellaceae bacterium | reverse complement strand
GCGTTTCATCAGTTGCACCTGCTCCTCGTCAATACGCATGATACCGCCATAGGAATCGGCCTCCTGTTGATAGCCAATCACGAAGCAGTTCGACAGCGACGCGATTTGTTGCGAATTGCCAATGCCGGTCATCGGGCCGCCTTGCGGTACAATATATTTGAAGTCTTTGAGCAGTTCCATGATTTCATCTACACTCATCGGGTTTTCATACCGCTTCTCAATGCGTTCGAATTCGTTAGCCAACCGCTGGTGCATGTCATCGGGCGTCCTTTCAAAAATATTACCGAATGAGTCCTTCATAGCATATTTGTTTACCCACACGGCAGCAGCCAGTTCATCACCTTTAAAATATTTTACACTTGTGGCAACGGCGTCATCGTACTCATAAATTTTCACTTTAGTTTCTTTCGAATTCATCAGGCTCCTGTTATTATAAATTAATAAATAATATGATTTTCCAAAAAAGGACGGAAAGAGTTCGCAAGTTACATCAAACTTGGTTGCCTTCCTTCGAAAAAAAAACTGTTTTATTAACCGAATAATTAACAACGGGCGATAATCGAGTGGAGATAAAGAAAAAATGACTTATCAACATTGTGTTGATAAGTCATTTTATGTGGGAAAGGATTAAAAACTAACGATGTAGTCCAAAATTGGAGTCATAAACCCATACATCCTCAGGGCAATAGCTTGTTGTACGCATGAAACTGTTCATGGCATTAAAAGCGGTGTGGATATCGGAAAAAGACTGGATGGAAACACATGAAAAGCCATTAGCGAAGTTCAACACAACAGGCGTGTGCCCGTTGCTTTCAAGGAGGGAAACCATCCTTTCGGCGTTTGACGGCACTTTGAAACATCCGAAGACAACATGATAGCGTTGATTGCGAAGCGCTTCGGCCCGCTCAGCTTCTTCTTGTCGTTGCCGTTCTTCTTCTAATTGGGCCAAGCGCAGTTGTTCCGCTTTGGCAATGCTGTCTTTACGTGCATTTTCAATTTTAATGCGACGTGTAATTTCAGCTTTAGACGGTTTTCCTAAAATAGCAGTGTTAAACCACTCACAACTGTTCAGTGACAATAACATACTGCATGATAAAGTGATGTAAATTAATTTCTTCATATCGAAGGAAGTTTATTAATACAATTAATAATAAAAGCCAAAAGTAGATATTTATTTGTAAATATACAAAAAAAAAGCTAAAAAAAATAAAAAAATACGTACCTTCACGCCCAAATGAGAACATGTACGACCATTTTAATATGTTTGTTTTGTTTGCCGGAATTGAGGTCGCAAGACACTTTGAACCTGCTGTTCATTGGCGATGTGATGGCGCATCAGAAGCAAATTAATGCGGCGAAAACCGACAGTGGGTATTCTTTCGAGCCTTGTTTCGAATTTGTAAAGCCCTACTTAGCGGAAGCCAATGTAACTGTTGCCAATCTTGAAGTGACCTTGGCCGGCGAGCCATACAGCGGCTACCCCACGTTCAGCGCCCCCGATGAATTGGCGGTGGCGCTCCAACGGTCGGGGGTGGATGTATTGCTCACCGCCAACAACCATGCGTGCGACAAGGGACGGAAAGGGGTGGAAAGGACAATCGACATGCTTGATTCTCTACATATTATACATACCGGCACTTTTTACGACAGCGTTCACCGTAGCCGGACTTACCCGTTGTTGCTGAAAAAAAACAATATTGTTATTGGGTTGCTCAATTATACGCATAGCACCAATAATATTCCTACGCCCGAACCTACGGTTGTGAATCGTATAGATACCGCACAAATGGCCGCCGACATTGCCCTTACCAAACGCTTTTCGCCCGATATTATTGTGGCGGCTATACACTGGGGCGAAGAATACAAATTATATGCCAACCGCGAACAACGCGCTATTGCAGGCTTCTTGCTGCGTCAAGGTGTACGCCTTGTGATTGGCAGTCACCCTCACGTGCTGCAAGGCATGGAGATGAACAAGGCAAGCGACACGACCGTGCAAAGCGTGGTGGTGTATTCGCTGGGCAATTTTATTTCGAACATGACGGCCGCGAATACTGAAATCGGCGTCATGGTGCGTATTCGTTTGATAAAAAAACACGAAACAACATATATAGATAAAGGCGACTATATATTTACGTGGGTTTATAAACCTGAAGAAAATAACATACGCCGCTTTTATGTCTTGCCCGCCGCCGTGGATGCCGGCCAACCTGCGTTTTTCGCTCACGAAAAAGAATACCAACGCATGAAAGCATCGCTTGCCGCCATGCGGAAATTATACCGGGAGACAACAACAGGATTTATAGAATATATCGAATAAATACATTAAAAAACAATGAATGCAATAACCGAAACGAATTTTCATTTTACAAGGCAAACGGGTAAATACGTAGGGAAAGTCCGCGATGTGTATACCATTGACAATAAATATTTAGTGCTGGTTGCTACCGACCGCATTTCGGCTTTTGACGTGGTGTTGCCGAGGGGTATTCCTTACAAAGGACAAGTGTTAAATCAAATTGCCGCCCGGTTTCTGGCGGCTACCGCCGATATTGTGCCGAATTGGCGCATTGCTTCGCCCGACCCGGTGGTTACGGTAGGTTACCGTTGCGAGCCTTTTCCGGTAGAAATGATTGTACGGGGATACCTCACGGGAAGCGCGTGGCGCGCTTACAAAGCCGGTGCGCGCGAAATCTGCGGAGTGAAAATCCCTGAGGGGATGCGTGAACACCAGGCGTTCGAGAAACCGGTTATTACGCCTACTACAAAAGCGGAGCAAGGGCTGCACGATGAAGACATTTCGCGTGATGAAATAATAGAGCGCGGATTAGTGAGTGAAGCGGATTATGCACAGCTTGAAACGGCCGCGCTGGCGCTGTTTATGCGTGGCACACAGATGGCGGCCGAGCGGGGATTGATATTGGTGGATACAAAATATGAATTCGGAAAGAAGGACGGGAAAGTATATTTGATTGATGAAATACACACACCCGACTCGTCGCGCTATTTTTATGCCGACGGTTATGCCGCCCGCTTTGCGAAAGGCGAGCCACAGCGCCAACTGTCGAAAGAATTTGTGCGCGAATGGTTGATGGATAATGGATTTAACGGACAGAAAGGACAACAGGCGCCGGCTATGACCGATACGGTAGTAGAAGGTATTACCGCGCGTTACATAGAGTTGTATGAACACATTACCGGGACGAAATTCACTCCTGAGCCATACACCGAAGACACCTGCGAACGTATAGAAACTAATGTACAAAATATGTTGGCACGATTATGAAACAGACCATTATCATTCTTCTTTTCCTTTGTTTATTGTTCCCATTATGGGGACAAGGACAACAAGAGCCTGTGCAACCTGTTCCGGTGGAAACATCTTCGGAACAAGTGCGTATTGACGGGCAAGTGTACTACATCCATCTTGTGCTGAAAAAGCAAACGCTTTATTCCATTTCGCGACATTATGGCGTGGGCATTGATGAGTTGAAAAAGCACAATCCGCAATTGGCAGTAGGCTTGAAAGAAGGCGACCGCTTAAAAATTCCCGTGGTGAATGGGCACGTATTTCCCAATTACACACAACCGGCTCCTGCACAACCTGTAGAAGACAAAAATTCGACGCCTGTTCCGGAGCCCGCCCCAGCAACGCCTGTTCCCGCTGCCGGTAAAGCGCCGCCGCAATTGCAGCCGGATGGAACAACGGCGCAAACGCCTGACCTGTCGGGATTAACAAGGTGCACTTCTCTTGAAAATGAATATCAGCACGACTGTGCCAGACAGGTATATGACCCGGAAACGATGACATACCGGGTGGCGTTATTATTGCCGTTCGATATTATCCCGACGCTTAATGCAACCCTCGCCGACACACTCCGGGAACTGACAATTGACCGTCTTCACTCATCCGATAATTTTATAGAATTTTATGCAGGCGCACTGCTGGCTGTGGAAGATATGCGGCAAAAAGGATTTTCCTTGTATCTTTCGGTGTATGACGTGAAAAATCTCGACGACATACTGCACCACGACCAACTGCGCCATGCTGATTTGGTCATTGGCCCTGTATATACGGCTGTGCAGAATGATACAACGTCTTTGGAAAAATTCCTGTCGTATGCCCGCGAATGGCAAATTCCTGTCGTGTCGCCGCTTGACCCGAAAGTGGAAAACCTGTTGCCCGGCAACCCTGCGCTTTTTCAGGTGCCGCCGCCGCTTTGCGCCCAACAGGAAAGGCTGTTGGAAAACATACCGGAAAAAACCGGCAGGGTGTTGTTGATTTATGAAGACGGGGGAAATGAAGAAGAGCTTGTAAATGACTATAAAACTTTACTTGAAGCGAAAACCGATTCGTTGATTATTTTTCACTACAAAGTTGAAAAAGGGCTTGCCGTGCGCGATACGTTGCTCACGATGCTTCATCCCGACAAAAGAAACCACATTGTAGTGGCTTCCAATAATGAGGCGTTGGTATCCGATTTTACTTCCAATTTAAGCTACATCCAATCAATCCTTAAATACCCGATAACCTTGTATGGACAAGCCCGCTGGCGAAATTTCGAAAATGTGGATTTGTCATTCTTCCATCACATGAATTTGCACCTGTCCATTCCGTTTTATGTAGATTACCAGTATGAAAATGTGCGGCAGTTTGTGCTGCGATATCGCTTGCAATTCAATAGAGAGCCGTCACAGTATGCCTTTCAGGGTTATGATGTGTTTTTCTATTTCTTGAATGCTTTACGCGCCTATGGCAAGGAATTTGCACCTTGTCTTTCATCCATACGTCTTAACCTGTTGCAGGGAAATTACGCTTTTCGCCGGGCTGCTTCCGGCGCCGGATATCTGAATACCGGGTCGTGCTTAGTACATTATACGCCCGATTTAATTGTAACCAGAAAATAATATTATACATTTAAATTTATAGAACGATGACCACGACAAACGAGAACATAGGAGAAACCAAAAAACCAAAATCAGGTGCGGAAAAAACGGCTAAAACCATTATGATTGTGTTGGCGGTGCTATTGGCGGTGGTGCTGGCGATATTTATTTATGTATGGATTGATCGTGCACAAATGATCAATGAACTGACTACTGATAAAATTGCTTTGGAGCTGAATTTGGAACAACTGCGCAATGAGTACGAACAATTAGAGACGAATAACGAAGCGCTGAACACCCATTTGGAAGAAGAGCGTGAGAAAGTAGAAGTTTTAATTGAACGCTTGAAACGTACGGAAGCCACCAACCGCTCGCAGATACGCAAGTATGAACAGGAATTGGGTTTGCTGCGTGAAATCATGCGCGGATATGTGCATCAGATTGACTCACTGAATGTGTTAAACCAGCAATTGCGCGCCGAAACGGTGTTGGCAAAAACAGAAGCCCGCGAATCGAGCAAAAAGTATGAGACCCTGGTGAAGCACACCGATAACCTCACAGCACAAGTGGAAAAAGGCTCGGTGGTGAAAGTGCGCGATATTGTGGTGACGGCCATTACCAAGAAAGGAAAGGAAACGTCGCGTTCAAAAAACACGGCGCAATTGCGGGTTTGTTTTTCCTTTTTGGAAAACAGCATTGCCGCCCGCGGCCCGCGTAATGTGTATATCAGGGTAAAAGGCCCCGATAATATCTTGCTGGCGCAGGCCGACAATAATTATTTTACGGTGAACGGCGAACAGCTCATTTATTCAGCCCTGCGCGAAGTCGATTACCAGGGCGAAGACTTGGATGTGTGCATCTACTACGGCGGTGCGGGCGAGCAGTTCAGCAAGGGCGTATATACGGTTGATTTGTATTCGGGCGGCGCATTAGTCGGCGCCGGACAACTGTTGTTTAAACGATAGTAGGGGCGTTGCATGCAACGCCCGCCACCTAAAGTGGGGTGTTGGGGCGACTCTCAGAGTCACCCTTACTGAACCCTACCTTGTCCGTTCTATCCTGCCCGGATAATCTCAGCGTCGCCCCTACCGAGTTCCGCTTGCTGGGATTGCCCCGATTAGGGTGACAGTACTGCCAACCGCCCCTGCCAACTGCCACTTTTCGTTCCCCTTTCTCCGTGTTCCGTCAATTAGTCACATTAAAAAATTAGTCACATTAGCACATTGTCTTAATCACTCGTTTGTTTATTCCAAATTCTTTCTTACCTTTGACCCGGATTTGGCTGACGTAGTCAAATTTAAGGCCTAAAAACGTAAGCCGCACGCCAAACTTTTAAAAATAGAGGGGAAGAAAAGGGGAAGAATGGAAAAAATGAGGGGAAGAATAAGTTAAATAATAAACCTCATATGTTAAGTCATAACAAACAGAAACAAATGATTTTAATCAGTGGTATGAAAAATGGTTTGACTACGTCAGCCAAATTATTGATGATGCTGCCGCTCATTGCCGGATTAATCATGCCAAATGCTTCGGCGGGCGCGCTAAAGGTTTCACTGGTGTGTTAAAAGTCTCATTATTAATAATTAATTGGTAAAATGAAAGAACGTAATATCAGTATTGACATTTTGAGGTTTTTTGCTGCAATATTAATCACCAATTCTCACATGGATGTATTATATCATCCGTATGAATTTTTAGGAACAGGAGGTGCTATTGGTGATGCTCTTTTCTTTTTTGCATCCGGCTTCACATTATTTTTGGGAGAAATGCGTCGATTTGATAATTACTATAAAAGAAGAATTAACCGGATATATCCAACTGTTTTTTCTTGGGCACTTATTGCATCAATATTTTTCTTGGATTCAGCAAATATGAAGACGGTTATTTTTACTGGTGGCGGTTGGTTTGTTAGTTGTATAATGATATATTACATCATATTATATTTCATTCGCAAATACATGTATAATCATTTGATTCTTGCTTTTGGATTGGCATCAGCCATTGTATTAACATGGTATTTCTTTGAGGATAAAACCACAGTTTTTATGTATGGCGGAGGTAGAAGTACTTTTTTTGGATGGGGACACTATTTTCTATTTATGTTACTGGGGGCAATACTAGGCAGTACTAAAAAGCAATGGAACTTTGTCTTTAAAAAAGACATTCTAAAACTTGTTTTATGTACAATAGTATATTACGCAATATTGGCCATAGCCGATAAATATGAAAAAGTAACTAAGTTTCAAATTTTATCATTGCTTCCACTATTAGGAACTATTTTTTATTTTTATAAAATTTGCAATTCCAAATTATTAAAGAAGATATATTACTCTAAATTTAATAAAATGATTGTATTAATTTCAATGTTGTGTTTGGAAATATATGTCGTACAAGGCACATTACTTACAGATAAAATGAACGCTTTATTTCCTTTCAACATCGTCATTATGTTTACTATTATCGTGATTTGTGCCTATGCTGTAAAAGTATTATCACGTATATTTTCTCAAATATTTATGGACGCTCCATTTAATTGGAATGCTATATTTCAGATTAAAAATTAAGATACCTCTCTCAACTTTCAACTATTGTCGTATCACCTCCACCTCGCCGGTGAGGCCGAGTTTGAGGATGGACGATGGTTTGCCGGTGGCGCCCTTGTCCATGAGGGCGGGGACAATGAAATCGACGTCTTGTTTTATGGCGTCTGCAATATCGCGGAAAGTAGCGGGCGCCGGTGTGCCTGACACATTGGCCGAGGTCGAAACAACAGGTTTTTTAAACCGGCGCAACAACGCTTTGCAAAAATCATGTTGCACCACGCGGATTGCTACGCTTCCGTCGGCGGCTGTGGCATTGGGGGCAAGGCCTGCCGCCTGCGGATAAATAATGGTTAAAGGTTGCAGCGCTACTTCCACTAAGGAATACGCCATGCCGGGCACCTGTTGTACATACCGTTCTACCATGGCCATGCTGTCGGCTAACAGGATAAGGCTTTTGCTTTCGGTGCGTTGTTTCAGGGCGAATATTTTTTCTACGGCTTGTTCGTTGGTGGCGTCGCAACCTATGCCCCACAAGGTGTCGGTGGGATACAACAACAATCCTCCGCGTTGTAACACTTCGAGCGTTTGCGTAACAATCTCGTCTATTAGCTTAATTCCTGATATACCTTCCATATATTTCTCGCAATATGGTCTTCGTTGAATTGTTGTGCATAGTTTATGCCTTTGTCGATCATTTGTTGCCTGAACGGCTTGTCGTCGATGGTTTTTAGGATGGCCTTTGCAAAGCCTTGTTCATCGAGCGCTTCCACATATAAACTGTCGGGGCCGCCGGCTTCGGGCAGGCTCGAGCTGTTGGCCGCCACCACCGGGATTTTCGAATGTAGCGCTTCGAGCAAAGGGATGCCAAATCCCTCAAATAGCGAAGGACAGCAAAAGGTTTGCGCCTGTTGGTAAATAGCAGGCAAGTGATGGAAAACGGTATGATGCAGGAACACGATGCGCTTTTCTAAGCGATTGGCTGTAATGTATTGTTGTATTTGATGGAAGTAAGAAGTAGGGCTCCCCACCACTACCAATTTAAGCGGCTTTGGCAATAAACGCAACGCTTTTACGAGGGTAAGCAAATTTTTCCGTGATTCAATGGTGCCGACATACAACACATAATCATCGGGCAGTTTATACAGCGCTTTCACTTTCTTTTTTTCAATATCGGAGCATGGCCGGTAGAATTGCGGATCACAGCCCTGATACACCAGCCGTATCTTTTTCTCGTCGGTATTAAAAAACGAAATCAATTCTTGTTTGGTTTGCTCGCTGATGGCAATAACCAAATCGGCGCGTTTGCAAGCCGATGCATATTTTTTGGTATATATCCACCGGTCGATGGGTTTATAATATTCGGGATAACGTAAAAATATAAGGTCGTGGATGGTCACCACCGTACGTGTTTTAGACGCAATGCCAACGGGCAATTCGGCGGTGAGGCCATGAAATAATTCTATTCTGTCGAAATTAATATCTGTCCTCATACCGTAGGTGCGCCACGCGGCAGGCAAGCGTTTGAGCATGCCTTCGGGTCCCCGCACATTGATGTTGGGGCGGTTGGCAAACGTCAGCAACGGGTGTTTTTTGTAGAAGGTGGTGTATAAAAAATACTGGTTATCGGGGTAATATTCGGATAAAATAGAAATGGTTGACCGGCTGTAATTTCCCAAGCCCGTGAAATTTCTAAACGCTCTTTTGGCATCAAATCCTATACGCATAATGCAATTCTTAATTTTTTACTCTTAGTTCTACAATCACCGGATAATGATCGGAGAATGTCACTTTTTCTACTTTATAACAGGCGACGTCAAATTGTTTGTCGCTAAAAATATAATCAATACGAAAAGCCGGCCAGAAACTTTTATAGGTCGAGATGACGCCGTTTCCGGCTTTTGTAAAACAATCGTTACGTTCGCCTTTCATTTTTCGATACGTATAAGATACGGGCGTGTCGTTGAAATCGCCGCAAACGATAATTGGGAAAGGAGAAGCGTCCATGTGACGTGTGATTTGGTTTACCTGTTGGGCGCGTTTGATAAATCCGGATTTAAGCCGTCCCGACACGTCGCGTAATTCGTCATTGCGTAATTCTTCCTGTTGCAGGCGCAGTGCGGTTTTTTCGAGATTGATATGAACCGATTGCAGGTGGGTGTTATATACCCGTATGGTTTCCTGCCCGATGACAATATCGGCGAACGAACACCGGTTGTCGGTGTTTGGAAATGTAAATTCTCCACTTTCCGCTATCGGATAACGACTAAGGGTGACAGTGCCAAAAAATGTGCCGTTTTTCCGGAAACTAAGATGGTAGTGGTGATAGGGATATTGCCTGAAAGCCCTGTTAACACTTGCAGTATCGAACGTCGATATTTCTTGGAAACATACAACATCGGGATTTTCCTTTTCCACAAAATCAATAATACCGGGCAAAGTAGTCATACTTTTTTCCTTTCCCAATAATCCGAAAAGGTGCACATTATAACTCATGATTTTAATGCGGCGTGACGTGTCGGTTGGTGCGGGATTATCGAAGTGTATTTGAATGAACAGCGGGAGGTAAAACAGCGAGGGGATGAGGCCACAAATACTTATCCATGCGGCTTTATGCTTAACAATAAGCCATGCCACACTAATCAATATATTCAACAGGAACAGGGGAAGGAAAAACAACCCGAAGAATGCCGGTATCCAGATTTTTTCGGGATTGATGTAAATAGAAAGATACGACAACAGCAATGCCACGGCCATCAGTACGCTGAGGATTTTGAGTGGAAGACTAACGATATGCCACAGTGCTTTCATGGTTTCTTAGAAATACATTCTTCCTTTACGCTGCCAATATTTAACGAGCATGAACCCAAAAACCATGCCGCCTATGTGGGCGAAATGGGCAATATTGCTGCCGGTTTGGCTTAATCCTAAAACAAGCTCGAATATACCGCAGATGACCACAAACCATTTCGCCTTGATGGCTATGGGCGGGAAAAGCATTTGTATGACATTGTTGGGGAACAGCATGCCAAATGCCAGCAGTACGCCAAATACCGCGCCCGATGCGCCTACGGTGGGAGTCATCAACAAAAAGTGGTATTCTATCTGATTAAAAGATAAACTTTCGAGCCAGTTGACGCCCGTGTGGAAGGCTGCCGCACCCAGTCCGGTAACTAAATAATAGATGAGGAACTTTTTCCCGCCCCATACCTGTTCCAGTGTTGTGCCGAAAATCCAAAACATCCACATGTTGAAAAAGAGATGCAGAAAACTTCCGTGCATGAAAATATGGGTAAGGAACTGATACGGCCTGAAAAAGGAAGAAGCCGGATAGAACAGCGCGAATTTTTCTATCATGAACTCTTCACTAATAAAAGTAGCCAGCAACATCAGCACATTGATGATGATGATGTTTTTCACTACGGGAGGTATTGTACTAAAAAAGCCGGATGAATTGTAATTGAACATGCACTTAGTTTTTAAATAATTTTTTATCTAATTCTTCTAAGGGGATAATATGCATTACCGGTTTCCCGGCGGGACATATCGAAGGTGTTTCGCAAGCAAAAAGCCGGTCGATGAGGGCTTGTGCTTCTTCGGGCTTAAGCGTTTCTGCCGCATAGCCTGCGGCGGTTTTGGCAAGTGAAACGGCAAGGGTGGTTTGCCGGTGTTCTTTTAACTGTGCGGCGGTGTAATGCAACTCTTCCAAAAGCGCTTGTATCCACTCCTGCACGTCAATGCCGGCAAGGTCGGGCGGAAGTCCGTTAATGGCAATGGTGTGGTTGCCGAGCGGCGCCATGTCGTAACCCAGCAGCCGTAATTCATCAAATACCGGTTCGAGTAAAAGGTAGTCTTCGGGGCGCAATTCCACACTTTCGGGGAATACCTGTTGTTGCGAAGCGTGTTGATGATTGGCTAAGCGGTGAATATATTCTTCATAGTAGATGCGTTGCCGCGCGCGGCGTATATCAATAAGCATCACCCCCGATTTTACCGGTGTAAGAAGATATTTCCCTTTCACCTGAATGAAGGAAAGGCTTACCGTTGCAGGAACGCAGGATGATGGCGCGATGGCAGGCGCTTCCAGTCCTTCGTATAATTTTTCCCAGTTCGAATCAACGGGTTTTCCTTTGTGGTATGCCGTGCCGGTTTTTCTTTCTTCTTCAAACGGATTAAAATGGGGATCAATATCAATTTTCGGCGCGGCGGGCATGGGTGCATTTTTGCGCACTACAGGAAATTCCGGCGCTCCTTCGGCGTTAAAGTCGATAGATGGCGCTACCGCAAATTTTGATAAAGTTTCGCGCACGGCCGCGTTGAGTATTTGAAAAATCACCGACTCGTCGGCAAATTTTATTTCTGTTTTCGCCGGATGAATATTCACGTCTATGTTGGCCGGCGGGATTTCAAAATAAATAAAATAAGTGGGAAACGTGTCGGGCGACCGTACAAGGAGCTTGTCGTAGGCCGAGATAATGGCTTTTTGCAAATAGGGGCTGCGGAAATAGCGGCGATTGACAAAGAAAAACTGGTTTCCGCTGTTGCGCCGTGCGCTTTCAGGTTTCCCAATAAATCCACAGATATTGACCATAGACGTTTCTACCTGCACGTCGATCAATTGTTGGTTGAGGTTTTTCCCCATGAGATTAACAATACGCTGACGCAAGGTTGAAGGCGCCAAATGGTAAAGTTCGTTGTTCTTGTCGTACAGTTTCATTTCCACTTCGGGGCGACAGAGCGCCACACGTGAAAATTCATTGACAATATGTTTAAGTTCTACCGTTTCCGATTTCAGGAATTTCCGGCGGGCAGGAACGTTGTAGAACAAATTTTTCACGCTGATAGACGTGCCTGTATGGGCGGCTGCCGGCGTTTGTTGTGCCGGCTCGCCGGCCATGAGATGAACTTGCGTGCCTACCTCGTCGTCGGCGCGGCGGGTAAGCAGGGTTACCTCGGCCACCGCAGCAATGGAAGCCAGCGCTTCACCGCGAAACCCGAAAGTGTGCAATGATTGCAAATCGTCAATGTGTTGTATCTTTGAAGTAGCGTGACGCTCAAAGGCCATGCGGGCGTCGGAGGGGCTCATGCCGCAACCGTTGTCGGTGATTTGTATGAGCGTGCTTCCGGCATCGCTCACCACCACAGTAATGGATGTGGCGCCAGCGTCAATGGCATTTTCGAGCAATTCTTTCACCACAGAGGCAGGGCGCTGTACAACTTCACCCGCGGCAATTTGGTTGGCAATATAATCGGGAAGCAGTTGAATCATCCGGCAACTTTTTGTAAAACAATTTCTATAAATTTCGAAAAATAAAGGGCGGCCATCAACAATGCGGCAATGGTGACGAGAAAAATAATACGGCCTACTGTGCCAACAGGATTTCGCTTGTGGCTCCGTTGCCGTATTTCCTGAAAACAACCGCGGGCAAGCAATGGCTGTGATTTTTTGCCGCGTGTTTCTCTTGCTTCTTTTTCGGGATCCCAATAACGGGGCGTATAATTAAATACCTTATGTTTTGGCGTCTTAAAAAAACTGACTCGGAATGGCATAGCGTTATAAATTACCAAATTTACCATTCCACAAAGGTAGATTTTTTTTTTGTAATTCCAATTTGTTTTGGTATATTTGCATAAATTATTGAGTCATGCATCCTTCCGAACATCAAATCAAGATTTTTTCCTGTCGTTCCTCACGTTACCTGGCCGAACGTATTGTAAAGGCACTGGGTACGGAGTTGGGCAAATCGTTGGTTACGGAATTCAGCGATGGCGAATTTCAACCCGCATTCGACGAAAGTGTACGGGGTTGTACGGTTTTCATTGTGCAATCAACATTTCCGCCGGTAGATAACTTGTTTGAACTGTTGTTGATGATTGATGCGGCGCGCCGGGCTTCGGCTTATAAAGTGATTGCCGTAATCCCTTATTTCGGTTGGGCGCGACAAGACCGGAAAGACCGGCCGCGTGTGTCGATTGGCGCGAAGATGGTGGCCAACCTGTTGGCTGCTGCGGGCTGCGACAGGGTGATGACCGCCGACCTGCATGCAGATCAAATACAGGGTTTTTTTGATTTCCCGGTCGATCATATTTTTGCAAGTATGGTATTTCTTCCCTATGTCAAAAGCCTGAAAATCGAAAACCTTTCAGTGGCGGCGCCCGACATGGGCGGGGCGAAGCGCGTGAATGCTTACGCCCGCTTGTTGGAATGTCCGATGATTATTTGTCACAAGTCGCGTGAAAAAGCAAATGTAGTCGGCGAGATGACCGCCATCGGCGATGTGGAAGGCCGCAACATTCTTATTCTTGACGACATGGTGGACACTGCGGGAACGGTTTCCAAAGCGGCCGACATGCTGATGGAAAGAGGGGCGCTGAGTGTCCGTGTCATGGCTACACACGCCGTGCTTTCGGGACCGGCCTACGAACGCATTGCACGGTCGTGTATCAAGGAAGTCATCGTAACCGATACGCTTCCGCTGCGTCCGGACAAAGATGTAGATACTTCAAAAATCAAAGTGCTTTCTATTGCCGAATTGTTTGCCGAAGTCATTGACAAGGTGTATAATTACCAGTCGATAAGCAGTCATTTTGTGATGTAAATGAACGCAATAATCAAGGGCGCATTTCTTCTGCTGTTTGTGCTTTTAGTGGGGCATACCCTGCAGGCGCAAGATACGCGGCGCATGTATTTCGGTTTTTCCCTGGAACCCACGTGGGGCATGCTTAATCTTGAAGTACCACATGAACACGGGCTTGCACGGTTTGGAATTAATATCAACCTGCAGTCGTTAAAATATATTAAGCAATGGTTTGGCGTGTATTTCGGTTTGAGCCTGCTGAATAATGGCGGACGCATTAGCGTGACAGATAACAATTCCAACGTCCTTGCGGATGATATTGTTTGCCGCTTTCAATACCTTGCGATGCCGCTTGGCATTGCGCTGACAACGCCACTGAAACGCAATGTTCAGGTAAATCTTCAACTCGGCGTGGCGGCGGCGCTGCACATTGATGGAAGTATTACATGGGGCAATGATGTGGGAAATTCGAATGCTGTGCGGACTTTCTCCCCTTTCTACCAGGCCACGCTCAGCATACAATACCACATTGGACAGGATGTGTACCTTCACTTAGGGCCTTCCTACATGCGAAGTATGACCAGCATTACAAAGGATGTAGAGATCATACAGCAAAGTTTCGGCATACGTGCGGGCGTCATCTTTTAAATTTGCGGCTATGGAATATGTGAATGTGATTTTACCGCTTGCCCTGCCACAATTGCTCACATATGCAGTGCCCGGAGACTTTTCAGGAAAAGTGTTGCCAGGCATGCGGGTGGAAGTGGAAGTGGGGCGAAAACATTACCGGGCTTTGGTTTATTCCTTGCAGGATGAAGCGCCGCAAGATTTTGCCGTGAAACCACTCCGCCACGTGGTAGATTTTATGCCGGTGGTTACGGCAAAGCAATTTGAACTGTGGAAATGGATAGCGTCCTACTACATGTGTACCATGGGCGAAGTGATGACGGCCGCACTGCCCAATGGTTTGCGCACTACTTACAAGCCACGGACGGAGACTTTTGTCCGCCTGCATGAAAGTATACGGAGCGACACGCTCTTGGAAAAAACGCTGAACACGTTGGGACGCGCTAAAAAGCAGGAAAAACTGTTGCTTGATTTTTTGGATTTGGCAAACGGTGCAATAGATGCTACGCTTCCTAAGAAAACATTGATGAATAGCTATAGCGCATCAGTGACGACGTTTAACGCCTGTGTGGAAAAACGTATTTTTGAGGTGGAACAGCGTGAAGTGGGACGCCTTGACCGCTCGGCAGTGGTTACGAAAAACATGCCGGTCTTGTCGGCAGCCCAGCAAACGGCTTATGAAGAAATAAAGGAACAGTGGCAAACGAAAGATGTGGTATTGCTGCACGGCGTTACGGCATCGGGTAAAACGGAAATTTACGCTTCGCTCATAGCAGCGGAGCTGGAGCGGGGTTGCCAGGTGCTGTATTTAGTTCCCGAAATAGCCCTCACTACGCAATTGATTGGACGGTTGCAGCAGCTTTTTGGGAATATAGTGGGCGTTTACCATTCAAGATACAGCGACGAAGAACGGGTGGAAATATATACGATGACAGGTGTGAATAACGCCTCCCCCTCGGCATATCCGCCCCTGCAAATTATTGTGGGCGCACGTTCAGCGGTGCTGTTGCCGTTCGCCAAACTTGGCCTGGTGATTGTGGACGAGGAGCACGAAGCCTCTTTTAAGCAACTTGATCCTGCGCCGCGTTATCATGCCCGCGATACGGCCATAATGCTTGCCGCACAGCATGGCGCAAAGGTGCTGTTAGGCACGGCCACGCCTGCCGTTGAAACTTACTACAATGCCAAGTCGGGTAAATTCGGTTTGGTTACACTCCCGGAACGCTTTCACCCCGTGCCATTGCCCGTGATTGAGGTAATTGACAGTATCTCCATGCGAAAGAAAAAACGGATGAACGGATTATTTTCACAACCGCTACTTACGGCTATTGGAGAGGCTTTAGAGAAAAAAGAGCAGGTTATCTTATTCCAAAACCGCCGGGGATTTTCACCCTTCATTCAATGTGTTGATTGCGGGTGCATCCCGCAGTGCAAGCATTGCAGCGTAAGCCTCACTTACCATAAACAACAGCATGCGCTGGTATGCCATTACTGCGGTTATACCGAGCGCTTGCAGGGACATTGCGGCGAGTGTGGCAGCGCCAACATACAAACCAGGGGTTTCGGCACGGAAAAAATAGAAGAAGAACTGCAACGCTATTTCCCGGACGCCCGTCTTGCCCGTCTTGATTTGGACACCACGCGGGCTAAACATGCCTGCCGGCGCATCATCCACGAATTTGAAACGGGACAGAAAGACATACTTGTCGGCACGCAAATGGTGACCAAAGGACTTGACTTCGGCCGTGTGAGCTTGGTGGGAATTTTAAATGCCGACAACCTGCTTAATTTCCCCGATTTCCGTGCGCATGAGCGCAGTTTCCAGTTACTCACGCAGGTGAGCGGCCGCGCGGGGCGCAAGGAGCGGCGGGGACGGGTGTTGATTCAAACCTCGCAGCCCGACAATCCGGTTATTCACTTTGTGCAGCAACATGATTATCATGCTTGCTTCAACCTGCAATTGATCGAGCGGCATGAATTTGCTTTTCCGCCTTATGTCCGCCTGATAGGGGTGAACATGAAACACACGAATGAAGCCGTGTTGCAACAGGCTGCCGCCTTGTTTAAGGAGCACGCCGGAGCGGTATTGGGACGTCGTTTGCTTGGCCCGTTCCCGCCGGCGGTGCCACGCATACAGCAAAAACACATTCTTTCTTTCTGGATCCGCGCCGGCAGGCAGGACAACCTTCCGGAGATAAAAAAAATATTGGGACAGCACTTTGAACAACTTCGCGCCCACCCGGGATGGAGCGGCCTCGAGTTTGTGGCCGATGTGGACCCGGTGTAACCGGCAAACGGAAATACTGCCTGTTGAAAATTATATCATATATACTGTCAAGTTTTTCTTAATTACCTAATCGCCTCACTGTTCGGTGTTCGTTACCCAATATTTGGGCAGTCGCTTTTTTCAGGCTTTCATTGGTCATATTAACGAATTAGTCACATTAGCGCATCCGCCTGTCCGTAGTCCGTTTAGCTCCGCTATAAGTTCTTCCAGCCGGACGCCGTGCGAGGCTTTAAGCAATATGGCCGTCTGTGGGGCTAAAGGATGTTGGCGCAGGTGTTTTTTTAATGTTTCAACATTTGCAAAACTTTGAAACGTATGGCCGGCATTGGCTTGCATAAAATGTTCGCCAACAAGAAAAACAGCTGTAAACGGTTTTTGTTTTAATAATGAAATAACGTGTGCATGTTCCGCCGCACTGTCGGCGCCGAGTTCAAGCATATCGCCGAGAATGACACATTTGTTGGGGTAATGCAGTGTTGCAAAATTATTGATGGCCGCAGCCATGCTGGATGGGTTGGCATTGTAGGCGTCTATGATCACATTGTGCCGCGCCGTTTGCAAAAGCTGTGAGCGGTTGTTCGACGGCGTATAATTGTTGATTGCGGTTACGGCCTCGTGTGGCGGGACGCCAAACGTGTGGCCTATGGCCAGTGCGGCAAGCACGTTATCGGCATTGTAGTTTCCTACGAGATGGGTATTGACTTCGGGAAAATCTTTGATGGCAAGGCGCAGGAAAGGGTGTGTTTCGTCGGTGGGAAGCATGGTTACCCGGTCTTTGCTGACGCCGTAAGGAATAAATTGTTCGCAGTGATGCGCCTTAATCATATCGCGAAGCAGCGGATCGTCGATATTGTAAAAAATAACACCGCGGTTTTTTGCGAGATAATCGCAGAGTTCCCCCTTGGCTTTACGCACGCCCTCCAGTGAGCCGAAACCCTGGAGGTGCGCTTTACCCACGTTAGTGATAAGGCCATAATTGGGCAATGCCATGCGACAAAGTTGTGCGATCTCGCCCGGGTGGTTGGCGCCCATCTCCACTATCCCGATTTGTGTTTCCCTGTTCATGCGCAGCAGCGTGAGGGGTACGCCAATATGGTTGTTGAGGTTGCCGCAGGTTGCACTTACTTTGTATTTTGTGGAGAGCACCTGAGCGGCTAATTCTTTGGTGGTTGTCTTGCCGTTGGTGCCGGTAATGGCCAGTATGGGGATTTTAAGTTTTTCCCGGTGTGTGCAAGCCAAATCCTGCAAGGCTTTTAAGGTGTTACCGGTGAGGATGAGTTGGGGATGCGACGGCAATGCGGGGTCATCTACCACTGCATACGCCGCACCTTGTTCCAACGCTTGAAGAGCAAAATGGTTTCCATCAAAATGGTCACCTTTGAGGGCGAAAAAAATACTGTTTTTGATGACATTACGGCTGTCGGTACACACTGCGGGGTGTTGCACAAACAGCTTATAGAGTTTCATTTACCTTCTTTTTCTTTTCAACTTTGAAGATCCTAATTTATCCATGGCGCACCGGAATCCTATATCAATGGCCGATTTTTCTTCGTCGAGGAAGCGGCGTGTGCCGGGGCTGAGCCAGTATGCGCGATCGAGGAATGATCCGCCCTTATACACCCGTGCCTTGTCATTAATGAGGCTGGTCATGCCGGTGTGATTAGCCCCTGTACCCTGGTCATACATGCGGTTTGAGTTGGCGCGTGTTTCGGGTTTCACGCTGCTGTTTTCTTCATAAGAGATAGAAGAAAGAATATCGCCATCGCGGTAATTGCGGTTATCACCCAATTGATAATTGTTGCGGTTGCTGTTGTATCCTACGGTGTCGATCCTGATACGGCCCAGGGAGTCTTTAGGGAATACGTTCCCTTCTTCGTCTGTGGCGATGTTGGTAAATACATTCCCGCGGACAGGGCGGAAGTCATCTACGTCTTCGGAAGATAGCGGGCGGTAAACGTCGAATACCCATTCGTTCACATTGCCGGCCATGCAGTAAAGCCCGAAATCGTTAGGCCAATAAGAACGTACGGGAGCCGGCGGCGCATAGCCGTCGTTGAGCGAACCGGTCACACCCATAAGGTCGCCGCGGCCGCGTTGGAAATTAGCCATAAAGGCGCCGCGATGCCTTGGATTATTGTTGCGTAATGTGCTTCCGCTCCAAGGATAAATACGGCGTTCGGTAACCCGTTCATCATAAGTAACGCCGATGGGCGCTATGGCGGCATATTCCCATTCGGCTTCGGTGGGGAGGCGGTAATTCGGTAATAATATGCCATCATCAAAAGCCACCCGGCGGGTAGCATTTTTGTCTTCGCTTACGAAATCGCGCAAGTTTTTCCTCACGGCGCCTTCATATTGCCCCGACAAGTAAGCGGTAGTATTAAATGAGTTGGCGCCCTCTTGCGTGGGGTCAGGATATAAGACGCCGCGTTTAATCAGCATAAGTTCGTTGACCCTGTCGGTACGCCACAAGCAAAATTCATTGGCCTGTCTCCACGACACACCTACTACCGGATAATCGTTGTAGGCCGGATGGCGGAAATAGGTGTTCACGAACGGTTCATTGAACCCTAACGGTTTACGCCACACCAGCGTGTCGGGCAGCGCATTTTTGTACACATCGGGGTAATCCGAATATACTCTCCTGATCCAGTAGATGTAAGACCGGTATACCACGTTTGATATTTCCTCCTCATCAATGTAGTAAGAATCAACAGTAACCCTGCGGGGTGCATTGTTCCAGTCAAAATGTAAATCTTCGGCCGCACGTCCCATGATAAATGCACCGCCTTCAATGAAAACAAGACCAGGCCCCGTTTCTTGTTCGCGTACTTGTTTTACTTCGTATCCGCCGAATTTCGGATCATTATAATTCCAGCCCGTAGCGCTTGATACTTGCTTCTTTTTAAACAAATTGCAACTTGTTGTCCCTCCGGTTGCCGCGAAGCAGAGCGCGATCAGTAAAAGTTTCTTGATGCTCATAAAAAATGAGATATGGTTTATACTTTAATTTACAAAGGTAAGTATTTCTTTGAAAATAGAAAAAAAAATCAATCATAAATAGCATCCGAAGCAGGATTTTGATTTGTGTTTTTTGCGATACCGGTTTGCCGCGCCCGGTGTTTCGGCGAAATGTCCAAAAGTGAAATGGACAAACAATTCATGCGAAACGCCTTGCCATCCGCTTAAAGCGCTTCCCCAGCCAATAAAATCGGTGGTATAACCTATGCGAAAGGCCGATGACAGGAAGCCGACGGATAACGATATATTGGTTACTTCCTGTTGCAGAGCCGTCTTTACGCCGGCGCCGGCATACAAGGCGCCGGATTGCACCAATATGCATGCAGTGAGATATTTATAGTGTTCCTGATGATAATACCGCAGGGATGGTATTAGCTTAGCATGCTCAAATTCAAGCCATTCGGAGGGGCTCACTTCTTCGTTGGCGGCCGGGGAGGTCAGCGGAATGATGTATTTGGCTTGTATCGCCATTTTCAATGACCGGTTTAAATAAGTTTCCTCTTGCCGGGCGCCAAGATGGTGGATGGAAAAGCCGAGTTCGAGGCGCCGATATTGACCGAGTACACCCGCCGAAAAATCAAACCCGTTCTTGCTGTATGGCTCATAACCTGTAGATATATAGGGAATTGGTGTTCCTGTGAGGTCGAACATGTCGGGGAAGGTTGCCGAACGGAAATCGCGGAGCCTGTTATGAAATATACCTTGTATGGCAGGACGTAACGACAGATTTTCGGTGACGTGAAAATCAAATACATACGATATAGCGACAGTGGTTTGCCGGAGTTGGCCGGAAGCCATGAGGTCATGGAGCACATAACACCCGAAACCGCTGTTCCATTTATCTATAAATATATCTGCTTCAGCATAATAAGTGGTGTAAGGAGAGGGTGTTGCGGTAAATTGGCTACGGAAGGCAGCGCCGGCGTGTAAAGGGCCGAATATTCCAGTGTAAGCAGGGTTGCTATACATTAAGGCCGAGTAAGGATGATCAAATATGATATCTTGCCCTGTTACATTTTGATGAGAAAATAATAGGAATAATCCAATAAATATATATATCTTTGCAGTCATTAGAACAAATGTAGTAAAAATTAATAAAATTAGTTCATTTTATAAAAAATTAACAAAACCAAAGTGTCATAGTTGAGTAAAATAATCTAATTTTGTAAATTATTATCGTGAAAATTATTATCGTGAAAAAAACAATCATTTTGCTAGCACTGTTGAGCTTTACTGTGAGCAGTGTTTTGGCGCAGGATGCGAATAATCCTATCGTGTTTGCCATGCCTGTACTTACTGTTGTGCCGGATGCCCGTGCATCGGGGATGGGTGATATGGGGGTGGCGACGTTACCGACTACCAATGACCAGCATTGGAATGCATCGAAGTATGTGTTTAATGATGCGAAGAGCGGCGTGTCGTTGTCGTATATTCCATGGCTTCGCGGCATCGGAACGTCAAACATCAACTTGCTGTATCTTACTGGTTTTTACCGGATAGACAATAAACAGGCCATCGGGGCGTCGTTGCGCTATTTTTCATTGGGCGCCATGACCTTTTGGGGCGAGCAGCAGGAGTTTATCAAGTCGTCTAACCCTAATGAGATGGCTATTGATGTGTCATATTCGCGTTTGTTGGGCGAATATTTTTCGGCAGGGGTAGCGTTCCGCTACTTGCGCTCGGATATTGCCGGCGGGTATTATACAGGAGCCAATACCATATTGGAGCCGGCCAATGCCTGGAGCGCTGATATCGGGTTTTATTACAATGAGCCGATACGTTTGGGTGCGATGACAGGTATTGTTTCGGCAGGGCTGTCTATTACCAATATTGGTTCGAAAATGAACTACGGATATAAGGAAAATGAAAGTTTGGAAAAAACCTACTTTCTGCCTACTACCTTGCGTTTGGGCGGGAACCTGAAGTTAGACCTTGATTATTATAATGAGTTGTCGTTTGGTGTGGAGGTGAGCAAATACCTGGTGCCTACGCCGCCCACGGTGAGTGGAGATTCAATAATAGCCGGCAAGGATAACAATGTGTCGATGCTTAAAGGGATGATACAGTCGTTTGGCGACGCGCCGGGCGGTTTTAGGGAAGAGTTGGAAGAATTTATTATTGGGGTCGGCGCGGAATATACGTATTCGCGGGTGTTTAGTGTGCGCGGCGGGTATTACCATGACTCCAAATGGCCAAACCACAAATATGCAACAGTGGGTGCGGGAATTATATATTATATGTTCAACCTTGACCTGTCGTACTTGATACCGGTGGTGTCGGGGTTGCAAAGCCCATTGGCCAATACGCTCCACATTACACTTTCTATTGATTTCGGCAAATCAATGAGAAGAAGGACATTTGCAAACAATTAG
>JAITIL010000073.1 GCA_031279475.1 Prevotellaceae bacterium | reverse complement strand
TATTATATTTGTATCATTTTAAAGATATGAGTAAAAAATTTGCTTTTATTGTGATGGAAAAAATATAGTAAAAAATGGACACCCTGGTGGTCGCCAACTGTATTTATGTAAGGATTGTGGTAAACAATTTTTGCATATAAAGCGTGTGAATGTCCATCAATTAATGGATGATTATATTTTTGGCAAATAAACGGAAAAGCGGCTGTTCAAATTGAATGGCCGCTTTTTTCGTGCGTTATTTTCATTAGCATATTAAACAATTAGGCACATTAAAAATACTGCCACTGCCCACTGCTACTTTCCATTTCCGGTGGCCTGCATTATTTTTTTCCGCATCCGCGACGTGGGAATATTTAACTGTTCGCGGTATTTGGCAATGGTGCGGCGGGCAAAGGTAAACCCTTCCTTCTGCATCATCTCGGCCAACTCCTCATCGGAATACGGGCGTTTCTTATTTTCTTCCTCAATGAATTGCATCAATAATTTCTTAATATTACGGATGGATACTTCTTCGCCTGTTTCGCTTACGGTGCCTTCCGAGAAGAAAGATTTAAGCGCAAAAATGCCAAAATGTGTCTGGATATATTTACTGGTGACTACCCGCGAAACAGTCGAAATATCGAGGTTTGTAACAAATGCAATATGCTTCAACGCCATGGGGCGCAGGAGGCTTTCATCGCCTTCCATAAAAAAGTCGTGCTGGTAATCAATAATTGACTGCATGGTTTTCATCAACGTGTCTTGCCGCTGCCTTAAAGCGTCAATAAACCATTTCGCCGATTCTATTTTCTGGCGTAGAAACACCAGCGTGTTGCGGTCGGCTTTGGTTTTCGCCCGTTCTTCTCTTTTTAGCAATTGCTCATACCGCTGGCTGATGCGCAAGTTAGGGATGGTGTAGCGGGGCATGGCGAGGTTGAATTCGCCGTTTCTTACTTCCAGCAGGAAATCGGGAACTACATACATGGCGCGGTCGTCGAGTGTATCAATAACGCCCCCCGGTTTAGGATTAAGGTGCACAATTTCCTCCACAGCCGCATTAAATTCCGCCTCGTTGATGTGCATCCGTGTCTTCACTTTATCATACAGCTTGCCGGTGAAATCGCTAAAATGATGTTCCAGTATCTTTATCGCTGTTTTCACTTCCGGCAATTGTGGTTTATGCTTCAACTGAATAAGCAAACACTCCTGCAGATTGTGCGCCCCCACGCCCGAAGGCTCAAAACTTTGAATAATTTTCAACAACTTCTTAAGTTCCTTTTCGTCGGTGCTGATGTTCCAGCGGAAAGCAATGTCATCAACCAA
This sequence comes from Prevotellaceae bacterium, assembly GCA_031279475.1. GTDB lineage: Bacteria > Bacteroidota > Bacteroidia > Bacteroidales > UBA932 > JAIRLC01. The sequence goes on along the minus strand of JAITIL010000073.1, from coordinate 20,116 downwards.
CGAAGAAAGGTCGCGCCGCAAATATCCGTCGTTATCCAAACTTTGTATCAGGAATGACGCCAGGGTATTCTGCCGGTCGTCCAAATGGGCAAAGCCCAATTGCTGTTGCAATTGCTCATACAGCGATTCCTTTACCGACAACGTGGGAAAATCAAGCATATTAGAAACCATCGACTGCGCCGTATAAGGCCGCGACGACGAGCCCTGCGTTTCAACATATTCTTCAATGCTTAAATTCCTGTTTTCTTCCGTCCTGTCATCTGCTTCTTTCACTTCCTCCAACACCGGGTTCTCCTCCAGCTCTTTCTCTATATGCTGCTCCAATTGCAGGGCGGGCATTTGCAGCATACGAATGACCTGCACCTGCTTAGGCGATAATTTTTGGTGTAGCGTTTGTTGAAGGGCTTGTTTAAGCATGAAAATCTTGTTGAGATCCTATTAGCAAAGATACGTATTTTTATCGTAATTTGCTTACAATATCCCACAAAACAACACCTATACTTACCGATACATTCAGAGAGTGTTTAGTACCCTGTTGTGGAATTTCAAGTGAAATATCACACGCATCCACAACTTGTTGCTGAACGCCTTTCACTTCATTTCCGAATATCAACGCGTATTTTTTCCCCTTCTGAGGTTGAAAATTATGAAGCAGAACACTATCTTCTACCTGCTCTACGGCTACCGGGCTGTAGCCTTTTTCACGAAGTCTGGAAATGAGGGGCATGGTTTCTTTTTCGTAGTGCCATGCCACGGTATCTTCGGCGCCCAGCGCGGCTTTATGGATTTCGGCGCTGGGAGGCGGGGAAGAAATACCGCAAAGATAAATTTTTTCAATGCGGAAAGCGTCGGCTGTGCGAAACGCCGCACCGATATTGTGTTGGCTGCGGATATTGTCGAGCACCAGCACCAGTGGCAATTTGCCGGCCTGCTTAAATTCTTCGGCCGACAAACGAGGCAATTCGCTATTCAGGAGTTTCCGCGGCATTTTTCACTTGCAGTTCTCTATTTTTTCAATCCGGCAGAGATGGCGTCCGCCTTCAAAAGCGGAAGTGAGAAAAGCCGATACAATTTGCTGCGCCGTGTGCGCATCGACGAAACGCGCGGGCACCACGCAAATGTTGGCGTCGTTATGCTGGCGCGCCAATTGGGCAATGGCCGGCGTCCATGAAAGCCCCGCACGAACGCCTTTGTGGCGATTTAATGAAATCGCCATGCCGTTTCCCGTGCCGCAAAAAGCGACGCCTGTCTCTACGGTTTTTCCCAATACCGCCTCGGCCAACGGGTGCGCCACATCAGGATAATCCATGCGTTCTTCCGAATATGTGCCGAAATCTTTTACTTCAACGCCTTGTTGCACCAAATAATGCTTGACGTATTCTTTATGTTCAAAGCCGGCATGGTCGGCCGCCAATCCTATAACTTTATACGTTATCATACGGCAAATGTAGTTATTTGTTCTTTTTTTTCAAAATATAACAACCCGTTCGATAAAGAAAAGGCGCCGTAAGTAGTCCCACCACCACATCAATCAAATAATGGGCCTTAATGTACACGGTGGAGACAACCAGCAACACCGCCAACGGCAACAGCGCCCAAAACAGTTTCCGCACTTTTTGTGCATGTAATAATAAGAGGCAAATTACGGTGACGCCTACATGGGAACTTGGGAATGCGCCGGTAGGTTTTTCTCCCAAATCCTGTAAAAACCGCATGGCAGCCCGGAAAGGCCATGTGTCGGGCGTGCAGTTATCGGGCTCCGGAAAATAAAATTGCGGGCCCATGACCGGAAAAATAATGAACAGCAGGTAATAAACAAAAAAAGAAAACAAGAGCACAAAGGAGGCTTTAACGCCCTTTGCCCTTTCCGTTTTATAACTTACCAGCACCGTTAACATAATAATGAAATAGAATGACAGGTAGGCAAAATTCATCAATTCATTAAACCACAGCCACGGCATAATCCGGCAAAAGGCCATGCTGGGCTGACCGCCGAATAGCAGCGCATCGACTTCCATGAAAAAGCCATCCAGGTTTGGGAAGAAAAAACTATCGATGTAATAGGTTTCGGGATACCAGTAAAGAATAAAAGTCAGCGGTAAAATTTGCCGGATAAAGGTTAGCGGCGAGGACTGTTTTGTGTCCAGCCACCGCAGGATAAACAGCGCAGAAAGGATGATGATGCGCGCCAACAATAAAGGAAGTAACTCGTCTCCCGCCATGCCGGGCAATACCAACATGTAAATGGTTGTAAGCGCGGCATAATAAAAAGTTATTTGCTCAACAGGATAGCATTTTTTTATCCGCAGCATGAATTATATGTTTTCCTTAATGTAACAGCGGGTGCGAAACAACAATTCTTTTTCGTAGTTGTCCCAAATACCTAAGGCATTGATATTGGTTTCCAATTGTGAAGAAGAAATTGCTATTTTAACATGATGTTGAATATACAATTCGTTCATGGCCACATAATACAGCGAATGAATTCCACGATGTTGCCATTCGGGAAGCACGCCATTGACGTATAAATCTATATCGGAATATTTATTCAGCGCTTTTAAAATATGTATAAATCCAAAAGGAAAAAGTTTCCCTTTCGCTTTTTGAAATGCCCGGGAAAGTGTGGGCATACTAAGCCCAAAGCCAATCAAATTATCCTTATCGTCTAAAATGAAACAGGTTAATTCGGGACGGATAAAAGAAAAAAACGATTTCAGGTAGTACGTTATTTGTTCGGGCGTAAACGGCACAAACCCATAAATATTTTCCCACGACACATTGATGGCCTCAAAAAATTTGCAGGCATACGGCATAATCTCTTTCTTTTTCTTGAAGATTACCGTGCGCAAGTTATATTTTTGTGCAGTGAGTTGATTGATGCGATTTACTTTTTCAGGTACCGGTTGCGAGGCGTTAAAACGATACTGCAACCAATCTATCGCCTTGCCGTATCCATGTTTTTCGAGATGCTGTGGATAGTAAGGATAGTTATAGGGGCTGATAATCGGCGGCACATGTTCAAATCCCTCCACCAGCATGCCTTCAATATCGAAATCGGTAAACCCCATGGGGCCATGAATAGCGGTCATACCTTTGCTTTTGCTCCACTGTTCTGCGGCTTCCAACAATGCGCCCGACACGTCATAGTCGTCAATAAAATCAATCCAGCCAAAACGGGCGGTTTTATTTTTCCATTTTTCATTGGCGCGGTGGTTGATTATGGCCGCAATACGTCCTGCAATTTTCCCGTCCTTGCAGGCGAGGAAATAAATGGCTTCGCAGCCGGCGGCAAAAGAAGGATTAAGGTCTGTCCTCAATGTCCGTTTTTCATCGGCTATTAAAGGCGGAACCCAGAATTCGTTACCTTTGTAAAGCTCAAAGGGAAATTTGATAAACTGTTTTAGCTCCTTTTTTGTATTTACCTCTTTGATGCTTATCATAACCGTATCTACTTAATGATATCGAGTTGTTGTGCTATTTTTCGTATTTTTCCCAGTGCAAAATCAAGCTGTTGTTGCGTATGGGTGGCCATCAGGGAAAAACGTATCAGGGTGGAATTATCAGGCACTGCCGGCGACACCACGGGGTTTACAAACACACCTTCGTCTAATGCCATTTTTGTGAAGCGGTAGGTTTTCATATTATCGCGAATCAGCAATGGGATGATGGGCGTACACGTGTGCCCTGTGTCAAAGCCCATATTGCGGAATTCCTTCATGCAGAAGTTGGTGCTTTTCCACAACTGCTCCATGTGCTGCGGCTCGGTTTGCATAATTTCAAGTGCGGCCAAAGCGCTTGCCGTAGCAGCCGGCGTGGCGCTTGCACTGAAAATTAGCGAGCGTGAATTGTGTTTGATGAAGTTGATAGTGTCTTTGTCGGCGGCAAGAAATCCGCCAATAGACGCCAACGATTTACTGAACGTACCCATGATAATGTCCACTTCGCCGGTTAAGTTGAAATGTGACGAAATGCCGCGCCCCTGTTCGCCAATGACGCCTAATGAATGAGCGTCGTCGACCATGATGTTGGCGTTATACTGTTTGGCCAGGCGCACAATTTCAGGCAGGTTGGCAATGTCGCCTTCCATGCTGAAGATGCCATCCACCACAATAAGTTTAAGCACATCGGGCTCGCAGCGTTGCAACACTTTTTCGAGCGACTGCATGTCGTTATGTTTAAACTTCAACGTTTTTGCGAACGACAGGCGCGCGCCCTCAATGATAGAGGCGTGGTTTAGCTCATCGAGGATAATATAATCGTTACGTGTAGTGACGGTGGGAATGGCGCCGAGGTTTGACTGGAAGCCGGTGCTGTAGACCAGCGCGCCGTCTTTGCCCACAAACCTGGCTAATTTTTCTTCGAGTTCGATATGAATATCAAGTGTCCCGTTTAAAAAACGCGAACCCGCACAGCCCGTTCCGTATTTGTCAATGGCAGCCTTTGCCGCTTCTTTTACCTTCGGGTGGCTGGTCAATCCTAAATAACTGTTGGAACCGAACATCAATACTTTCTTCCCATTTATCAACACCTCCGTGTCCTGTTCCGATTCGATGGCGCGATAATAAGGATAAAGCCCCGTGGCCTGCACTTGCTGGGGTTCATCATATTGCGCAAAACGCTTACGCATGATATTGGCATTACTTTCAATCATAGGTCTAATTACATCTATTCAGGTCGTCAAAGGTAGTAAAAAAATCGGAATATTAAGCAAATCTTCTTCCTTATTTGACGTTTTCCCAACCCAATTATTTCACTATATGCCTTATGGGATTTCCCTTGCGTAAGATATCTCTTATCTCGTCATAAGCAACATGCACATTTATCGTACCTGCGGAATATGCAGCAATTTCATATTCATTGAAAGAATATGTGACGCCGTCATCATCAAGCAGGAAATTACCATTCGGGACGATTTTACCAATGTCGAAAAACCCAAGCTCTTTCAATTGTTCCGGATTATCCAATTCTTTTTGCGCCGTAATGTTTTTTACTAAAATTTGCGCCATCCTGCCTTTAAAATCTTCTACAAACAACTCTTCTTCCGTGAGGAATGTCCCACGCTGCACATCTATCACATGATTGGTCAGCGTATGATTAGGATGCGCGCCACCGGTATAATTTTCCGCATGCACGTTGAAACTTATGAAGCCGCCTTTATTAAAAACCACTTTGTTGAATAGCGCTTCATGATGAAAAAACCGAACCAGGGAGTCGCTTTTCTTCTTTTTTATTGCTTTCTTAAATTCATCTTCCAGCGTTTTATAACCGTTTAGTTTGTTTTTAACATACTGCGCCATTGCTTCCCCGGGCGCATAATTTGCGTATGTTTCATCAAAGAAGGAAGAGAGGAACAGCCTTTGGATTTTTTCCAGCGCTTCCTCATCCTTGCACGCCGCCGGATAGGTAAATGACAGTTTCAACTCATAGCTGGGATTTTCCGGATTATTTAACAAAGGATAGCTTTCTTCTACATCAATTGTAGCATACGTAATTCCATTTTCTACAGTATTTCTGGTTTGGCAAGCTGTTACAACAAAAATTGTGAGGACAAAAAGGTAATTTTGAATTTTCATACTATAATAAATTTTTAAATCTTTGAATTTTTAAATCTTTGAATCTTTGAATTTTTAAATTTTTAAATCTTTAAATCTTTGAATTTTTAAATCTTTAAATCAACCCGCCGCAGTAACCAAATTACGGTCGCCATAGCCGTTATCGACACGAGCCACATGCGGCCAAAATTTATTTTCGGATATCCATGCCAGCGGATAAGCGGCCTGCGTGCGGGAGTAGGGATGCGCCCACTCATCGGCAGTAACCTCAGCGGCCGTGTGGGGCGCCATCTTCAGCGGATTATCGGTAGCGTCAAATTTACCGTCTTTAACCGCCACACATTCTTCTTTGATGAGGACGAGCGCCTGTATCAAACGTTCCAGTTCGGCCAGTGACTCGCTTTCGGTAGGCTCTATCATTAACGTTTCAGGCACAGGGAAAGAAAGTGTAGGGGCATGAAACCCAAAATCCATCAAGCGTTTTGCCACATCGGTAGCATCAATGCCATACTCTTTCTTGAAATGCCGCAGGTCGATAATACACTCGTGCGCCACCCGTTTGGTTTCGCCGGTAAAGAGCGTATTGTAGTGCGGCCGCAACCGCGCCGACAGGTAATTGGCGTTCAGTATGGCCAGCGACGTGGCGTGTGTAAGACCTTCGGCGCCCAACAGCTTTATGTAAGCATGCGTAATGAGGCACAACAGCGCGTTGCCATACGGCGCCGCCGACACTGCAGAAATGCCACCTTCACCGCCTGTTTTCACCACGCTGTGCGAAGGAAGAAACGGCGTTAAATGTTTCGCCACCGCCACCGGCCCCACGCCCGGCCCGCCGCCGCCATGCGGCATGGCGAACGTTTTGTGCAAATTTAAATGACACACATCCGCGCCAATAACACTGGGATTGGTTAACCCCACTTGCGCATTCATGTTGGCGCCATCCATAAACACCAACCCGCCGTTTTCGTGCACAATGTCTGCCATTTCCTTTATACGGCTTTCAAACACACCGTGCGTAGAAGGATACGTAATCATGACACAGGACAGGTTATCCTTATGCCGTATGGCTTTTTCACGCAATTCGTCCACGCTGATATTGCCGTTTTCATCGCAGTTTACCAGCACAATGTGCATGCCGGCCATCATTGCGCTGGCAGGATTGGTGCCGTGCGCCGACGTGGGAATAAGCGCCACATTCCGGTGTGCGTTGCCGTTGGCTTCGTGATAAGCGCGGATGAGCATCAGGCCGGTATATTCGCCGGCTGCGCCCGAATTAGGTTGCAGCGATACGGCGTCAAAGCCGGTAATTACGGCCAAATCACGTTCCAGCTCCCCGAGCATTTGCAGGTATCCCTCCGTTTGGCTGGCTGGCGCATAAGGATGGATGTTGTAAAATTCAGGCCAGCTCAGCGGCAACATTTCCACTGCCGCATTCAGTTTCATCGTGCAAGAGCCCAGCGGAATGGCAGATTGGGTAAGGGATATGTCACGCCGTTCCAGTTTTTTGATATAACGCATCATTTCCGTTTCGGAATGATACAGGTGAAATATTTTTTCTGTCAGGATTTCCGACTGGCGCGGCACAGCAAGGCTTTTTGAAAAATCATCGCACGTATATTCTTTCTTCAAATCGAAAATTTCCATTATTGCCTGCGCTTCCCCGCAGGTAGTTACCTCATCAAAGCTAATGCGCACGCTGTGTTCGGAAGGATAAAAGAAATTCATTCCTTTGGCCAGCGCCTTTTCACGAATTGTTTCTGCACATACATTTTGTATTTCAATGGCGTCGAAGAAATGCTCCGAAGCCAGTTTGTAGCCTGCCGCTTTCAATTTCCCCGCCATAACCACGGCATACTTGTGGGCATGTGCGGCGATGCGCTTCAATCCCCCGGCGCCATGATACACGGCAAACATGCCGGCCATTACTGCCGAGAGGGCTGTGGCTGTGCAAATGTTGGAAGTCGCCCTTTCCCGTTTGATATGCTGTTCGCGCGTTTGCAAAGCCATACGCAACGCGGGTTTTCCCAAACGGTCGACCGACACGCCGATAATGCGGCCGGGCATACTGCGTTTGTATTCCTCTTTGGTGGCAAAATAAGCCGCCGCCGGCCCGCCGAAACCCATCGGGATACCAAAACGCTGGGTACTTCCCACGGCAATGTCGGCGCCCCACGCCGCAGGCTCCTTCAACAGCGCAAGCGACAATATATCACACACGGCGGTTACCAGCACCTGACGCGCATGCGCGCCGGCGCAAAACGGCGAATAGTCGCGCACAGCGCCATTGGCGGCAGGATACTGCACCACCGCGCCAAAACATTTTTCGTCGAAAACATATTCATCAAAACGGCCTTTTATTATTTCAATGCCCAGCGGCGCGGCGCGGGTAAGTAACACATCAAGATTTTGCGGAAAAATATTTTCATCCACAAACAATATATTTTTCCCGGCTTTCACCGCTTCGCGTGAACGCAATTCAAACATCATCCGCATGGCCTCGGCAGCCGCAGTGGCCTCATCAAGCAACGAGCAGTTGGCTATGGCAAAACCGGTGAGGCTCGACGCCATGGTTTGGAAATTCAGCAGCGCCTCCAAACGCCCTTGCGAAATCTCGGCCTGATAAGGGGTGTAAGAGGTGTACCACGACGGATTTTCAAACACATTGCGCAATACAACAGGTAATATAGCCGTGCCGTACCAGCCCATGCCGATAAACGAACGAACGATTTTATTTTTCGCCGCTATGGCTTTCACCTTGTCTAAGTATTCATATTCACTCACCGGCGCATCCAGGGACAGCGGCGCTGTCAAGCGGATATTCCCCGGCACGGTTTGACTGATTAGTTCTTCCAAAGAAGCCGCGCCCACAGCGTGCAACATTTGCTCAATATCTGTTTCCCGTGGGCCGTTGTGGCGATGTACAAAAGTATCAAATGACATAGTTTTTGACGTCTTATAATATACAAATGTAATGATTTTTTCCATGAATTTTAACAAAAACCAGTCCCTTCATTTTATACAAAAGGCTATCAAAGGATTATATTTTAAATAGCAATATTTATTCCGTTTTTTGCCTTTTAGGTTGTAGTTTTTTTGTAACATTGCAGCCACAATTGAAATCTTAAATTAATATTTATGGTAAATTTAGGAACAAAAATTAGAGAATTAAAAGAACGGCAGGAAAAGGCTATCCTGGGCGGCGGCGAGAAAGCCATCGCCAAACAAATCGCCATGGGGAAACTTCCTGTTCGCGACCGAATTAATGTGTTGCTGGACGAAGGTTCATTCCATGAGTACGACCTGTTCATTGCACATGATGCGCGCGAGTTCGGCATGGACGGCAAGGAACTTCCCGGCGACGGGGTGGTTATCGGCACCGGCACCATCCACGGACGTTCGGTAGCTATTTATGCACAAGACTTCACGGTGGCGGGCGGCTCATTAGGCTCCATGCATGCCCGCAAAATTGTAAAAATGATGGACTACGCTTTGCGGATGCGCATCCCGCTGATTGGCATTAACGATTCGGGCGGGGCGCGTATTCAGGAAGGGGTAAACTCGTTGGCCGGTTATGGCGAAATTTTCTTCCGTAACACGTTGGCCAGCGGCGTTATTCCGCAAATCTCCGTCATCCTGGGGCCGTGCGCCGGCGGTGCGGTGTATTCGCCTGCGCTCACCGATTACGTGTTTGTGGTAGAAAACATTTCGAAAATGTTTATCACCGGGCCTGAGGTAATCAAGTCGGTGCTGGGTGAAGAAATCAGCATGGAAGAACTCGGCGGCGCGCGCGTACACAGCGAAATCACCGGCAACGCCCATTTTTATGCGCTGACCGAGCAGGAATGTTTCCAACAAATTAAAACGTTGCTGTCATACATCCCCTGGAACAACGACAAGCACAGCATCCATATAATAGAAGAAAAACAACCGCTCAGAAAATACAATGTCGAGAAAATTGTGCCGGTTGACCCGACAAAGCCGTATGATGTGCGCGACATTATCCGCGCCGTGGTTGACGGTTCGGAATTTTTTGAAGTACAGGAAAAATGGGCAGCCAATATCGTAACCGGATATGGCCGCATGGGCGGGCGCACTGTGGGCTTTGTAGCCAACCAGCCGCTGGTGATGGCCGGCGTGCTCGACTGTGACTCGTCCGACAAAGCCGCACGCTTCATCCGCTTCTGCGACGCTTTCAACATCCCCATCGTAACGATGGAAGACATGCCGGGCTACCTGCCGGGTATTGACCAGGAACATGCGGGGGTAATCCGCCACGGTGCGAAAATGTTGTATGCCTACAGCGAAGCTACCGTACCGCGCATTACCATTATCTTGCGCAAGGCGTATGGCGGGGGATATATCGCCATGAATTCGCGCCACCTGCGCGCCGACTTTGTGTTTGCCTGGCCTACGGCCGAAATCGCGGTAATGGGGCCTGAAGGCGCCGCCAACATTATTTTCCGCAAGGAAATTATGGAAGCGCCCGACCCCGAAGCGATGCGCAAACAAAAGGTGGAAGAATACAAAGAAAAGTTCTCCAATCCCTACGTGGCCGCAGCAAAAGGGTACATCGACTCGGTGATTGAGCCGAAAGACACCCGGAAGTTTATTTTACATGCCATCAACGTGTCGAAAGATAAACATGTAGGCCGGCCGAATAAAAAACACGGTATTCCACCATTTTAAACCCTTGGCTTATGAAAGAAGAAAAAACAACCCTGCCGGCAAGGCCGGAGCCCGAATATAAAACGTTACGGGTTTTTGAAGAAGGACGGAATTATAAAACGACATTCACCAAAAAATTCCAAACCCGCAAGCCGTGGGTTAAGCCCAATCCTGAAGAAATAAAAACATTTATTCCCGGGTCGGTGCAAAAAATATTGGTGAAGACGGGGCAGGCCGTAAGGAACGGCGATGAGTTAGTCGTTTTCGAGGCCATGAAGATGCACAACATCATCCGCGCGCCTTTCGACGGCAAAATAACCGCCATCCCGGTGAAGACCGGCGACAAATTACCCCGCGGCGCCGTTATGCTGACGATTAAACAAACCCAAAATTAGTGGTTAACCGTTAATCACTAACCACTATTTCCCCTTCCTTAATTTTTTTTAAATTATGTTGGTAGTTTAAAAAATCTCCTTACCTTTGCATTGGTTTGACTGTCAACGTTAAATTTTGCAAATTCCATGAATGGGGCGCTTATGGGGAAAATTGCAGTTGCAAATTCCACGAATGGGCGCTTATGGGGAAAATTGCAGTTGCAATTTCCATAAAACAGGACAAAATGGCAGTAATTACTTCGGCGAAAGCCATAAAACATACCAATATTCGTTAACTTTTAAAAACCGCAATGATGAAAAGATTTATTTCCCTCAAGGTAGACGCCCTGAAACTCGACAACCTGGCCGGATTGTGCGATGAAACAATCGCAATCGCCGTTCCGCAAACCCCAGCGCTGGGCCAGTTGGGCAACGTCCGGCTGAATAAGCTCATCGAGGCCAACAAAACGCTGATGTCGCTGCTGAACCAGCAACACGCCAGCGCGCTCACCCCGAAAATCAGGGAAGCCGACAAGCAACGCGACGCGGATTTCGCCGAAATCAAGCGCACCACCACCACCGCCGCCAAAAGCAGCATCCCCGGTATTGCCGGCGCCGGCGCCACGCTCCTCGAACTGCTCAAGCCGTTCTGGAACATTAGCCATGAGCCGCTGGCAAGCCAAACTACGCAAATCAACATCCTCATGGAGCGCTATAACGGCAACCCTGCCGCCGGGGCTGCCGCCGCCACGCTGGGCCTGGCCGACGTTATCCACCGGCTGTCTGCCGGGAACGCGGCGCTGTATCTCCTCTACAACGAGCGCCTCGAAGCCATGGCCGAAGCCGAAGGGCCGTCAGCCACCAGTGTCAAGCAAACGGTGGTGGCCGCCTATAACAGTTTCTGCGACGTTATGGAGCAGACGCTCGACGCGCTGCCGTCAGACCAGCTGCAACTGCTGTTCAACGAAATGAACGAGCTGCGCAGGAAGTACATCCACCACCTGCCAAAAGACCTCGGCGCCGGCGACCACACGGTGATTGAGCCTATCGAAACGCAACCCTACACCGAACGCCCGATAACCGTAGTGCCCAAAGTACACTACCGCGAAGAGGGCAAGCCCACCCTCAACCTGTCGCTGGGCAAAGACTTCGACGTGACCTACAAGAACAATATTAACGTGGGCATGGCCGAGCTCACCATCCACGGCAAGGGCGCCTACAGAGGGCAGAAAACCGCGACGTTTAACATTGCACGATAATTAAAAAGTATAAGCTCAGCCATCCGCCGTTTTCCGGTAAGACGCGATACATGGCGTCCCGGCGTTAATCACAGGGACACCCACACCAACATGTGGTCTTCTATGAGTTCGTAGTGCGGGGTGAGCACGGTTTCTTCTCCTTCGCTATCGATGTATGTGGCGGTGAGCTTGCCTTCTTTTTTAGGCGTGAATTTTTCGATATACATTTGTGTGGCGAAATCAACGCCGTTGTCGCTAAAGCGTTTGTAAATGGCCTCTTTTGCGCACCAAATCAAACAAAGTTGCGTGTGGCGGTGTTTGTCGGAAAGGTAATCGCGTTCTTTGTCCGACAAGGCCTTTTGTTCTACGGCGGTGAAATTGCGGGCGAGGGATTCCATGTCGACGCCCACGTCGAGCAAGGGGTTATAAACGATGGCCGCAAAACGTTGGGTGTGCGTGATGCTGATGTTGGCCACATTATTTTGCAGGAAGGGGCGCCCGTTGTCGTGATACCCGAGGTATACTTTTTCGCCCAGCACTTTATTGAGCAATACCCTCACGGCAAGCCGTTCAATGCGGCGTTGCGGACTTGAAATGTAGTTCATCTCTTCCAGTTCATTATGCGGTATAGCGCATAGTTGCCGCAATTCTTCTTCCGGCTCTTCTATTTTCCACACGGCAACCACGCTGCCGCACTTGTGGCGGGTTATACTAAAAACAGCCATATTATTTCCATTGAAGTGTTTCTATAAGATGTTCGATATCCAAAGTGTAATAGCTAATCATGGGGGCGAGGTAAGCGTAATTGGGCGTTTCCATAAAATACAGGGCGCCGCGCACGAAGTGACGGACGCTGTCGGTCACATAGAACTGTACGGACGACGCCGCTTCCCCGCTTATTTCATAGAGCATGCCGCAGGTTTTTTTCCCGCTGTAGCGGATGGGCGTTTCGGTAATCGCGCTGGCTTTAATCACATGGCGGTATACAAAATTGTGGACGTCGTTTAACAAATCGGGGAAATTATTTTTTATTTTTTTATAACTGAAATGTATGGTCGCCTTTTCCGGCAGGTTGATATTCAACCAGTAGGGCTCGTGATTGTAGCTTGTGGTATCGGGCGCCACACGCGCATACACCGGACATTCGAACCGGTAGGGAAACGTTACACTGTCGAACAGCCGGTAATGTTTATCCGGCAGGTCAATCCGTAAATATCCTTCGGGCTTTGGCGTTGATGGATTTCCGCATGCCGCCACACCGAGCAGTAAAAAGTACAAGATGCAGGGTTTCATTTATTCCTCTACAGTGAAAAAGAATTTTTGCGACACGTTCTTTCCGCCAAAATTATAAGTTACTTCAATATAATTGTCCAAGCCGGCATAGCAGCCGCCCGTTTGGTAGCTGATACCGGCGCTGCCATTGTCGTATGTCTTGACGCTGATATTATCGGCGCAATTTGATTTTACCCGCGGCTTTTGTATGGCGACGGCGGGTTTTCCGCCCAGCATAAGCCGGTAGGATAAATGGCCGGCGTGGCGCCCGCTTTCTTCGAGCGAAACGCAGGTATAGAGATTACGATAGTTGGCGACACATGCGGCAGCCTGCTCTTTGCGCCCGTCGTCGAAAAATTTTTGGAGTTGCTGCAGGGCGGTAATATTTTTGCCTATATCTTCTACATTCGTTATGTCCCCGGCGCTTTCACACAGGGCGGTTAACTGTGCCGTCATTTTTTCATCCGCTTCTTTAAACTCAAAAACCAATTGCTGTAACTGTATTTCAGGAAACGGATACTTCACATGGTAAGCAATGGTAACCGCTTTGGTTTTCTTGTTTTGTTGTTTTTCCCAGTAATAGTCAACGGCATTCGACAGGGCGATTTCGCTCAGGAAAGGGACGTTTCCCGATTTGGTATAGATTGTTGTGCCGGTGGTTTCAAGGAATTGGCGCACTTTTCCGTCGAGCACGGTTTCCTGCACATTGATGGCCGCCGCCGACTTCACATTCACCGCTACGGCATGCACTACCTGTTCGCGGATGCTGTTCAGTATTTTTTCCTTGGCGGCTTCTACATCTTGCGCTGTGGCCGATACGATAAGGAAATTTTTTTCGACGCCATTAACCCATGCAGGCGCTTTTTTTGCACTTTTTTCAATTACTTTTATTTGTGCGGCACAGGCCGTAGTGCACGCCACCAATACCGCACAAACAAACAAGTATTTTAGCTTTATTTTTTTATGTTTACTGCCGTTGCTTTGCATATCTTTCAAGCTCTTCATTGTATGTTTGATTAAATCTTTCGCTGTCAAACAACAATTGAATTTCCTTGTCGGCAATGGCGGCTTTGCTCACTTGGGTTAACACCTCGTCTTTATTCACTTCCAGCGCCATGTATACACTGTATGAGCCGTCTTTTTCACGCAGTGTTTTTGTGCAGGCCACTGCCGTGTTGGATACTATTTGGTCTACGGTAGTCCTGATTTTTGCCTGGAAAGATTGGCCGAATTGTTGTTGTTTCGCCACATCCATTTCTTTGCGGTAGTTTTCTACTACACGCCCAATGTGCTGTTGTATGCCGGCAGCCAGTTCGGCGCTGGCATTGGTATGGGCTTTCAAGCGCGCGGTGTTCATGTCCTGGCTTTTACCATCGCCCACGCCACGGAAAAATTGCGTATCCGAAAAATAATTTTGACACGGAACCTCTATTTCCACAGCTCCCTGCGTAGGCGCCACGCCTTTTGACCCCCCACATGACGCAACTAATGCAGTCATGGCGCTCATAACAATAATCATGGTAAGATTTTTCATTGTTTTCATAATTGTTGGTTTAAAAAATTCTCTATAAAAATTGCTTTAACAGACACAAATATATGAATTTTTTATAATAATCCTTCTTCTTTGAAACTAAAATAATTCTTCCCGGCAATGATAATATGATCAACAATTTTTATATTTAGCATATCCCCAGCATTTTGCATATGTAAAGTAAGGGTTATGTCGTCTTTGCTTGGAAATTTTTCGCCGGAAGGGTGATTGTGCACTAAAAACAGTTGTGTGGCAAGGTTATCGAGGGCGAATTTGAATACGATGCGAATATCGGCCGGTGTTGCCGACAGGCCGCCATGTCCTACTTTCTTTTTGTCGATTAGCCGTCCGGCCTGGTTAAGCGCCAGCGCCCAAAATTCCTCATACGTCAAATCCGACAATATCGGCTCCATGATGTTTTGTACATCCATGGCCTTACAAATCGCAGGACGTTCTTCCGTATGGGGGATTGCCCTTCTCCGGCCCAGTTCAAGCGCTGCAAGTAAAGTAGCCCCTTTAGTCAGCCCTATGCCTTTAACGGCTTGAAACTGTTTCAGGTCTATCTTTCCCAATTCGGCAAGGCTGTTGTTGGCGAGCGACAGCACATGCCGGGCAAGGTCGATAACCGTTTGCTCACGGGTGCCGGAACGTAATAAAATAGCAATAAGTTCGGCGTCGCTAAGCGCAACGGAGCCTTTTAGCATTAATTTTTCGCGGGGACGATCGTCCTTATTCCATTCTTTTAATTTCATGCAGCTGTTTTAAGTGGTGGATTTTTACAGTTTATTCCACAAAGATAAAAAGAAATGAAATAAATTCCTATTTTTGTCTTCCAAATGAGAAGATTTAATTTGCATGTGGAAACGGATTCTTCAGCGGGTTTTTGTTTTGGCGTGATTAATGCCATTAAGAAAGCGGAAGAAACGCTACACCATAAGGATGAACTGTACTGTTTGGGTGAAATAGTACATAACGAAGAAGAAAACAAACGGCTGAAGGCGCTTGGTTTGCAGACTATTCAACGCGATGGCCTGCCGTATCTGCATCATAAACGTATTTTGTTCCGTGCGCACGGCGAGCCGCCGGCCAGTTATGCGGCGGTGCAAAAAAACGACAACACAATCGTCGACGCCACTTGCCCTATTGTGGTGAAATTACAGAAACAGGTAGCCCGCTCCTACCGTAGCGGTGAACATATTTACCTGTATGGCAAAGCCACGCATCCCGAAGTCATCGGCATTGCCGGGTACATTAACAACGATTTGGTGGTATTTAATGAATTGGAAGAATTAGACCTGAAAGCGCTTCCGAAACAGCTTACCCTGTACAGTCAGACCACACAGTCGATTGACCGGTTTCAATATATCGTGAACACCTTGTTGCAGGCCGGGGTGGAGGTGAAGGTGAAAAATACCATTTGCCGTTCGGTAACGCACCGGCGGCAGGCCTTGCAGGAATTTTGCCGCCGGTTTGATAAAGTAATATTCGTGGCGGGATTAAACTCTTCGAATGGGAAATTTTTATACCAGGTTTGTAAAGACAGTAATCCCGGCACTTATTTTATCAGTAATGCCGAAGAAATCCGGGCCGAATGGTTTGTGCCGGGCGACCGGGTGGGTATCAGCGGGGCTACCTCAACCCCTTTATGGTTGCTGGCCGAGGTGAAAGATGCGTTGGAAAATTTATAACTATATTTAGAAATTATTGTGAAAACTTCTTTTGTACTCGTATTTGTTTTGATTTTAGGCGTTTATTTGCTAATCAATGCGTATGTTTTTGTGCGTGGTTGGCAGGCGCTTGAAACAGGGATGCGTTATCGTTGGATTTATGCAACCGTGGCGCCGTTACTGATTCTTTCATTTATTGGCGCACAATTTTTAAAACGGTCATTCGACAATCCTGTCATCGACTTTTTCTGGTTGCTCGGCTCGTTTTGGCTTGCGGCGTTATTGTATTTGTTCTTTTCGGTAGCCCTGATAGATTTTGTGCGTATCATATTGCGGGGGTTTGGAGAAAAACCGGCGTGGTTGTACGCCCATTACGGCATGGTAAAATTTGCTCTTTTTTGTATACTGGCAGTTGGCGCGCTTACATTGCTTTCGGTGGGACATTATAATGCCACGCGACCCATAGTGAATACGGTGGACATTGAAATTAACAAGCATGTGGCAGGGCGCAGCAGCCTGAATATTGTAATGGCCAGCGACCTGCATTTGGGATGCATTAACGGGCGTAGCGCCCTACAGCGTTGGGTAAACACAATAAATGATTTACAGCCCGACATTGTGTTGTTGCCGGGCGATGTGTTCGACGACAATCCGGCGGCGGTGGCGCGCAAAAGACTCGGCAATATTTTGGAGGGAATAAAAGCGCCGCTTGGGGTGTACTTTGCGCCCGGAAACCATGAAAGTTATGGCAATCTTTCGCGTGCCGTGGAATATTTGAGCGCGCACCGCGTGCAGGTGTTGTTGGATGAAGTGGTGTTGGTCGACAGCAGTTTTTATATCGCCGGGCGACTGGACCGGAGCGGCGAACGAAATGGCGTAACGCGGAAATCATTGCAGGATTTATTGGAAACGGCTTTGGACAAGGAAAAGCCGGTGTTTCTATTAGACCACCAGCCCGTAAAATTGAACGAGGCAGTGGAAGCGGGAATTGACTTACAGGTATCGGGGCATACGCACCGCGGGCAGTTATGGCCGTTCAGCATACTCACCAAATGTATTTACGAATTGGATTGGGGTTATCGCCAAAAAGGGAGTACACATTTTTATGTATCACAAGGCGCAGGTACTTGGGGGCCGCCGGTTCGCCTTGGCACCCGTTCGGAAATTGTGCAGTTAAAGGTGCGGTTTGGGCTCAGGTTTCATAATTCAACACTTTAACTGAAGTTATTATTAACTCCTGGAATTTTAAGACGCCTGTTCCGTTTCTTTTTGCATCAATTGTTGTACCCGGCGTGCCAGACGGTCCACATCGCGGCGAAGGCCACTCAGTATGACAGGATTTTCCGAATAATCAACTTCAATACTGCCTTCATATAAACGCATGAAGCGCGCCACCGGATTTTTGTGCCGGAAAATTATTTTTTTATCTTCATCCGACAACAGTTCAAACCGCACGTCGGCAAACAGGCGAATAACCTCTTGTTTTTCCTCGTCGAACGAATGGTTGATGTAAACCTTCCGTTTTACATATCCGAAAAGCGGATACACCAGCCCAAAAACCAACCCAAAAACAGCAAGGTGGAAAAGATCGCTCCCCAGCAACAGGTCTTTAAACGCAATGGGATTGTCGGACGAATTACCCAATACGAAACTAACCACAAAAACCAAAACGACTATCACAAAAAACAGTATTATTGATTTAAATGCACGTATAAAATAGCGAGTCATACTATAAATTTATTTTTTATTTTTAATTTCTTTCCAGGCCAATGCCGCAGAGCCCAGCACGGCTGCATTCGTTTCGTCATTCAATCCCGAGGGCAACAATTTTACTTTCCCCTTCCAGAATTTAAGCAAATTTTCTTCCATGTATTCCTTCACCGGGTCAAAAATATATTTTCCGGCCTTGGCCAAGCCGCCAAAGAGGAAAATGGCCTCGGGCGACGTAATGGCTATCATGTTGGCCAGGGCAAGGCCCAATAAACGGCCGGTGTGGGCAAAGGCTTCTATCGCAATAGGGTCGCGGTTAATGGCCGCTTTGGTAATCATGTCGGCCGAAAGCTCATTAAAACTGATACTTTTCAATTCGCTGTCGCCGCGATGGTCGGCCAGCAGTTTATACACCGTGCGTATAATCCCGGAGGCCGAGGCATACGTTTCGAGACATCCTTTCCGGCCGCATCCGCACTCGCGCCCGTCGGGGGTGACGATAATGTGTCCCAGCTCACCGGCAAAGCCATCATGCCCGTACAGCAATTCGCCGCCCGCCACAATGCCACTCCCCAGGCCGGTTCCAAGGGTAATCACCACAAAATCTTTCATTCCTTTCGCGCCTCCGTATACCATCTCGCCAATGGCTGCGGCGTTGGCGTCGTTGGTAATCACAACCGGCAAGCCCGGGAAGTGCTCTTTGAGTTTTTGCGCAATGGGCAACACGCCTGTCCATAATAAATTCACCGCAAATTCAATATTCCCTGTATAATAATTGGCATTAGGTGCGCCAAGTCCTAACCCGATTAATTCATAATTTTCGGGCACATCAGTAGCCAGCGATTTTATATTATCGGCCAGCGCCTGCATGAAAAGCTCGAAGTCCGCATACTTCCGCGTCGGGAAATGTCCTTCGCCATAAATTTTCCCATGTTCGTCTACAATGCCGTAAACCGTGTTGGTTCCGCCAATGTCAATACCTACTGCTAATTTTATCATAATGTAAGAGTTTAAAATGTAAAAGTATTATTTTTTTCGTAAAAAGACAAATGTGGCAGGATTTTTTTGTACATTTGTCTTTAACTTTAGATGTGCCAATATGCCGGTAACTATCCAACACGTCAGTAAATTATACGGAGCGCAAACAGCGCTGCACGATGTGAGTCTTGACATCCCCAAGGGGCAGGTGGTGGGTTTGTTGGGGCCTAACGGCGCCGGAAAATCCACGTTAATGAAAATCCTGACGGGGTATTTGCCGGCCGATACGGGAAAGGCCATCGTGAACGGGTTTAACATCGCCGAACAGCCGTTGGCGGCGCGGCGCGGCATCGGCTATCTGCCGGAACACAACCCGGTGTATCCCGACCTGTATGTCCGCGAATACCTTGAGTTGATGGGGCGGCTGCAAGGGTTGGGGCGCAAAGCGAAAAAACGCGCGGCGGAAGTCATTGCCCTCACGGGCATCACCCCCGAGCAACATAAGAAAATAGGACGGTTGTCGAAAGGGTACCGTCAGCGGGTGGGCTTGGCGCAAGCCTTGCTGCACGAGCCGGAGACGCTCATTCTCGATGAACCCACCTCGGGGCTTGACCCGAACCAAATCTCCGACATCCGGCAATTGATACGGGCGCTCGGCCACGACCACACCGTGCTGCTGTCTACCCACATCATGCAGGAGGTGGAAGCCATGTGCTCCCGCATTGTCATTATCAACAGGGGAAATATTGTATTCGACAAACCCACCGACGCCATTGACCTGCAACAGCAGCCGCTGGAAGAAATTTTCAAGGGATTGACAACTTAGACGGCAGACAGGTTTCAAAATTTCATAAAAATTTAAAAAGAAGGCTTGGGTTTGCTTATTGGAGTTGTATTTCTTCGATTTTTTCTTTAGACAGGTTGGTAATGTCTTGGATTTGCGCTATGGAGAGTCCCTTGCGCTTAGCGTTAAGCACTACGTCCCGCAAACCTTTTTCCAAACCAATAGCCTCGCCTTTCTGTAAACCCTCTGCACGACCTTTTGCCATGCCTTCTGCTATGCCTTCTTGTAAACCCTCTGCACGACCTTTTGCCATGCCTTCTGCTATGCCTTCTTGTAAACCATCTG
>JAITIL010000028.1 GCA_031279475.1 Prevotellaceae bacterium | reverse complement strand
ATAATATGTATTTCTACCGGATAGCGCTGCTGAAAGCGGTGAACGCGGTGGATAGCCTGAATAAAGGCGTTAAATTCGTAGCCAATGCCGGTGAAAATAGCTTTGTGGCAATGATATTGGAAGTTACACCCTTGCCCGCTGATTTCGGGCTTTGTGGCCAGATACTGTATTTTTCCCTCTGAGAAATCAATGATATTACCCTCGCGTATGTCCATGTCCTGCGAGCCGTACACCTCTGCGATGCTATAGCTGTCTTTTGGCAGTGCTTCCATTATGGCGTGTCGCTCGGCTTCGAGGTCATGCCAAATAATGTAGCTGTTGTCACGGTCGCCGTCGATAATTTCCTTCACTTTAGCAATCCGTGCCGCCATGCTGTCGCGCTTTTCTTTTGCCGCTTCCTTTAACCCCAACGCCGCCTCACGGAACATCTTTACCTGTCCGTCGGCATCAGCGCCGGCAGTATTGTGGTCAACTGAAATCTTATGATAAATGATTTTCATTTCCGGCAAATCATACCCCTCATCGGAATAGCCCAAGTCGGAGGGCTTGGTGAGGAACAGCGCCCACGTCGAAACCCACATCCAAAACTCGCGCTCCTTGTGCGGGTGCAGCGTCAGGTTGTTAGCCTTCGTGCTGTCGCGCTTAAACCAGCGTGTAAGCGCCTGGCCAGTGTCCAGTATCTCCAAGTAACCGGCGTAGTGGATTAGCTCCTTGTATTTGTTCGGCGACGGTGTGGCAGTAGCGACAAACTTATATTTCACGCCTTTGAACTTGTCAAGAAACGTTTGATAGGTTTTGCTCCCGAACGACCGTAGTACACTCGCCTCATCCAAACAGGTAACAAGGAATTTCTTCGGGTTAATATTCCCGTCGCGCACCCGCTCGTAATTGGTGATTAAAATACTGCCCTCCGGCGCAGCGTCCGCTTCTTCTTGCGTTTTTATGTAGTAAATGTCAATTCCTAACTTATTCTTAGCCTCGCGGGTAAATTCCTGCCTCACGCCGAGTGGACATATTATAAGTGCTTTTCCCCACGCCAAGTTCTTCTCTTCGTGCATTAACACGCCCCGGCAAATGATAAGCTGCTGGATGGTTTTCCCCAGCCCAAAACTCTCAAAGAGCGCCCGGCGCCCACCTTTAATAGCCCACCGGATAGCGTCGCGCTGGTGCGATTTCAGCTCCGTGCCATCGGCAAACTTCATAAACGGCATATTAAAATCAAACCCTGTTTCGGGCGCAATCTCAATCTTCGATTTGAGAAAATCAATGTACTTTTGTTTATTATTCATGGCATGTACATTTGTCATAATAAATTCGCATTAACAAAAATTTACTACCTGTTTTACGGTCTGTTTTCCGTGTAATTCCAGCTTTTGAAAAATCGCGCCATTTAACAGGATAGGAGCCTTGATACACACTTCCAGCTCCGCACATACATACTTCGTGAACTTGTACTGTTTTATCGGTTACAGGTCTCATATTTTGAAATTTAATTATACATTCAGGCAACATAGCTTAGTATCACATCTCTAAACTCCTCAAACGTCCGGCAAATCCTATAGCAATAGCCGTTTTCGATAGTCCTGCGCTCAAAAGTGCACTGGCTATTTGATTGCCGCCCGTCCGGTGTTTTTATTTCTATAAATAACCCGTTGTATTCCATGTTGGGCAACGTCAGAAACAGGTCAGCCACCCCAGCCAGCACGCCCTCACCTTTCATTATGGCCGCTTCAACCTTGCCGCGCCGCCCGCCATTGGGAATGGCAAACAACGTTAAGCGCGGAAACTGTACGCGAAACCATTGCACGCACATCCGTTGTAATTTACTTTCTTCGTGTATCATTTTCCATGTCTTTTTCACTGTACCACAACGAAAGATAGAGCACGCAGCTCAACAAAACGACAATCCATTGATGCGTATAGCCTAAAAATACGGCAACAAATGACGTTATACCTGTCAGCAAAAGTAAACACATCAACACCCTGTTCACAACCTTAAAAATTTTCATAATATTTGTTTTTTATTTGGAAATACCGTTGAAGAATATAGTATGTCTAACCGCTGCGCATCATATAATACCATGTTATTACGACTGTCACCGGTCTTAACAGGCTCTATTAACCCAGCTGTCCGCCATTTTTTTAATAATGCACCCCCGTATATGCGTTCGGCTTCACTCTGTGTAACGCAACGCGGAAGCTCCCCGCGGTCACGCAAACACTCCCGGTAGCCTATTTGAATAGCATCTACCAAATCGCTTATTTTATATGTGTTTATTAGCACGTTCATTGTTTTTATACTTGTTTGAAAAGTAAGCATTCTTTCGAAAAAATGCCGTGTACCCCTATTTCCTTTTTCGAATTATGCATATTCACTACTACCATTTCTACATTCTCTTTCTTACAGTGGTATCTTTCAACGCCATATTTAAAGAAGTCACCTTCTATAAACTCAGAATGTGCACAATTCGGGCAAATCCGGCGAATTTGTTTTGTTTTCATGATTATTTTAGATTACTATTTATTTTCACGTAAAATTTTTACTACCTTTGTAACTGTTAAAAAATAAGGACACAAGGTTGGGTGATTTCGATTCCAGGCGATTTTCCCTCCCTTGTGTCCTCTTGTGGGCGACTTGCTGCACACCCAGTTCTTTATTTTATGCGTCCGATTTCTCTTACTCTGGAATCGAAATCGAATGCAAAGATATGACAATTTGTAGTAATTTACAATTATTATACAGCAATATGTGGTGAATAATTTATAATTGATTGAAAATTAGATAGAAAAATTTTAATAAATATAATTAAAATCAATATAAATGGATGATTTTATAACAAAAGTCCGTAAAGAAGAAGCGGCAATAAAAGTGCGTGAAGAAACGAAAGTTGCAAGGTGGACATACAAAACTCGTTGGTTGCCAATTATAGCTATCCTTATAGCAGCAGCTTCATTAATAGTATCAATTATCGCTATTTGCCGGATATAATTACAACTAACGCTATTATAATAGCTGTAACCGAAATAAATACAGATATTATTTCTAATATATAACGGCGTAATATAAATTTTAACACAACATTTAATTTAAAATTTCTGCAAAGATACTACAATTTGCAATATATATAATTTACTTTGTGATTATTTTGTGTAAGATAATTGCAATTTATTGATAAATATTTAAATAAATTTATGCCATGAAAAAAGAACAAAAAAAAGAAAGGAATAATATTTTAGATAATATTGTAAAAATCAGGAAAAAGAAAGGTCTTAGCCAAGAATATGTTGGCTCAAAGTTGGGTATGGGACAGTCCGGTTATGGACTTATTGAACAAGGTGAGAGAGGATTGCAATATGATGTATTATTACAGATTGCAACTATTTTTGAAATGACTATCATAGATGTTATTACTTATCCTAAGAAATATATCGATTCGAATGATATTTTAGAAAACACTTTATGTGTAGATGAAAAAGTAACATTACAAATTGAACTGAAAAAAGAGAAAAAAGAACAGATACTAAAATTAGTATTTGGTGAAAATAATTTAGAAATATTAAACAAATAAAAATTATGGGGAACAAACAAAGAAACCATTAAGAAAAAAAGTAAATCAAAGAAAGTAAAACCATTTTTGAAGGTTACGCCCGAAAAAATAACTTTACCACCAGAGGGTGGTACTGTACAAGTTGAAGTAAAATCAAACACGGATTGGGTTGTTGAATGACATTTTTTTTAGAAAGAAAATTAAAAACAAAAAATTATGATTTATAGGGCTATTAATATGGATATTGATAAATTTTTATCACTTCCGGAAACAGGTATGGGATATCAAATTATTGAGGCCTTGGTACTTGGTAAAAGCCACAAAAACAGGTTTGTAGTATATAATAGCGAACTAATTATTGATGATGATGACTGTTTTAACTCTTATAAGAGACAACTGATTACAAAAGGGTTTTCAAGTGCACTTAATGAAGCTCGAACATTAGATTTTGACCGAAATTCGATATCTCTTATTCCAAGTATTCGTGAGGCAAGAATACTTAATGAACGTAAAAAAGAAAATAAACATCGATATTCGGGCGGGGTAGGAGCAAAAGATGGTAAAAAAGAAAATGCAAATGGTTCTGATATTTTTATCCGGTTATCCGCTTACAAGGACGACAGAAGAATAGATTTTTATAGTAAACAACTTAAAGCTGGATCTTTTGCTACTACTCAGCAAGATTATCTTGATTGTGTTAAATATACAGACGACCCAATTGATAGGTATGCCCTTCCTAATGATGAATCAATAAAATGGGCTTTTTACATTAAACCCAAATCAAACGATATTTTACAAAGAGGCATTGTACAACCTGCAAATAAGCACGATGGAGGCGGTATAGAAGTTTACTTTGAAACAGGGACGTCACATGATACCTATATTGAAACACGTGATTATGGAAAATAATGTAAAAATTAAATTATCAGATGAGCAAGTTAATTTATTAGAGCAGTTTCCCGAACAGGGAATGGGCTATCAAATTGTTGACATAAAGTTGAAAAATGGGGATGTTTTAAAAGAAAAATTTGTTTTTAATTCCACTTATCTGCAACTATCTAAAAATGAAAAAATCACTATTGATGACATTGATACAATACAAATACATAAAAACATAAATAATTCGAGTTTGAATTTTCAAAATGACAATGGGCGTCATATTAAGTTCATGCCAATTTTCTTAGGAGGCGATTTTATATCTATGAATATATCCATAAATTATACAGAAAGCGATAATGTTTTTGTTACTTTAAGTAAAAAAGAAGTTGAAGATTTGGTGAAATTTCTTTCAAACAAATTAAAATCTTAAACACCCTCAACCTTTAATCCCGGAAGATAGAATAAAAAACCCCGCTAAATAAATAGCGGGGCCAGCCAAGTGTTGTAATCAAAATGCTAAGAGCAAAAAGACACTTGGTGTAATTCGTTTGCAAAATTTTTTAATGAAACCTCAATCTTCTTTACTGTTACCGGACGTGGTTTTTTATTGCCATTGGCGTAATGCCCCAATTGTTTTTGGTTGATTCCTGTAATTTGTTCTAAACCGGATTTGCTTAGTACTTTCCCGTAGTATTTAAGGAACGACTGCACATCATATACATATTCAATTTCATAATCACCCGCTAAAATTGGCGGTATTTTTTTAGAGGTTTCGAGGAATATTTTTAATCCCTCCAACACATCTGCTTTTGCTGCTTCTACGGTTTCGCCCGCTCCGTTTATGCCTGCGCAATTTTCAGCATACGCATCGTAATAATCGCAGCTTTTTTCGATGATAATTTTTAACTTTTTCATAAGAGATTTTTTTAGGGGGCTTACTTCGTAAGCTCCATTTCTTTAATTATTTGCTTTCTCAACCCTTCACCAATTTCTTTTGCCCCATGATAGGGAGTTGTATAGTTTTCACCATTTTTGGTATAGATGTAATGGCTTCCCTTTACTCTTAATAATGTCCATCCATTCCGGACGATTTTTCTGTGGAGTTCTGAATATTTCATTTTTTTAGCATTTTGATTACGGGTACAAAGATAGAACATTTTCTACTATTATGCAAGTTTTTTATATAAAAAATGTTATTTATTTTCCCTGCTATTTTTAAACATCCTCATCCGCCTCAACACCGGCTGCCAAAAAATCTAACACCTGCCGGTTGGTCCTGTTAATGGGGCGCCAGTCGGTTTTGGTGTAGCGGTCGGTCATACGCATTTTTTCATCAACGTGGTTCAGGCACTTGTGTACCGTATATTTGTCAATACCCACACTGTTTTCGGCGAGGGTTGCCCACGTATGCCGGGCAGCGTAAAACGTTAAATTTGGAATGCCTATTTCGTTTCCTATTACCTTTAACCCCTTGTTTAACGCCGCATTGAAATTAGCAGCAATAGCATATCGTTCATGTATATTTAGCAACCGTTTTGCCCCGACATATTTTTCTAATAGTGGGGCGGCTTCGGGCTGTATAAGCACCGATATTTCCGCTTTATCATCGCGCCGGCTTTTGGTTTTACTGCGTTGGTATGTGATATATTTTCCTGTAGCCGGCGGGCACGTATATAAATCTACTGCGTTCATCCCAATTAGATAAAACGAGAGCATAAACATATCTTGCGCCAATTCCAGCCGTCCGCCTGTTTCGGTAGGTCGGTAGTCGCGTATTTGGCGCAATTGTTCCAGCGTGATAGCCCGCTTTTCCGGCATGGGCGGGTTTGGGATTTTATAATCTTCAAACGGATTAAATATAATAAATATGCGCTCCCGCTTATTATTATATACTCTTTCGGCCTCACGAAACAGTTGGTTAAGATGTCCTAAATATAGTTGCAATCCGCGCCCTTTTATGCCCTTCCCGTCGCGGCCCTGTGTGGTTAGCATCCAGTGGCTGTAACCATTCAAAAACTCTACCGTAATATCATCAAATAATAAATTGCTTTTACCGGAAAAACGACACAAACTATTCATAGCCGTTTGTATATTCCCGGCAGACCCCTTAGAATTAAGTCGCTTTTTTTCATTCAATTCTTTTTGTCTTTGCACATACTCATTGGCAAAATCCGTAAGGCTTATTTTTTCCGGCTCCGGTTGCTTCGGCGATGTTAGCTCAATGGCTTTTTGAGCGATATATTTTGCCAGCTCCGGTGCACTGTAAGAATTTGCTGATAATCCCATTTCCAGCGCTATTCTATTGTATAGCCCCATCCGGTCGTTAAGTAGCCGGTTAAGGAAGCTGTCAGTCAATTTTAGGCCTCCGTCCTTAGTTTCTGCTACCTGTTTTTTGGTGGCACATAAACCTGTTTTAATATATCCCTTACCTCCATTCCACCGGAACGTTAAAGCAATGGGAAAACTTCCATCTTTACGTTGCTTTTCCTTTCGTAACAAAATATAAAATGTCATAACCGCCCTTTTTTCGGCACCTATTTCGGCACCCAATTCGCCTCAAAATTAGAAAAAATGTTTCAAATATTAAAAAATCAAAAAGCCCTTCATCTTTGAAAGGCTTTAATACTGCTACTTATGGCGTGTCTTTCTTGGTGACCCCGGAGGGATTCAAACCCCCGACCTTCAGAACCGGAATCTGACGTTCTATTCAGCTGAACTACGAGGCCAAAATGGTAAATTCAGGACACAAAGGTAATCAAATTTTGGTTATTTTAAAAAATTGTATCTTTGCCCCGCAAATTATAAATTGAAAATGTTATGAAAGTTTACGTATTCCCCGGACAGGGCGCCCAATTCGTGGGCATGGGAAAAGAGTTGTATGATACGCTGCCGCAGGCCAAAGCGCTTTTTGAACAGGCGAACGACATCCTCGGTTTCCGCATTACCGATTTGATGTTTTCGGGTACCGACGCCGATCTTAAACAAACGAAAGTGACGCAGCCGGCTATTTTTCTGCACTCGGTCATTTTGGCGAAATCGTTGTCTGGGTTCACTCCGGAGATGGTGGCCGGTCACTCGCTCGGCGAATTTTCGGCGTTGGCGTCGGCTGGCGCCATGAGTTTTGAAGACGGGTTGCGGTTAGTGTTGGCACGCGCGCTGGCCATGCAAAAGGCTTGCGAATATGAGCCGTCCACTATGGCCGCTGTGCTGGGATTAGACGATGCGAAGGTGGAAGAAATATGCGCTTCGGTTGACGGCGTGGTAGTCCCCGCCAACTACAACTGTCCCGGCCAATTGGTGATTTCCGGTGCGGTGAAAGCGGTGGAGGAGGCCTGCGAACGCTTGAAGGCCGCTGGCGCCAAACGCGCGTTGTTGTTGCCTGTGGGCGGCGCGTTTCACTCTCCCTTGATGGAGCCGGCGCGTGCGGAACTCGAAACAGCCATTCAAGCAACCGCCATCAACAGCCCCGTGTGCCCCGTTTACCAAAACGTAGACGCCAAACCCTATACCGACCCCGAGGCCATCAAGAAAAACCTCATTGCGCAACTCACCGCGCCGGTACGCTGGACACAAACCATACAACGCATGGCGGCCAACGGTGCGACAACGTTCGTGGAATTAGGTCCCGGAAACGTGTTGCAGGGCTTAATTAAGAAAATAGCTGCCGGCGTGGCGACAGAAGGGAGGCAAGCTATTTCGTAAAAGCGCTGATTTTTTGAAATGATTCATCAACGCCCTTGAGCAGGTCGTTGAATATGGCGCGGTAGTGCGCCTTGGCTTTGCCTTCAGGATGGTTCACGCGCGTGATTAACGCGTTGCGCAAATCAATCGTTTCGTGAATAAGCGCCAGTGCTTCTTCCTGTTTCTTTTCGGGATACAGCGCCATGAATGTACAACAGTCTGAAATAACTTCGCCGATCAGATAATCAATGTCTTTTTTAATATTCCGGATACTTGCCATAATATTTTTGTAAAAAGTAATAATTCGGCAAATATACGGCAATATTTCGAAATAAATTGTATCTTCGTAGCCTAATCTAAAAGTTTTTATTATGATTATTGACTCGCTATTGGGTTTGGAGCGTTATTTTTCCATGCATCCCGGATTTGAAAAAGCCTATCGTTTTTTGCGCCGCCAGCCGCTTGAACAGCTTGCCGAAGGCCGCCATGTCATCGACGGCGACAACGTGTATGCTACCGTGAGCGAAGGCCCGGGCAAAACGCCTGAAGCGGCTAAATTGGAAGTGCACGATTCGCATATCGACATACAGGTGTTGGTTAAGGGTGTGGAGACCATGGGCTGGCGCGACCGCCGGCATTGCCAAATCCTTCATACCGCCTACAACGAACAACAGGATATGGCGCTGTATGACGACGAGCCCGACGTATTTTTTACGCTGGCGCCGGGGCATATTGTCATCTTTTTCCCATACGACGCCCACGCCCCGATGATTGGCGACGGCGTAATCCGTAAGATAATCGTAAAAGTAAAGCTATAATCTTGCCCGAAGCCCCTCATCAACGTTTTAATTCCTACATCGGTTACTTTAAACAACACTTCGGGGAACGGATACAAAAAGTAACTGTTGACGCGGGATTTACCTGTCCTAACCGCGATGGCGCAAAGGCGCGGGGCGGCTGTACGTATTGCGATAACAAAGCTTTCACCCCTTCTTACTGCGACCCGCAAAAAAGCATAACCCAACAAATCGACGAAGGCATACGCTTTCATGCGGTGCGTTACCGGCGCACCCGGCGGTTTTTGGCGTATTTCCAGTCGTATTCCAACACCTACGCCCCGTTAGAAAAATTAAAGGGAATTTATGAAGAGGCGTTGCGGCATCCTCAAATCGAAGGGATTGTGGTGGGGACGCGCCCCGATTGCGTAGACGACGCAAAACTTGATTATTTTGCGGAGCTTTCCAAAAACCGGTTCGTGCAAATTGAATATGGCATAGAGTCGTGCTACGACCGCACATTGGTACGCATTAATCGCGGACACACGTTTGCCGCCGCCCGCTGGGCGCTGGAGGCCACAGCCGCGCGCGGCGTCCGCACGGGCGGTCATTTTATTTTCGGATTGCCCGGCGAAACGCGGGAAGACATGCTCTCGGCCGCAAAAATTATTTCCGCCCTGCCGCTCACTTCCGTTAAATTTCACCAGCTGCAAATTATTAAGGGGACGGCTATGGCGCGTGAATACGCCACTCATCCCGAATATTTCGTTGAGTTTTCATTGGCGGCTTATATTGATTTTTTCGTTGACTTTTTAGAACGCCTGTCGCCCGCTATCCTTATAGAGCGGTTTGTGAACGAAACGCCGCCCAAGTTTGTGGACGCCCTGCCCTGGGGCAAATTGCGCAATGTGGAACTCCTGCGCCTGCTCGACCGCCGCCTTGAGGAACGGGCTACCTGGCAAGGAAGATTAACTGTTAATGGAACTTACCACCATCCAATGAACAATGAAGAACTAAGCGTTAAGTGTGTCACGTCCTGAAAAAGGTTGACAGGTTAATATTGATTTTATTTGTTCTTTGCTCAAGTCGGTGATGATTTGTATTTGCGCTGTGGAAAAGCCGCCATGGTGTGCCTTGAGCACAATGTTCTTTAATTCTTCCGCCCTGCCTTCTGCCCTGCCTTTCTCTAATCCACTGGCTTCGCATTCCATAATGCCCTCTTTCTTGGCGGTATGGATAGAACTCCGTTCACTGCGGCGGTTATCAACGGCGCGGTCATACGCCTGCTTTTCTTCGTCCGGCAACCTGTCGTAATCCAACAGCTCACGCGCCTGTACCAGGCCCTGCGCACTGAAACCCTCTTCAATCTTGTCGTTCTTTAAGTAATAAATCCATTCGTCGAGGGTGTCTTTGGCCACGTCATTAAAATGCGTAACTTCCAGGATGTAGTACTCCGGGAACAGGTCGCCGGCTTCCATCATGCCGAACTCCTCACGCTGTGCGGGTGTGAGTTGTAGTTTGTCGCCGGTGTGCAGGCCGCGGAACGCGGTGTGGCCGTGGTACACATAATCGTCGCCTTTCCCCAGTGCGAAATACACGATATTGATGGAATA
>JAITIL010000125.1 GCA_031279475.1 Prevotellaceae bacterium | reverse complement strand
GGACGGTGCCTACTATTGGAGTAGTACGTTCAACGATAGCACCAACGCGCACAGCCTGTACTTCAATACGAAGGACTACGTCTCCCTGCAGAACTACAACGGCAAGTTCAACGGCTTTTCAGTGCGTTGTGTCAGGAATTATTAGTTAGAATTATGGATTATGAATTATAAACAATTTTTAAATCTTTAAATCCTGAAATCTTTAAATCTTTAAATTTTTAAATCCTGAAATCCTTAGACAACAACAACAATAAATAAATTGGATTGAAAACGTTTCTTCTGCAAATCCTGTGTCTTCCTGTAAAAAAGGCAATCTTGCAAGACTGGAACGAGGAAGCGGCTGTTCAAATAGAACGGCCGCTTTTTTCTTCATCAGGGCGGCGGCCCCAACTTCAGGAAATATCTTTTATTATTTGTTTGACAATCGTGTTAACGCCTAACAATTCGCCCGAGGTGAGGATTGCCCCGATAATTACGCCGAGCGCGCCGTGGGAATTGGTATTCTGCCCGGTTAAAAAGAGATTGGGTATCCTGGTGCGTTGTGAAACCACATTTTGTACCGGCTCCGAGCAATCGCGGAGCCGCCCGTACATCGAGCCGTTTTCCGTACCCGTGTAATCCAAATAAGTCAAGGGTGTAGACGTGTAGTATTGCGCTATGTCTGCGCGTGTTCCCGGTATTTGTTTTTCCAGGTCATCCAGCAAGCGTTCCGCCTTTTGCCGTTTGAAGTCTTCGTAGCCTGCCCCCCGGCGTCCGACAGATGTGCCTTTCCATCGTGACACTTCTTCAAAATTCATGTAGGAAAGGACGACGGCCGTTTCCGCATATTGCGGGGAGGCGGAAGGGCAATGGTGCATGTAGAGGAAGCCTTTCGGCCAGTCGTGCGGGGTGTAATTTTCACAACCGTAAACGCGGTTTCCGTTGTAGTGGTAAAAATTGGAGTTGAGGTAGGGACGTTTATTTTTCTTGAACTGGATATATACGGTGAAGTTAGACGGGGTATTTTTTAAATTGAGGATGCGGTCGCGGTAAGATTTACGGATAAGCGGCGTTTCCAGCAATTCAATGGTGCGCAAGGGATGGATAGCGGAAATGACATAGTCGCCCCTGATTTCTTCCCCGTTTTTTAAGGTGACGCCAACGGCTTGCGTTTGGTTACAATGGATTGCCGCAACCGGCGAAGAGGCGTGCACGGAGCCGCCCATAGCGCGAATCGACCGCACCAGCGAGCGGGCAATAGCGGCGCTTCCACCTACAATCCGGCAGGCGCTTTGGTTGTAAAAATGGTTGATAAACGCGTGAATATAGAATGATGTTTTGCCTTCCACGCCGGCATAGAGCGGCACATTGCCCGCCACCACCTGTTGCAGCAACGGATGGTTGATGGTGGAAGCAATGAAGTCGCTGGCGCTCCTTTTGATGTAATCGGGGTTAAGCAAGTTTAAGGCATTGTTCCATCGAAGTCTGTATAAAGGCGAATTATCGGCCACTGTTTCCATTATCCGGTAATAGTTTTGCAGGTTATTCCGTTCACCGGGAAAACGCTGCGCCAGGGTTTCGATGAAATGCTCCTGCCCGTTGGCAAAGTTAAAGCGCTCGCCAGACAGGGAAATCACATCGTAAGCCATGCTATCCAGCGGATGCAGTTTCACGTCGGGCAACAAGGAAAGGTAGTTGAAAAAAGTGTGCAGGTTTTGCCCCGGCTCCATACTGCCGATGTAGTGCATCCCGGTTTCAAACCTCGCCCCGTTTCGCGCAAACACATAGAGACACCCTCCCAGTTGCGCGTTTTTCTCCAATAGGCTTACGCGATAACCGTTTTTTGCCAGGATATAACCGCAGGTTAACCCGCCCAAACCGCTTCCAATAATGATTACATGCCTGTCCATTTTTACTCGTTTGTGTATTTCACTTCTACTACTTTCTCTTTGTCTAAAACATAAATTGCATCGAAAACCAGACTGCCGGGTAATCCCGATTTTTTATAAATGCTCAAATTGTCTGGTTTTCCGGCGCAATTCCTTGCCAGCGCCACTTTGTCTTCGTCTTCCTCTACAGCTATAACCTGCAGGTGTTTGTGTACCATGGCGAACAGGAAAGCAAACACCCCATACCCGCTGTTTTCGACTAAAACCGGGCCATTTCCGATGTGGGAATCAATCCATTGGGAATAACAGGCGTGCTGTTGCAACGTTTTGCGGACGCTACGCTCAATATGGGCTCCTTTATAAAAATAGTTGTGCAGGACAAAATTTTTGAAGTAAGCGGCTGTTTCAAACCTTTGGCACAGCGAAGCAAATGTTTGACGATAATATTGCCGGATTTGCTTTGCCCGGGAAGGGCAGTCTTCTCCGTAGCGGGCGTCGTTTGGGGCAATGCGGGGATGCACCTGTATGTTGATACTTCCTGTCCGCAGCATGAAATCGCTCTTGGGTAAAACGTCGCCGGCCCCGTGAATGAACACCGGCAGGATATCCAATTCCAGCATTTCCGCCAAATAGAATGCGCCCCGGTGGAAACGCCCGATTGAACTGTCGGCCGAACGGGTTCCTTCAGGAAACACAACAATTGAATAACCGTTTTGCACCCTGTCGGAGAGTTTCCCTATGCTGTTCCCGATACCGTTCGATACCGGGTAAAAGTCTGCAAACTTGATTAGCCGCCCGTAAAAAGGATTGTTCCAAACCCAGTCGTTGGTCAAAATAACCAGGCGGGGCGTCAACATCATCAGGCACATTAAATCTAAATGCGATTGGTGGTTGCTGATGATTATAGCCGGCTTTCCAAACGTTTCGCCAGATAAATTTTCGTAGTTGAATTCCACCCCCGGTATTCGCTTGATGACAAAACGCGCCGCCCCGCACAGCAAAGCGTGGTAACGCTGTTTCTTCTTCTCCGTTTTTTCCCAAAACCCAAAAATGAAAAAACCGGTTAGCGTTATCAGCAGGCTTCCCATCAGGAAAACGACAAACGAATACAGGGAAAAAAGCAGGCGCTTGAGCGTGAAGGGTATTTCCCGGAAGCCCCTCTTGTTTTTAGTCAACCAGTGGAAAATAGCCGGTGGAATAAGGTAAGCCATCAGGACAACCGAAAACATGCCCACTACCGTCACCTCCGCCAATGATTTTAAGGCCGGATGCCTGGCGAAAATCAGCGTACCCATGCCGATAAACATGACGAGGGCCGACAGTACAATGCTGTTTTTATAGGCGGCGAGCATTTTGCGGCGACAGGCATATTCATACATCAACCCTTCGGTGATGAAAATGGTATAATCGTCGCCCTGCCCAAAGATAAACGTCGCTAAGATGATGTTGACAATATTGAAACGGATATCGCCTACTTGCATCAGCCCCAAAATCCATATCCAACCAATTGCCAAAGGCAGGAACGACAGCAAGCTCAATTCAATCCGGCCGAAAGAGAGGGTGAGGAACAGGAACACCATCAACCCGCAGAGGTAAAGCACGTAATTAAAATCACCGGAAAGCGCGTCTACCATTCGCTGCCCGGCGTCGCGGAAATCGAACACGAAGGCGTCGCCATTCGCTGCCGCTCTTATCGTGTTTTCCAGTTCGGCGGTTTTCCCTTTTTCACAATACAGCAAATGGATAAGCATTGTTTTGTCTTCATCTTTTATCAGGTAGTTCCCTGCCAAAAGCGATGTGAGCGGACTGAAATAGCTTTCATCCCGGGGCGTGAAATCCGTTTCGAGCCATTGGAAAAACGGCGCAAAAGAGCCAGACTTAAAGCCCTCGCTCCTGGCCGCGTTTTCTATCTGTTTGCATAAACTTTCTTTACGGGTTTCCCAAAAGTTGTGCCATCGATTTAAACGCCTTTGTTGCTCCGCTTTGGAAGCCAGGAAAGGCCCTGCGCCGGAAATGCTTTCAATCTGCCCTTCCTGCTGCAGGGCGTGCAGCAAGGCGGCGTTTTGTTCGTAAACGCCCAAAGCGCTGTCTAACGACCGTCCTTCTGAAATAAAATAAACCACCTCCTGCTCTTTTTTCTCCACCGATTGCCACAGGCTTTGCATATCTTCGCGTTGCCGGGCGGTCATGTAGTTAATGTTGTTCATATCCGCATCGAAAGCGGTAAATTGGCTCAGATACAAGAATAAAACCGTCAACAGCAATACCGGGATGACCACCCACTTCCTCTTTTCCGGGGAAAAGGCCGACAGGCGTTTGAACGTTAAATGCGTTTGCGCTGTGCCGCCGGCGTGTTTTTTTACGAGATGCGGCAGGAAAATCAACACAAATAAAATGGAGCCGAATAATAACAGGGAGCCGAATAACCCCAAATCGCGCATGGCGTCTGAACTGAGGAACACCAGGCTGAGGAACGCACTCACGGTAGTGATATTCCCAATCAGTAAAGGAGGCGTAATTTCTTTCAAGGCCTGTTTTACGTTGGGTTGGTGTTTGAGGTGGTCGATAAGATGCAACGGATAATTGATGGCGACGCCGATGAATACCGAGCCAATACCCACGGCGATGATGGAAATACTTCCCTTGAAAAGGGCCAGTAAAGCCAGCGCGAACAACCAGCCGAATAAAACGGAAAGGAATATCAGCCCTATATGGCGGACACTGCGGAAAAAATACACCAACAAAAGAAGCATCAGAACGGTTGAAAGCGTGATGGCCAGCAGGCTGTCTTTTTTTATCTGTCTGGCATTGGTTACAGCGATGGCAGGCGCGCCAATACAACTCAACTTTATCTCGGGGAAATTTTGTTCAACCTCCTTTCCTGTTTCGTCTATCATGGACAAAAGCGCGCCGTTCCCCGCTGTTTCGCTAACGCCGTAAGGAGAGGCCAGGAAAACCATTCCTTTTTTCCCGTCGGGGGAGAAAATGTAACCATCGGTCAAATTCGATGTTTCCCCGGCTTGGAAATTCTTCAGCTTCAAGAGCAGGGGTGAAAAAAGATTTAGGGGGTCAGCTTGAATATGCCGCTTCATGACGCTTCCCGGAGGGAGCATTAAAAGGCGTTTATCTTCTTTGATTTGTGAGGCAATCCACTGTTCCGTCAGCAAGGCTTCGAACCGGCTGTAGTCTTCTTCCGTAAGGAAATAAGGCGCATTTTGCCGGATAAATTCCGTTAATTCCCACATGCGGCTTTCGTCAATTTGCGAAACAATTTCCGGGATGCGGTGTACGCTATCGCGTTCCGCCAACAAGCGTGTGAAATAATCAATGGCTTCAATGATGCGTTCCGTATGGTTCCCGGCTGTATCTGCCCCGGCGAAATAAACGATTAACCGGCTCGAATTCCCGGCATGTTGATAAACCGCATTGATGCGCTTATTTTCTTCCCTGCCGGGGAGAAATTCGGCGATGTCTTCCTTGTAGTCCAACTGGAAACAGGCAAGCGCCATGCCAATTGTCAGGCCTGTTACAGAAACGAAAAGAAGTTTCCGGCGCGAAAGGAAATAATCGTATATGGAAAGGAAAAATCTTATCATAGCATCAGGATAACAATCGTTTTGAATGAAAGAAGCGCCGGATAAAACGGGACGGGTAACCGTAGCAAAGGGCTAAAAAAACAAAACAGGTATTCAGCAGGCTGATGCGTAAAAAATCAACGCTGGGGCGAAAGTGCGTTATCCGCTCTTCCCCGGGCGGATAGCGCACTTGAATGAATACCGGGATTTGGGGAATGTTCCGCCATGCCAAACGCACCAGCAGCTCCAGTTCAGCCTCATAGCGGGAGGTGAAGGGGCGCATTTTCTTCATTGCGGCAAGCGGGTAAAGCCGGAAACCGGTTTGCGTATCCGGCAATTTCCTTCCGGTTTGCAGGGTAAACCAAAAATTGGAAAATTGATTGGCGAACGTGTTTTTCTTTGGCATATTTTCCTGTTTCAGTTCCCGGCTCCCGAGAATCATTGCTCCCGGATGTTTTTTTATTGCTTCAAGGAACAGGGGCAAATCGCTTATTGCGTGCTGTCCGTCCGAATCCAGCGTGACGGCATAACGGCAGCCAAGTTCTTCCGCTTTATCAAACCCCCGGCGGAGTGCATATCCTTTGCCTTTGTTGTTGCGGTAAGAAATTATTTCCAGGGTGGTTTGGTAACGTTCCAGCACCTTGCCTGTTCCGTCTGTAGAGCCGTCGTTTACTACAATAACAGATGAGGTATGGGATAACACTGCGTCCAATACCGACGGCAGAAACCGGCTGTTGTTGTAGGTGGGGATAACCACGCAAACGCCCAGGCTTTTCATTTCGTTTTCAAGCGGTAATTCCATTGTCCGGCAAATTAAGTATCGGTAGCTTGTAAATACAGGCTCAACTTTGTAAAAACAACGGCTCCCCGGTAAACCGACGCCGAAAATTTGTACCCGTTTTCCACGGGAACGATTTTAGAAAACGCCACTTGGATACGGTCTACGACAAGCGGATTGATGACCGACAGGAATTTCACGTTTTCTATTTTTTTCAGGAAAAACGACCTCCCCATGCGGTGTTCCATCAATTCTTTGCAGAGCTGGATGATGCAAACACCCGGAGTCACCGGATTTCCCGGAAAATGCACGCTGTAAATGAAATGATATTTGTTCAGCAAAAGGACATATTCAAATCGCGTTTCTCCGCCGTTCTCCTGTTCTATTTGGTAAAAATCATGGATTAGTTTCATTATTTAACCGGTTGAAATAAATATGTTATATGGCGTTTTTCGTTTTTCAATAAAAATGCCCCGTCCGGCAATTGTTCTATGCTTTTCCCTTTACCCGGCGTTCCCTGCCCGGCGTTCCAAAGCAGGAAAGCAAAGTCGGAAGCAATAGTTCGGCGAATGTGCCACTTGTCCAACAACGGGAGGATGTGCTGCAGGCGGCATTTCCCCCCTGTCGCAGTCAAATCGAATACTTTCACGCCAAATTCATTAATTAAACTTCCCCGCCATTCGCCCGCCATGTATTTCAGCAGCATAATCCCGGTTATTTCCGACTGGTTGGCTTTAATCAATAATTGGTAACGGGAGGTTTCCCCTTTGTCCAAAAACTGGCTGTTCCCGGTTGTTGAAGCGCTGTGGGTGGCAACGCAAGCGGCATACAGCAACAGGCACAGGCAAAATAAAACGGCGTTAATCAACAGCGAATTTTTCATCATCAATTTTCAGGTTGAATTGTTTATTCCATAACCGGATGAGGGTGGCGTCGCCATTAGGCTCTTCCATTTTTATTTTATCAACGGTATAATCTTCCACATCCAGTGTTAGCTCAATCAAGGAGAATATTTGCTTCATTTCTTTTTGAAGCGGAATAAGGATAATTGTCCATGCTTTCTCACCCCAGTAATAAGTGGCGCGAAAGTTTTTCGTATCCATTAAGCCCTTGCCATTAACGCTGCCCATCATGATTTTGACTGCTTCCTGAAAGAGCTTGTTGGACTTCACGTCCACCACATTCCGGCTCTTTCCGGTTTGCATCAGGATTTTTTTATCGTTCAAAATAAAAGTGTAAGTATACGGCGAAAGATATTCCCATCGCAAACAACGGTCTTGCCTGTAAAACATTTTCCCTTTTGAAATCATTTTCTCGTCTAAGAGAGACAATGCTTTTGTTTGTTCAAAATCACAAACCAAGGTGTTCATTTTTGCAGAGGAAGCCTCTATTTTTTCCAGCATGTAGCGCTGTTCCTCCTTTGTGACAGGAACAAGTTGCTGCGCCTGCAGGTTTATGCCGGAAATGAGAACGACAAGGAGCCAGGAGAGATTTTTTTTCTTCATATT
Source organism: Prevotellaceae bacterium (assembly GCA_031279475.1). GTDB lineage: Bacteria > Bacteroidota > Bacteroidia > Bacteroidales > UBA932 > JAIRLC01. Next base: position 20,830 of record JAITIL010000125.1, on the reverse strand, counting down.
TTAAAAACTATTTCGCAATCAAAACAACCCCGCCCACAACCAGCAAAAGGCCTATCCAGCGGGTAAACGGAACGGCTTCCTGAAAGATGTAAATAGCGGCCAGCATTCCAAACAGGTAACTGACGCTTGTCATAGGATAAGCAATGGAAAAATCAAAATGCCTGATGATATACAACCACAAAAAGGTGGCGGCAAGCATGCTAATTCCCGAAGCAAGCAACCACCAGTTGGTGAACTGTTCCCGGAAGAATATCCATGTAAAGCTAAACTTGTCGATTCGGTTCATGGCAAATTTTAAAAAAACCTGCCCGCCCGACAAAAATAAACATTGTACGATTGATAATAGAATTATTTTCCACATGCCGATAAAAGGATAAAGGAGTGATTTTTATTCTCAAACTGGTTATAAAATAAAATATGTTTTACGCCTTGCTGTTCCCCGTTTCCTGCGTTGATGAAAAGGTGTGCCGGGATGCGTTGTTGGCGTAAACAAACGGCGGCGGCATGTACGCCCAGCCCGGAAGCGGTGTATGATTCGCCGAACAGGTGTTTGTAGCGAAGTAGTTTCTTGCCGGGGAACAGTATGGGGCAATTCTCCCTGTAAATCCGGTCGTTCTCTTCCCGACCATTATTGCCAATCATCACGGCGTCGATATCTTCCAAACAGCAATGCGACTGTTGCAGGAGATGCTCCAGGGATTGCTGCAAGTCGCCCTTCCCCGGACGGTAAAGAAACGCTACTTCCCGCAAACGGCAAAGGGCATTTTCCCGCCATTGTCCGCCCAGGAGCATGTTGACAGCGGTTTCTCCACTAAATCCGTTTCCGGAATGGCCCAAATATCCGGTGCGTTTCAACAAAACGAAACAGTTTGGCGTCATTTCGTCGTGGGCGCCCACTAAGGCTGTCGCTATCTGTTCGTTTTTTAATTGGAGAAAAGCATCCAGCAGCGCACATTCAAACGAAATTCCTTTGTGGGCATACGTCGTGTTATACCCGTGGCAATGGACGTCAATGGCGATGAGGGAACTGATGGTGTTGTGCGTAGATTGCATGAAGTGCGTAGGTTTAAGGAGCGCTTCTCCTTCCCGCACCAATGCATCCAGGAAGATTTCAGTGTTTTCCACGCAGCCCAGTCCGGTAGCGGTAATAATGGCGTCGGGATGGGTAACGCCGGTTTCTTCCATGACCCGGTGCGATGTAAGCAAAGCGCGTTTTAGTATTTTCCCTAAACGGCGTATGGTGTTCGGGGGAAAATATTGTTTGTAGTCAGGGTCGATGGAACGCACATAAGGCTCCGTGTAATACAGCGGGTCATCCATCCAGTCTTCACGCAATGGAGATTGAACGGAAATTTGCCTGGTAGCCCATAGATACACCTCTTTTGCCATACTTTTATGTTTTTGAAAAAATGAGGGACGTATCATTGCCTCCAAAGCCAAACGAATTAGACAGGACGTGAGACAAGGGAACGAAAGTTTCTTTTTTTGTGACCGGAGTAAAAGACAATTCGCTCATGGGCGTCGAAAAATTCAGGTTAACCGGGATGAAATTGTGCTGCAGGGCCAGGAGGGAGATTACCGCTTCCACGCCGCCGGCAGCGCTTGTGGTGTGCCCGGTAAATGATTTGGTGGAAGAAACCGGCGGCGTTTTTTCTCCAAAAACACGCTGTATGGCAATGCCTTCGGTCAAATCATTGTTTTCCGTTCCCGTTCCATGCGCATTGATGTAATCAATTTCCCCCGGGTTTAACTGCGCTTTCTCCAATGCTTTGAGCATGGAAAGGCGAGCGCCCTCCCCGTTGGGAGAAGAAGCCGTTTGGTGAAAAGCGTCAGAGGTATTGGCATAACCGGAAAGGCGGCACAATGGCTTTACGTTCCGCTTCCGCACGCTCTCCCCGGTCTCCAGCACCAAGTAGCCGGCGCCTTCCCCGAGATTTAAGCCTGCCCTGTGTTCATCGAACGGCTTACACGGGTCCCTGTCCAATATCATCAGGGTATTGAACCCGTTTAAATGAAATTTGGTGATACATTCACAGCCGCCGGCAATGGCGACGTCTGTCCTTCCGTCCTGAAGCAAACTGGCGCCGGTTATAATTGCGTTAGCCGCCGACGAACAGGCGGTTGAGATTGTTTCCGTGATTGAAAAAAGCCCGGAATAATCGGCGATTATTTCTGTACAGGCGCCACAATCATGGATAGCGATATAAGCGTTTTTCGTATCGTTCTCCAAATAATCAAGGTAATGCCGCTCGCTTTTATCCATGCCACCGACGGTAGTCCCGGAAACCAATGCTATCCGCAAGCCGGTTTTTCCATGCAGGGAAGCCTGTTCCAAGGCTTCGCGCACAGCCAACATCCCCATTAACGAAGTACGTGTTAAGATTTCCGTTTCGGGAATATGCAGCATGCGGCACATTTCTTCGTTGCTCCGCTTAACTTCTCCCACCGGGAATTCGGTGTGAACAGTGTCCAGGTAGCGAAGGGGAGCGATACCGGTACGGGCTTCCCGTAAGGCGAGCAAAGTCTCCTGCCGGTTAATTCCCGTTGCGGAAATAATACCCATGCCGGTGACGAAAATGTCTTTTTGCATATCTATTTGGTACGGTTTGTTTGAATGTAGTCCGCCATCACCCGAATCGACCGGAAGACTTCCTTGCCCTGTGCAGGGTCTTTCAATTTAATCCCGTAGTTCTTTTCCATGAGGACAATCAGTTCCAGGGCGTCAATGGAATCCAATCCGAGACCCTCGCCGAAAAGGGGAGCGTCGTCAATAATGTCTTCCGGCTTTACGTCTTCCAAATTTAATACTTCAATAATTTCTTTCTTTAAGTTTAAAATCAATTCATCCATATAAGTGTTCGTTATTAAATAGTTCAGTAATACATTTGATAGAAAAAGGGATAGCGTCTTTCCCTGTCTTTTTCTCTACTAACAGCATAAAAACCTCACAGGATAATTCAAAAGATTCGACCCATGAAGCGAGTACAAAATTAGTTTTATTATTTTGAAAAGCAATATCTACGGCGCTAAAAATTTGTTCCGGGTTGAATTTCTCAGAAATATAGAAAGACGTTTCACCGAGAAATTTGTTCCGGATGGCAATTTCTCCCGCCACGATGTTCGGAAGCGTATATACAAAAACCGACGGGCTCGGGAAAAAATTACCGGGTTCCAGGGAAGACTGAAACAGGATATCGGTTTCCAGGGAGGAGCTCCGGTTGAAACAAATGATAACCCCGTCTTCCCGTGGGATGAAGCGCTGTTTGCCGTTTTCGAAAATCAATTCGGAGGCTAAAAAACCGAGTTTTGAAAGGGTATCCATTTTGAAAAATTTGGGATACTCAACATTCAACTTCCGGTAAAGCGCCGTCAGGAATTTCCCTTTTTCCGGCGCTCCGGTTACAACCAGTTTTTTCCCATTCACCGAAGCAAATAGCTGATTGATGTACGTGTATTTGCTAATATTCAGCTCCATTCTTTTTTTTAAATAACAAGGCGGCATTACATCCTCCGAAGCCGGAAAGCGTTTTTACAAAATGAGATTTTTCCGCAGGACTTATTGTGCGGGCTACTTTCAGCGGATATTCCTGTTCTCCGTTTTCGAAGCCATACGCGGGAAGGACAACGCCGTCACGCAAGGCCTGCATGGAGATGATACTTTCCAAAACCCCGGCAGCGCCCAGGGTATGCCCGAAATATCCTTTCAGGCTATTGACGGGAGCCGTATTCAATCCGGCGCGTGTAATGGCGATAGATTCCATGCGGTCGTTGTAACTTGTGGCGGTGCCATGCGCATTGATAAAAGCAAGGTCTCCGGCGGCCGCCGTGTTTTCCAAAATGGCCTTCAACGCGAGAAAGCTGCCTTCCCCCGTTTTTGACGGGCCGGAGATGTGGTTGGCGTCGTTACGGATAGCTCCCTGCAGCAGGACGATATCCTCTTTGTCGCCCGCAGGGGCTCTTTTATAAATCAATGTGGCGGCGGCTTCTCCCAAATTCAGTCCCGACCGGGCAACGTCAAACGGCCGGCATACCTCCGTCGACAAGGCTTTTAAGGATTGAAAACCGGACGCTACAAATTTCGACAGCAAATCAACGCCGGTTACCACAGCATAATCGCCACGCCCTGCCTCCAATTCCCGCAAGGCGGCTATCTGTGCCGCCGCCCCGGAGATGCAGGCATTGGAAACGACTACCGGCGTATTCGGATTGTGAAAGTATCCGGCTACCACCCGGGCGGTGTGCCAAAGGTAGATATGGTTGCGGCTGAATCCGCTTTCCTTTTCGTTGAGCAAGTAAACATTCCCTTTCGTGGACGAAAAGAAAAACAATACGCGCGGGTCGGAAAGGTCAATGCCGAATTCTTCCGCAGCCTGCGACGCCGAAAGAATAGCCGCCTGTTCAAGCGGAGTATAATTTCCGGGATGCTTGCAAATTGCCGCAAAACAATCATTCAAGCGCTCTTTGTCAATAAATGAAGCCCTAAGCGGCTCCGGCAAATCCAGGCAGGAACCGTAGAAGCGCAATCCCGTTTGCCCTGATTTTACGGCCTGGTAATTCTCCTTCGTTGTAAATCCCAGGGAAGAAATAATATTGTCGCCAATTCGTATTATCATGGCAGCAATCCCATTTTTCGCTTCCATGCTTCATAGAAAGGCGGATTGACCCAAAGCAACTGGTACTGTTTGTCCAGAAACACCTGGATGGAATAACCGGTGGCGACCAGCGAGCCGTCAACGGCGTTGAATATTTCATAATCGAAAATAATTTTTGCCGCTTCCGTATTGCGGAACGTAATGTCTATGCGGGCTTTCTTTCCGTAAGCCAGCGTTTTTTTATAGTTGAATTTCAGCTCCACCAAAGGCGCATAATAACCGTTTCCGAAAATATCAAGGTACCCCAAGCCGTATTTGGCGCCGAAGCATTCGCGGGCGTCCTCAAAATACAGGACATACGAGCCGTGCCAGACAATACTCATGGAATCTACTTCGTTGAATCGGATATCTATTTCTTTGGAAGCTTTTAAGGGTTTATTGTTTTCATTCATTTTCTTTACTGTCTATGTCGGTGATTGATATTTTCATTTCACAGGAAGCAATCAGCTCTTCGCCCACCAGGATACAGGCATTCACAAGTGTCAGCTGGAAAATTTCTTCCTGCGTATCAATCCGGGTAACCAATTGTTCGCCTGTTTGAGGCAGGCGGGATATTTCCATGTTGCGGATGGCGCCGATAAAGCCCAATTTCACCGTATTGTGGCAAATATATTTGTTGATGTATCCTATGCGTGCGGCGCAGGTTTGGGCGATATTTTCAATCAATCCCGGCTCGGATAAATGCCCGTCGTCGCAGAAAATATGCTCTTCCCGCACCCGCAAAGCGGTTTTTGTCGTTTCCCTGTCGCAATAGAGCAGGGCGTCAATCATCACAAACGGAGGTTGCTGCGGCAGGATATCCAAAACATTTATTTCTTCAAACGGCATATTTATTTTTTTTACAGACCAAAATTGAATGACCTTTTCCTAATCCGTCGTGTATTTTTTCGACGGTTAAACCGGCGGCTTCTATACAGCGTATCAGGTCTTCGGAGTGGTACATTTTGCTGTTGCCGTTTGCCATGGCCGTGAAGTACAGGCTGATTTGCGTCAGGCAATAAGCTGCGGTATCAAAGCGTTGCCTGTCCCATAACGTTTCCATGATGAAAATCCGGGCGTCTTTGTCCATCGAGGCTGCCGCTCGTGTGAGAATACTTATTACTTCTTCTTCTGAAAAGCAATCGAGGAACTGGCTCATCCAAATCGCGTCAAAACCTTGGGGAAAGAGAACGTCCTTGTCCAGCAAGTTCACTCCATGCCCGGAAATCCGGTCGGCGCCTGTTTTGCCCGCGGTTTGTTTTTTCATCAATTCGAGTTGTTGGGGCAAATCCATGATGGTTACTTTCACTTCCGGGTGATATGCCGTGCAACGCAAGGCCCAGCGCCCCGTATTGCCGCCCACGTCAAGCAATGTGCGGGGAGAAAAGTCGAAAACAATTTTCAAGGCTTCATCAAAGGAGTGGTCGGAATAAAAGTGGTCAAAAGCGAACCAGCTTTCCTGCGCTTTCCCGGGTAATTCGGACAGGGCTTCGTAAATGGTTTTCCAGCGTCCGAAAACTTTCAATCCTTCCGGCTTCCCGCTCAACAGGGCTTCTTCCAGGTTAAACCATCCTGAATAGTTGACGTCGTGATTGAAATTCATGTCTATATTGATTGAGGGGTCGTTGAGCAAAAACCAGCCGGTTTTAGAAATTTCGAAGCGGCCGTCCTTGTAGAGGACAGTCCCGATGGTGAGCGAAGATTCTAAAAGTACTTGAACCGCATAACGGGAAAATGAGGTTTTTCCCACCAGTTCTTCAACTGTCAATCCTCTTTTGGAGTCTAAGAGCATTTGCAAAATTCCGGATTTGACCATTATCCGGGATACCTGGAAAACAACAGGCCCGAACGATATTTCATGCGCCAGTCGTTGCGCTTCCAAAACCGTGCGGTTTTCTACGGAAAACTTTTTTTCCAATGCGGGAAACATTTTCATGTGCTTCTTTTTGTAATTGATAATCTATTTTTTTATTTCCAAAATTCATAATAATTGAACCATTGTTCCGGATATTGTCGAATTACATTTTCCATTTCTTTGACAAAAGCATGGGCATACTGTGTTATTTTTTCGCGGTTTGGCAATAAGGCGTTTTTCCCTGTGATTTCAACCGGTTTTACATATATGTTATATTTTTTACTTGCTTTTTTTATTACAAAAACGGAAAGCGCTTCCACGTTAAAATGAGTCGCCAGGGCAAAAGCCCCTATGGGAAAATCCGCTTTCCCGTTCAAGAAATCACATTCCACGCTTTTAGTCGACCCGAAATTCCGGTCACAATACATGCTCACAATTTCACCATTTTGTAAAGCTGCGTTCACGGCAAACAGATGCGACATGTCGTTCAGTACCGGAATAAGATGAATATTGTTGTTTCCTAATATTCCGGCCCGGTTTTTTTGTATCACTTTGGTTTCTTCCGGATAAACCAGCACGTTCATTTTTTTCTTATCCGAATGGAAAAGGTAGCCGGCAATTTCAAAATTCCCGATGTGCGAACCTGCGATAATAAAACCTTTTTCACTGTTTGTCAAGCGAACGACGTGTTCATTCCCAATTATTTCTACTTCAAAACGGTTTTTCCCTTTTGCATAAACCGCAAAGCGGTCTAAAATAACTTGTCCGAAAACAAAATGGTTCCGGTATGTTTTTACAAAAGATTTCCACTTGGAGTAGCCGCATTGTTTTTGAAAATAATGAAAAATCGCCCGGTACGCTTCAGGAGAAAAGAGCATGTAAAACGGAACTACGAGCGCCATCAGGTAATAGCCCAGGCGAACATCCGCCAGTTTGAAAAGAATAATGAGCCCCCATTGGCCCAAAAAGCTTCCGCCCGTATATCCTTTCCACTTTCTACTTTCCGACCATTCTTTATTTGCCACCTACTTTTGATTCAATATAATCGCAGAACTGGCTCAAAGTTTGTATGTCTACCATTTCTTCCGCTTTGATTTTGAATCCGAAATTGCGTTCCACAATCACCACGATATCCACAAAATCAAGACTGTCGACGCCTAACGTCTCTTTCAGCAAGGCGTCGGGCGCAATCACATTTTCCTCAACTTCCAATTCTTCGATTAGGAAATTCCTCACTATTTCTTCTATCTTTTCTCTGTTCATGGTATTATTATTTTACTTTTTTTATGACTAAGGCACTGTTTGTACCCCCGAATCCAAAAGAATTGGATAAGAGCAGATTTATTTCTTTTTCTTTTGTTTGGGCTGCTATATTGAGTTTAGCGGAATATTCATCGGGATTTTCGAAATTGATATTTGGGGCTACAAAGGAATTTTGCATCATGACGACGGAATATATTATTTCACTGGCCCCGGCCATCCAGCATTCGTGCCCGGTCATGGATTTGGTAGAACTGATTAGGGGGCGCGACTGTCCGAAAAGGGCGTCCAGCGCAATGGCTTCACACATGTCTCCCTGCGGGGTAGAGGTGGCGTGGGCGTTTATGTAATCAATCCCGGAAGCGGAGACTCCGGCGTTGTTCAAAGCCCTTTCCATGGCGATGATGCAACCTTCGTCGCTGGGTTGCGAAATTTGTTTTCCGTTGGACGAAAACCCATATCCTGCGACTTCGGCTAAAACCGGCGCCCCGCGTTTGCGGGCGTGTTCATACTCCTCCAAAACCAAACTTGCGGCTCCGCCGCTGGGAATAAGGCCATCCCGTTCCCTGTCAAACGGCCGGGAGGCTTTAGCCGGATTGTCCACCCGGGTAGAGAAGGCGCTTAAAGCATCGAAGCTGGCCATGGAATAAAGGTTCGTTTCCTGTGCGCCGCCGCACAACACAATATTTTGCAAGCCTTGTTTGATGAACATGTAACCCATTCCAATCGAATGGGAGCCGCTGGCGCAAGCGGCGCTAATGGTCATGTTAACGCCTTGCAGTTTGAAGATAGTGGAGAGATTCATGGTTACGGTCGAGTTCATGGATTGGAAAACGGCGCCCGAGCCCAGTAATGCCGTGTCGTTTTTCTCTTCCATGATATGGTGTGCTTCGATAACGGCTTTGGCGGAAGAATCGTTCCCGTAGAAAATACCGGTTTCATTTTTTTCGAGGTAATCCAAATCAATCCCTGCCATCCGGAAAGCTTCCAGCGTAGCGAGATACGCATATTCTCCTTCTTCCGCCAAGCCGACGCGCAACCGTCTATCGAGCAATCCTTTTAATACGGGAGGCTCTACTATCCCTGTCAATGGCGAGCGGTACCCGTATTTTTTGCGCGCCGGATCAATGCCGATACCCGGTTTTCCTTCGTACAACGAGGTTTTAACTTCTTCTACATTTTTGCCAATGCAGGAATAAATTCCCATTCCCGTAATCACTACTCTTCTCATGTTTTAGCTACTATATAGAACACAAAGGTATTAAAAAAAAATCACAAACCACCACCAATCCCAATCACTTGTCCTGTAATATAGGAAGCCTTGCCGGAGGCTAAAAAACCGATTAGTTCCGCCACCTCTTCCGCTTTTCCGAAGCGGCCTGCCGGTATTCGCCTTTTCAGTTCTTCCTGATCCAGGTCTTTCGTCATATCCGTGTCAATAAATCCGGGGGCTATGGCGTTGACGGTTACTTTTTTCTTTGCCGATTCGAGCGCCAGCGCTTTGGTCAAGCCAATAATTCCCGCTTTGGCTGCGGAATAGTTTGTTTGGCCGGCCATACCGGTTATACCTGATACGGAAACAATATTGATAATCCGTCCATACTTCCTGTTCAGCATGTATTTTACCAAAGCGCGGGTGATGTAAAAAGTCCCGTTCAGATTGGTGTTGATTACGTTGTGCCATTCGTTGTCGCTCATCCAAAACAGCAAATTGTCTTTCCGGATGCCGGCATTATTCACTAAAACTTCAATGCACGCGTCTTTATTTTTATCCATCCATTCGTCTAACACGGCAGTGACTTCATTGACGTCTCCAATGTCAAACCGCATTAGTTGGGCTTCACCCCCATTCCCGGCGATTAGTTCCAGGGTTTTTTGCGCTTCTTCTTCATTTGATTTGTAATTGATGATTACACAATAGCCCATAGCGGCTAATTTTACAGAGGCCGCCCTTCCTATTCCCCGGGAGCCCCCGGTAACCAAAGCATATTTTTTCATTGTTTTTCTTTTTTGTGTTTCAAATATGCGTTTCCTTTTCTTTCAGATAGCCGTTCATTCTTTCGATGTCCAAATATTTGGGTGTGTCTTCAATAAATACGGGCAGGAACGAGCGTATATCGGTATAAATTTCTTTGCCTGTATTTGAGAGCTGGTCTTGTATTTTCAGGTAATCAATCGCCTGGACGATAGCCATAAAATGGATGCTTAGTACCTGGAAAGCGTTTTCGATAATCGTTTTGGTAATCTGCGCGGCGTTTGTCCCCATGCTTACGATATCCTGGTTATCGTTGTTGTTGGGTATGCTGTGTACATACATCGGGTTGGACAGCGTTTGGGATTCGGCCGTTGTGGATGTGGCCGTGAACTGGGCGGCCTGCAGGCCGTAATTCAGCCCTTTTATCCCCAGGTTGACAAAGGGCGGAAGGATGTTATTGATCCGGTCGTGAAACAAATAGTTCATTTGCCGTTCGGCCAGCATGGTTAAGCGGGTAATGGCTATCTTTAACTTGTCCATTTCAAAAGAAACGTAGTCGCCGTGAAAGTTCCCGCCATGGAAAACATTCCCGGCCACCCGGTCAACAATCGGGTTGTCGCTCGCCGAATTTACTTCACGGATTAACACGGTTCCGGCATTGTCAATTTCGTCGGACACCGGGCCTAAAATTTGCGGCACACAGCGGAGGGAATAATATTCCTGTACCTTATCTTTGATATATGCTTCGTGTGTGCGGCGTTGGTAAAAATAATCTTCCCTTTTCCTTATCCGGTGGCTTCCGGCCAGGGTATCCCGCATTTTTTTTGCAACCAGTTGCTGCCCGGGATGTAGCTTTGCCCGGTTTAGCTCAACAGAAAAATAGTCGTCGAAAGAAGAAGTTATTTCGTTCACCATACAGGAAGAGATGATCGCCCAATCCAGCAGTTTTTTTGCGTAGATGAGGTTAACCAAGCCAATTCCCGTCATGGCCGAAGTGCCGTTAGCCAATGCAAGGCCTTCGCGGATGTGCATCCTGACAGGCGCTAAGCCTAATTTATCCATGACATTTTTTGTGGAACAGCGCTCACCCCGGTATATCACTTCGCCTTCGCCGATTAAACACAGGGCAATATGGGCGAGTTGCACCAAATCGCCGCTGGCGCCGACGCTCCCGTGTTCGAAAACCAGGGGTGTAATATCCTGGTTGATAAATTCGGCCAGCAGCTTAACCACGTCCGGGTGTATGCCCGAGTAACCCTGCAAAAAGGTGTTCAGCCGGGCAAGCATAATCGACTTCACGTAACGCTCCGGCAACAGCTCGCCGGCTCCTGTACTGTGGCTCCGGATCAGGTTGTATTGGAGTTGGGCGCGGAATTCATCGCTCACCCGGTACTGCGCCATAGGCCCAAACCCGGTGTTAATGCCGTAAATCAACTTTTCATCCGAAAATTTTTGGAGGAAATCAAACCCTTCCCTTACCTGGTCCAAAACCTCTTTCCCTAATACTATTTTTTCTTTCTTGAATACAATCGCATTGATCCGGTCAAGTTGAAGGCTATTTGTTGTAGTATTCACTTTGTCTAATCCAGGTTGGTTAGCGCCACAAAGGTACGAAATATTTTTCAATCACCGAAAGCCCTGAAAACTCCGCCTACACTTTGGAATGTTCCAAAATCATGCTATTGGTGATTAGGCCTAACACCGGCTCTTCTTTTTTGCCGTTTAGGGTTATAAACACGTCGTGGCATTTTTTTACCGCGTCCATAGCCTGTTTGGCCTCCAGCAGGTTGGCTGTGGCGGGCACAAAAGCCACAGCGCTAATCCACGCCGGCGGTTCCGGCATATTCAGCCCGTCGTGTATGAATTCTTCGAGGGTTGTCGCTTTTACTTCTTCAATGGGGCGCCCATTGAATACGTTATCGGAAATGTAACGGGTAAATTCGCTGCGGTGGACGATGTAGGCCAGCGTCCCGTCTTCATGAAAAATGGCGTAGCGGCTTCGTTGTTTAAAATCCTCAATATTCAAAATGTCTTCCAGCCTTCTGCCTTTATCTTTCCCGTAAGTTAGAGCCACGATTTTGTCAAACGGAACCATGACGTCTTTCACCCTCAGCGAGGCGATTTTTTCTTCCGGCGTTAGTTTCCTGATGACCTCCTGATAGGATTTCGACACCGCTTCGAAATTCGATTTCCCGAAATAAAAAGCCAGGATAGTGCCTACCCACGTGCCCCACAGCGGCAGTAGACTTTGTGTGACGAATGGGATTCCGCTGTTCCCCTTATTGAAACATATTTCGGCTATTAATAAAAAAACACCGATGGCCAGCGTGCCTGTTACTATGGTGTAAATAATCCCCTTCGACATTCTTTCGCGAAAATCGGGAGCGCCGCCCTGTTGTGTCATGTTGCTCATAGTCAATTCAATTAATTATAGAAATAAGACTTGTCGCTACAAAGGTATTAATTTTTTTAGCGATTTTTAAAATTTTTTAACAATAATAATAATAACGTATTATAAATTTTATTACCTTTGTGGCAAGAAGAAGGACTAAATAAGTAAACGATTAGAATCAATAGGGATTTTAAAAAAGGAAAAGCTTGTGGGTTTTGTTGCGCTATTATATTACCACCTTATAATAGTATTAATTAGCATAACAACAAATCCTCTACAGCTTCTCCCTGATTAACTGCATTGTGTTTTACCGGTCTTTCCATACGGGAAGTGTGGAACTCTTCTTGCTTAGTTTTCAGGGTATCGCCATAACCTACCTACTAACAAGAGAAGTTCCACACTTTTTTATGTGGAAATTCAATGATTTACATCGTAGGTGTTCTCGGTATTTGGCGATTTCTGAAAACTATATGTAAAAAAATGAACTTCAATTTTTAATAATAACAGGCAAAGATAAAAATTATTTGAGACATGTGTACAATGGACGAAAAACAAACCGGCATTTAGTTTGCCACTTCCGATAAGAATTTGATGCGTACCAGCCGCACCTCTTCTTCTGTGAAGTCGAGGCCTAATGCTGCCATGGCCGCTTCCAGTGTTTCATCTTCAGCGTCTTCCTTAAAATAAGTATAAATATCGGTAATCTTGTCTTCATCCACTACTTCATCAATGTAGTAATTGAGGTTCAGCTTGGTTCCCGAATTGACAATAGCCTCAATTTCCGTGAGCAACTCGTCCATGCTCAACCCCTTTACGTCGGCAATATCTTCAAGCATCATCTTGCGGTCGATACTCTGAATGATGAACACTTTGGAACCCGATTTGTTGACGACTGACTTTACGATGAAATCTTGCGGACGCGCAATTTCTTTTTCTTCGACATATTGTTTGATGAGCAGGATGAAATCCGTACCGTATTTTTTTGCTTTCCCTTCGCCCACACCCTGGCAACTCTTCAGCTCGTCGAGCGTAATGGGGTATTGGATAGCCATATCTTCGAGCGACGGGTCTTGGAAGATGACGAATGGAGGCAACTCTAATCGCTTGGAGACGCTGCGCCGCAAGTCTTTCAACAGGGCCAGCAATTCCTCGTCACAAGCAACGCCTTTCCCCTGTGCCATCAAATCGTCACTGTCATCGCTTTCGGAATATTCGCGATCTTCGGTAAGCGTCACAGAGTAGGGGTCTTTCAGGTAGGCACGGCCTTTGGCCGTCACTTTCAGCAATCCGTAATTTTCAATCTCCTTTTCGAGAAAATGCAAAATCAACGCTTGCCTGATTATCGCATTCCAAAACCGCACATGCTTGTCGGCGCCTTCGCCAAACATTTCGAGTTCGTAGTGCCGGTACGATTTGACGGTAGAATTCATCACGCCGGAGATAATGTTGGCAATATGTTCGGTTTTGAATTTTTCTTTCACGGCCAGCACTGTTTCCAGCACTAACACAATGTATTCGCATCCTTCGAATTGTTTTTTCGGATGCATGCAGTTGTCGCAATTGCCGCAATTTTCTTCGATATAATCTTCGCCGAAGTAATTTAGCAGCAGTTTGCGCCGGCATATACTCGATTCGGCATACGCCACGGTCTCCAGCAACAACTGTTTGCCAATTTCCTGTTCGGCTATCGGCTTTCCCTGTATGAATTTTTCGAGTTTCTGGATATCCTTATAACTGTAGAATGTGATGCAGCGGCCTTCGCCGCCGTCGCGTCCTGCGCGCCCTGTTTCCTGGTAATAGCCTTCGAGGCTTTTCGGAATGTCGTAGTGGATAACAAACCGGACGTCGGGCTTGTCAATCCCCATGCCGAAAGCAATGGTGGCCACAATCACGTCGGCGTCTTCCATTAAAAATTTATCCTGGTTGGTCGAACGGGTGGCCGCGTCCATTCCCGCATGATAGGGCAAGGCCTTGACGCCGTTTACTTTCAGCAGTTCGGAAAGATCCTCCACTTTTTTGCGGCTCAGGCAATATATAATACCCGACTTCCCCTCGTTATTCTTGATGAATTTAATAATCTCCCTTTCGGTATTGACTTTTGAGCGTATCTCGTAGTATAAATTCGACCGGTTGAACGACGACTTGAACATTTTTGCGTGGAGCATGCCTAAGTTCTTCTGGATATCATGCTGTACTTTCGGTGTGGCCGTAGCTGTGAGGGCGATGAGCGGCGCAACCCCGATTTCATTGATGATAGGGCGGATACGGCGGTATTCGGGGCGGAAGTCATGCCCCCACTCCGAAATACAGTGCGCTTCGTCCACCGCATAAAACGATATTTTCAGTTGCCTCAGCAGGGCCATGTTTTCTTCTTTCGTCAATGATTCCGGCGCCACATACAGCAATTTGGTAACGCCGTTCAGCAAGTCCTCGCGCACTTCCAGTATCTGCTGTTTGTTGAGTGAAGAATTAAGGAAATGGGCTACGCCATTATTATCGGTAATAAATCCGCGAATGGCGTCCACCTGGTTTTTCATCAATGCGATAAGCGGGGAAATGACTATTGCCGTGCCTTCCAGCATGAGCGCCGGAAGTTGGTAGCATAATGATTTTCCTCCGCCGGTAGGCATGAGTACAAACGTGTCGTTGCCTTCCAACATGTTTATTATGATTGGCTCCTGAAGCCCTTTAAAAGCCTCGAAACCAAAATATTTTTTGAGTTGACCGTAGAGATTCTTGGTTATCGTCTCCATTTTTTGTATCTTTGCGAGCTCTAAGTTATAGGTTTTTTCTTTATAAAACAAATTTTAAGTGTCATATCCTGTTAAAAACATATTGGACACAGCTGCGGGTGTCATTGAAAATGAGGCTGCTGCAATAGCTAAAATGGCGTCCGGACTTGATGAAAACTTTTCCAAAGCGGTCAGGTTGATTTATGAAGGGAAAGGGCGGGTAGTGCTGACCGGCGTCGGCAAAAGCGCGATCGTGGCCATGAAAATTGTGGCCACCTTAAACTCTACAGGTACGCCGGCTATTTTCATGCATGCCGCCGACGCCATCCATGGCGACCTGGGCATTATTCAGCCCGATGATATCGTGCTGTGCCTCTCAAAGAGCGGCAACACATCCGAAATAAAAATGCTGCTGCCGCTAATCAAGAATATGGGCAATGCGCTTGTGGCCATGGTGTCGCAACCAGATTCCTGCCTGGCGCAACATGCCGACTACGTATTGCATGTGGCGGTTGATAAGGAGGCCTGTCCGAATAATTTGGCGCCTACCACCAGCACTACGGTGCAAATGGTGATGGGCGACGCTTTGGCTATTTGTTTATTGAAATTGCGGGGATTTACCGCCCAGGACTTTGCGCGGGTGCATCCGGGCGGCTCGTTGGGCAAAAAGCTCTATCTTCATGTGTCGGATTTGATAGACCCTGCCCGTAAGCCGCAAGTGAGCGTGCATGACACCATTCCCCAAAGTATTGTGGTGATCTCGGCCAACCGCTTGGGCGCAACAGCCGTGATGGACGGGGACGGCCGCCTGGCGGGCATTATTACCGATGGGGACGTGCGGCGCATGCTGGGGAAATGGCAACAGTTTGATAAACTCACGGCCGGCGATATTATGACTAAAAACCCCAAAGCGATTGAGGCGGACGAGATGGCCATTAAAGCTTTTAATCTCATGGACGAAAACCAAATATCACAATTGGTGGTAACGAAAGGCGGGAAATATGAAGGAATGGTGCATGTGCATGATATTCTCCGGGAAGGGATTGTGTAGGGTTAAGAACTAAGAGTTAAAAACTAAGAACTAAAAGTTAAAAATTGAAAACTAAGAGTTAATACGGGTTGCGGTAAACGCGGTTTATCGCGTCAAAAAATTAAAGATGTTAAGGAATGTTGTTGCATTGTAAGAATTTGGTAAAGCGTTATGGGTCGCGTACCGTCGTGAAGGGGGTAACCATTACTGTGGAGCAGGGCGAAATTGTAGGGCTGCTTGGCCCGAATGGCGCCGGGAAAACCACTACTTTCTACATGTTTGTGGGGCTCATCAAAGCCAACAATGGACAAATTTTCTTAGATGATATGGATATTACGGCAATGCCGATGTACCGGCGTGCGCAAATGGGCGTGGGCTACCTGGCGCAGGAAGCTTCGGTGTTCCGGCAGATGACCGTAGAACAAAATATCCTTTCGGTAATGGAAATGACGGCCATGACGAAGGCCCAACGCCATGAAAAACTTGAAGTATTGATGGATGAATTCGGGTTGCACAAGGTGCGTAAAAGTTATGGCATCCAATTGTCGGGCGGGGAGCGCCGGCGGTGTGAAATTGCACGGGCGCTGGCCATTTCGCCTAAATTTATCCTGCTCGACGAACCTTTTGCCGGTGTTGATCCTATTGCTGTGGAAGACATCCAGTCGATTGTGGCAAAACTGAAAGAGAAAAATATCGGCATTATTATTACCGACCACAATGTACACGAAACCCTTGCCATTACCGACAGGGCGTATTTGTTGTATGATGGGAATATGTTGGAAAGCGGCACGGCCGAAGAACTGGCGGCCAACCCCGAAGTGCGACGGAAATATCTCGGGAAAAATTTTGAATTGAGGCGATAGGGGAAGAACTGATGCAAGAAACAGCCAAAACAAACATACTGGAAACAGAAAAAGTAGGCCGGTTACTCTACCGCTATGCCTTGCCATCAATTATAAGTTCGTTGATGGTTGCCCTTTACAATGTGGTTGACCGCATTTTTATTGGACATGGCGTGGGGGCTATGGCCATATCGGGCCTGGCGCTCACATTTCCGCTGCTGAACCTGCTGCAGGCATTCGGCACCCTGATTGGCGTGGGCGCTGCCACGCGCATGTCTATTGTATTGGGCATGAAAGACGTGCGCTGGGCGGAGAAAATATTGGGGCACAGCCTCATGCTCACCCTCGCCATATCGGGCACGGTGATTGTCCTGTCTACGATTTTTATCCATCCGATTTTGCAGTTGTTTGGCGGAAGCGAACAAACCATACCTTACGCCGCAGAATACCTGTATTACGTGATACCGGGCAGCATATTCACTTCCCTGAGCTTTAACCATGCGGGCTTGATGCGCTCTTCGGGCTACCCGCGGAAATCAATGGTGGTGATCCTCATAGGCGCCGTGTTGAATATGATCCTCGACCCTGTTTTCATTTTTGTGTTTGACATGGGGATACAGGGGGCGGCCATTGCCACCGTGTTGTCCATGATGGTGAGCGCGGCGTTTGCCATGCATCACTTTTTTAAGCCTTCGTCGTTTATCCGGTATCGTAAATATGCATTCAACGTGGAACGGCGTATTGTGCGTAACATTATCGCCATAGGGCTTTCGCCTTTCCTGCTGAATGCCATGTCGAGCATTATAAATGTGGTGATGAACCAGTTGCTGGTCACGCATGGCGGCGATATCGCCATTGGGGCGAACGGCATTATTTCCGGATACGGGATCGTGGTGGTGATGATTATCTTTGGTTTATGCCAGGGTATGCAGCCGGTTGCAGGATACAATTATGGCGCGCGACGGTTGAAACGGGTGAAAGACGTCTATAAACTCACCGTCAAGGCCTCTTCCATCGTCACGGTGGCGAGTTTTGTGCTGGCCATGCTGATGCCGCGCCAAATGGCTATGGTGTTTACCAATGATCCGGAATTGCTCGATATTTCCACCTCTGCCATTCGTATTTCCTTTATGGCTTTTGCCGTAATTGGCTTCCAGATTGTAACCGGGCAATTTTTCCAGGCTATCGGCAAAGTGAAAAACGCCATCTTCCTGAGCCTGTCGCGGCAAGCGGTGTTTTTACTCCCCGCATTGCTGTTAGGCGCTCATCTCTGGGGACTTACAGGCGTTTTCGTGTCCCTGCCGGCGTCCGATTTCCTGGCGTTCGTGGTGTCTGCCTGGATGATTTTCAGGGAACTGCGGCGTTTTTCAGTTGAAAGTTGAAAGTTAAAAGTTGAAAGTTAGAAATTAACCACTAATCACTAACTGTTAAGCACTAACCACTTAATTATTTTTCACCCATTTACGTTATTTTGTGATAAATTATGCATTATTTTTATCACTTAAATTTGTAAGTTTGTGAATTTTATCTATCTTTGCCCAAACTACAAAGCAAAGAAATCTATGAAGAGCTATTTTCATTGCAGGTTTGTTATTTCTGCCACTTATCTAAGAAAGATAATATTTGTATCTATGGCTACTTTTTGGGGTATTGTGTGTGTGGCACAAACTCAAGCTGCGGTGGTGCCGGGGCGGCTCATTGTGAAGTTTAAACCGGCCGCCTACGAACAAGTCGTGCAGATCACTCCGACCATACGGACACAAGGGGTTACCGCCGCGAAAACCTTGTCGGTGGGCCTCGTCGGCGTAGACAAATTGAATGTTCAACATAAGGCGGCGTCTATGTATCGCGTGTTCCCCTATGCCGGCAAACACGAGGCCATGCAGCAAAAGTTCGGATTGCACCTTTGGTATGCCATCATTCTCGACGAAGGCTTTGACCCCTACGATGTGGCGAAAAAATATATTGCCGATAACGACATTGAATGGGCCGAACCCATGCCGGTAGTGCAGCATGTGCACAACACGGTGGTTTCCCCCAGTGCCAACCCTGTGGCGCCCACCGCCGCGTTTCCCAACGACCCATATTACAGTTTACAATGGCATTACAACAATACCGGCCAAACCGGAGGGACGTCCGGCATGGACATCCGCTTGCCGCAGGCATGGGAGATCACAAAAGGCAATCCACGTGTGATTGTAGGCGTTGTTGACTCCGGCGTGGACATTGGGCACGACGACCTGAAAGACAACCTGTGGGTCAATGAAGCGGAACGCGATGGAACACCCGACGTAGACGACGACAACAACGGATACATCGACGATATCCACGGATTTAATTTTACATCAGGATCTGGTTACGATCCCAATCAGCAGCCACTGTATGGCCCGGCGCCTATTGTGGCTTCGAAGCACGGCACGCACGTGGCGGGCACTATTGCTGCTGCCACTAATAATGCCACCGGCGTGTCGGGTATTGCCGGTGGCGATGGCGTTAATCAGGGCGCGCGCCTCATGGTTTGCCAAATAATGACCGACGATGCCACAGTAGCGGGCTACATCCTGGCTGCCATAGCCTATGCCGCTAATAACGGCGCCGTGATTTTACAGAATAGTTGGACTATTGGTGCTCAGCCCGATGAGGCAATACTTACAGCCATAAAGTATTTTATAACTGTTTCAGGTAACGCCATAGATGAGAACAACAAGCTAACGCCACTTCCGGACACACCGATGAATGGCGGTATAGTTATCTTTGGAGCCGGCAACGATAATACTTCCTCAAAAAGTTATCCTGCCTCTCACGACGAAGTGCTGGCCGTGGCCGCCACCAATCATTACGGACGGCGTTCCTGGTATTCCAATTACGGCGACTGGGTAGACATTTCCGCGCCGGGAGGCGATACGCAGGAAATGCTCATAGGTGGCATTGGTGGCATAGCCAGCACCTATCCGAATAATACTTATGTGTACGAGCAAGGCACCTCCATGGCCTGCCCGCACGTGTCGGGTGTGGCGGCGCTGGTACTGTCGCGCTATGGCAGTGGAACCTATACGCCCGCCATGCTGCGCGAGCGGTTATTGGCCACCACAACCCCTTTGCCCGGCACTGAACCCGAAATCGGGGGAATGGGCGCAGGATTAGTAAATGCATACAAGGCCTTAATGCCCGTCATTACGGTGGGGGAATTGAAGGCGCAAAGTAAAACGTATGACGGCACAACCGCCGCAACCCTTACTTTTGATCTATGCATTTAAAGAAAATCTCCTTCCTGACGACAGGGACGGCATTACGGTGAATTTTCCCACTACCGGGAATTTTTCCCAATCAAATGTGGATAAGAATATATCGGTAACACCTTCTGCTGGTGTAACGCTTAGTGGAGGTAATGCGGCAAACTACACGCTGATCCAGCAAAGTGGATTGAAGGCTGATATTAATCCAAAATCTATTACATCAAGTGATATTTCTATTGCGCTTGTTTCTCCTGAAACTTACACGGGATCAAGCATTACACCTGATTTGACAATTTATGATGGCACTACCCTCTTAACCAAAAGTAGTGATTACACGGTTATATATCATGAGAATGTAGATATAGGCCCCGCTACGGTAACCGTCAGGGGAATGGGAAATTACAGCAATGTGGATACCAGAAGCACAACTTTTACAATTGTACAGAAAGCTATTTCCATAACGGAATTAACGGCGCAAGATAAAACGTATGACGGCACAACCGCTGCTACTATTACCTTTGACGGAGATGCATTTAAAAACAATAAACTGGCTGCCGCCGACAAATCTGTGATTACAGTCACGCCACCCACTTCGGGCACTTTTGCACAGTCCGGCGTGGGAACTGACATTGCGGTAACGGCAGCTAATGTGGTGTTAAGCGGCACGAAAGCATCCAACTATGCGGTGACCCAGCAATCCGGGTTGACTGCGAATATTATGCAAAAAACCCTTACCGATGCTGACCTTACCATTGCGCCTGTGCCGTCTTATACTTACACCGGTGTGGCCATTGAGCCGCCGTTAGTGGTTACCGAAGGCGCCAATACCTTAACGCCAGGTCAGGAATATACGGCAACTTATGCCGGTAATGTGGAT
>JAITIL010000093.1 GCA_031279475.1 Prevotellaceae bacterium | reverse complement strand
TCACTCAGGCCATATTCCGCAGCCGCATAGCTGGTAGAAATCCCCACCAGGTCGCAAAACCCCATGATGAAAAACCCGAATAAGACCGGCAGTATTTTAGAAATAGACGACTGTTGCATGTGTAATTGCGTTAAATTTATTTGGAATAAAACGGCGCCACTGTACTTCCCCAGTCCGTATTGGGCGCTGCGCCCATCTTCAACTTCAGTGTTCCTCCCCGGTAAAACGCGTCGCGGAAAAACCAACAATTGTCAAGCGGCGCTCCGTTTAATGTAGCCGATTGCACATACAGCGCATCGGGCGTATTACCTTCGGTT
Organism: Prevotellaceae bacterium; assembly: GCA_031279475.1. Lineage (GTDB taxonomy): Bacteria > Bacteroidota > Bacteroidia > Bacteroidales > UBA932 > JAIRLC01. Next base: position 9,373 of record JAITIL010000093.1, on the reverse strand, counting down.
TCTATGATAAATTTTTCCCCTGAAGCATTAACAGGGCTTAATTTGATTTCCATGCGCTCGAACTGCGGACTGCCTATCTGAAAAGTCGGTGGAGCGCTTGTGCCGCCTTGTACATCAAAGAGGCCTAAAGCCGCCATCACATACCATGCGCCCAACTGTCCCTGGTCTTCATCCTGGCCATAGCCGTAGCCGTGTTCCCCGTCCGTGCCGTAAAACTCGTCGCATATCCGTCGCGTCCATTGCTGCGTAAGACAGGGCTTGCCTGAGAAATTGAACAACCACGGAATGTGCAAATTCGGTTGGTTGCCGTGGTTGTATGGACTTTCTATCCCGGCGAATGCCCATACCGTTTTTCCGCCGCCAAAAATATTTTCGCGGGAACGAAGGAATGTAGAGTCTAAGCGCGTATTAAACGTTTCGCGTCCGATTTTTTCAATCAGCGCATTAGGGTCTCCGGGCACGAAATAGGTATATTGTACGGCATTACCTTCCTGAAACCCGCGCCATGACTCAAGCGGATTAAACCGGTCAATAAAACTCCCATCAGCAAGCCGCGGACGAATCAGTGACAATTCCGGGTCGAACAACCGTTCCCATCCTTTAGACAACCACATGAGCTGTTCGTAATCCTTTTCCTTGCCGAGTTGCTTGGCCCATTGCGCCACCGCATAAGCGCTGAAACTATACTCCAACGTATGCGAAGCCGAGAAAGAAGAGCCTTCATCATTCGAAGCGGAGTATGAAGACTGCACGTTACTGTAAGGCGAGTAGCCCAACCGGACAAACTGCCCGACGTCCATTTTCCCCGCGCCTTCCACACGTCCTTTGGAAACCATTTCGTTTTTAAGCGCCGCCTGATAGGCTTTTTCTATATCGTATCCCCGGATACCGCAATTATAAGCGCCGGCGAACACGATACTTAGCATATTTGTTCCTACGCCCGACACATATTTGCTTGCCGCGATGCCGTCGCCCAGCCATCCTGCATCATCATACACCAAAAGGTGGCTGTTGACGTAGTCGTTGTAATATTCCGGATACGCCATTGACCAAAGTAGCGTCAAGTTCCAATAGCCGCCCCATATCCCGTCGGTGTTGTAGTGGTTAAACGCAGGAACGCCGTTTGCATTTAGTGGTATTTGTCCTGTTGTGCCATCATTTTTCGGATAAGCGCCATTCACATCGCTGGCAACGCCACGTCCCAACAAGGCATGATAAAGGCCAGTATAAAATTTTACCTTGCTCGCCTCGGTACCGCCTTTGACAATAATCCGGCCGAGGTATTCCGCCCATTTAGCCATTGCAGCTTTTTTCGCCCGGTCAAAATTCAACGCGGCCGCTTCCGCCTCAAGGTTACGTTTTGCATTTTCGACGGACGTGTAGGAAAGCCCCACTTTCACCTCAATAATTTCCCCTTCGGTGGTACTGTAGGACAGCACGGCGCCTGCCCCGACGCCCTGTCTTTGCTTGTCAAGCGTTACTTGCCCACCGCGTATAAACGTACCTGTCGCAGCCGCTTTTTTATCAACCACCGCATAAAAATACATGACTACTGTTGCCCCTTGCTGGTATTTTTTGACATAATCGGGCTCGGTCACCACATAGCCTTCTACAATGTTATTGTCCGTAACTTTCACATAGGCGTCCCGCACCGCGCCGCTTTCACCTAAACGGTTACCAATATCGAAAATAATATTCGATTGCGTGGACGCAGGAAAAGTATAACGCTGAAATCCCACGCGGGTAGTGGCCGTGAGCTCTGCTTTCACATTATAATCTTTAAGCCGCACCGAATAATAGCCGGCTGTAGCGTATTCGTCCTTCTTGTCGAAAGCGGAACGGTAGCCGCCGGCAATGCTGTCCATTTTGCCGGGTGTTGTCTGCACCGCGCCAACCGTAGGCATGAGCATAATGCCGCCCACCTGAAATTCATGCAAGCACGGAAAGCCTTCAATAGAGGTGTGGTTATCTTCGTAACCGACCGCTTCCCACCCCGACGGATTGCCATAACTGCCGTTTGTGGAAGCGCCGAGTTTTGCCATGCCAAACGGCTCCGCCGCCGGCGTGTAAAAAAACCACCGGCTATGCACCGTGCCAATGTTCGGATTCACATAGTCTATCGGGCTTTTTGCTTTCTCGCAGGATAGCATGCCGGCACACAAGGCGAGTATTAAGATTACAACTTGTTTTCTCATATCTTTTATTCTGTTTGCGAAGTTTCTCCTTTATATAATGCAATAAGTCCATACGATTCAATAACGGCCGCTTGATGCAATAAATCCTTATAGCGGCCTTGTGCTGCTCCTGTCCAGTCTTCATAAAACAGCCCGTTACTCATACGCGCTTCATCATAGCCGTGGTTAATAAAGTTAATGTATGTATTGATGTAGCCTTCCGCAGCCGGGAAATAGGGCGCCAGTTCAATGTAGGCTTTAAGCAATTTTGCGTTGAACCACGGATCATGGTTGGGGTAAGACAGCGTAAGCCCGTTACGCGGTTTTACAAAGTAATTATACGCTCCGGTAGCCGTTGCTTTCGCATCGTCGAGAAATTGTTGCTGGCCGGTAATCCGGTAAAGCAGGATGCCATTCAGCACCATAACGCCACTGTTGTAAGTCCACTTGGTCTGATTGATATCTCCCGACGCATTCTTATCGTTCCAATATGTTTTATCACCTGGATCTTGCAGATTAGTCTTAAGCCATGAATACAATTTCTGGGCGAACGACAATACGGCAGCCTTGTTTGCTTGCGGGCAAACACTATAATAATTCAACAGGAAATTGGCCGCGTAGCCGTTGGCGCAAGTCGGTTTGTTGGAGTCGCTCGCGCCGGGTTGATTTCGCTGGTCTTCGTTCCACCACAACGCCTCGCCCATAATATTATCAAGGCCGCTTTGCAGGAAAGCATAGACTACGGCGCACCGGTCAAGGTACTTTTGCTGTTGCGTTAACTTATACGCGTCCACCAATTCAATACCTACGATGGAATTATCGTCATAAAAACGGGTGCCGCCGCCGGTAGTTCCATTGGTGCTGGAGCCATAGCCCGGCACAGTTACTGCGCCGGATCTTGCCCTGTAATATTTCTCATAGTTATCTACCATGGCTTCATAGTTCACATCGTACCCCAATTCGTGGAGCGCCGTGATACCCGATATCATCCCATCAAAAGGCCACAGGAATGAATAGCTGCTACCGTCGAGCGTTTCCTTATAAAGGCTTGATGTACTCGAAGGCGTCATCCGGTATAGCTGATTGACGACATCATACATTTCTTTTGCCCTTTTATGAAATACCACTTTCTCTTCGTTACCATTATTATTACCCGGGTTTACGGGAGGAATATAGGGCTCGGTATCATTACTGCCACACGCAACAAAGAATATCAAGGACAAAAAAACGAGATTGATAATTTTATTCTTCATAATGATATATCTATATGTTGGTAATATTGGAAAATTGATGCACCATCAACCCTTCGAGATTGGTATTAATAGTAATGGTACATTTTTTCATATCCAGCGACCCGCTCATTTTCCATAAATGTTCCCATTGATCCCATGTAAATTCACCTAATTCGTAAAACGATAGCGGCTCGCCTCCTACCGGACGTTCTGAACTAATACCATCCATGCGTCCCCAACATTTATCACCTCCATTCACTGTGGCAATAAAGTAGTACCGCTCTTCTATCCAACTCAACCAACTCGGCGGGTTCGTTTCCGGTTTGTTTGGGTCAATAAATCTAACCGGACAATTATCGGCTTTGAATATGCCGCTGCCAACGTATGCTATATTGCCAATGACATCAAACGTTGCGCCCCAGATACAGCGCACATTTGCTATGGTTTCTACTGTTACCGAAAGGGTGTTGAAGTTTACGGTAATGCGAGCGGTGTGGCCGGCAGTAGCTGTAACATTCATCTCGCCGTTTCCTTCTTTTAGTTTTGTGCCGTCGTAATAATATTGTGTGCTTTCGGCAGGAACGGTAGCGCTTTGGAAATGCACGCTGCCATTGGCAAGATTGGTGTATATGCAAAATACACCTTCCTCAGCTTCGCGGAACTGCCTGCCTTCGGTTTCGTCAGTAGCATTTGTGCCTGTGCCGTAGAGGTACAGGCTTGGGGGAATGTCAATTCCTTCGCCGCGCGTTACACTGATTGTCTTTGAAATATCAACGCTTTTCACCACGCCGCCTTTGGAACTGTTCACCGTCCATTTAATGTCGCCTGTACTGGCAGAAGCAATACCTGCCCTGCGGGCAATGGAATTGAGCTGCGCGTGGGTTAGCGTTAGCTTCGGTAGTGCGCCCAAATCGCTCTGCATAGTTTCAACCGGCGTATCGAAGTTGCCGCTGCCGGCTGCAAATACCACCTCATATTGTACAATTGACCCGTCGGCTGCACCGCCGCCATTCCATTCCAGTATGACATTCGCAGAAGAGGTTAGATCAAGTGTAACACTGGCCGGCGACACAAGTGATGTGGGCGCCGTAAAATCCGTATTATACTCATACTTTTCCGTGCAGGAGCACACTAACAGCGTGCAAACTGCCAAACATATTATATGTTTCATAAAATTCATCATTTAAAAGATTAATTAAATACTACCAATCAGGATTTTGATCCAGATTTTTATTGATATCCCGGTCTGCTTGAGGTATAGGCCACAGATAGTGCTTACTGGCCTGGAAGTGGCGTTGTTCAACCCTCACAAAACCATTATCCGTACCGACTGCATCCCCGGTATAAAGCCCATGACACCAGCCATTCAGTACATTCTCGGCAATTCTCCACCGGTAAATATCTTTTAACCGCTGCCCTTCAAAAGCCAGTTCGCAGCGACGCTCATTCCGTACGATTTGAATTAATTCTACCGGCGTTTTACCTGTTGGAAAATCGCATCCCACAGGGTCAAATCCGGCCCGTTCACGAAGAAGTTTTATCGTATTATTCCAAACCGTTGCCGTTAATCCGTTTGTTTCGGCATACGCTTCGGCATGCATAAGCAACACTTCGGCATAGCGAATGAGAATCATATTCAAGCCCGACTCCGAGCTGGCCCGATAATCGTTATCCCAATATTTTTTCAGGTAATACCCGGTTGGCGAACAACTGGATGAAAATTCAAAACCATCGGGATTAGCGCCGGGCGTTGTGGTTATGGTGGTACTTGTTCCGTCAAACATCGGGTAGCTGTTGCCATTGTAAACAATGGTGGCGGCAAGGCGCGGATCACGACCAACCCAGGGCGTAGCCGGATTGTAGCTTGTACCTGTTTCGGTAATCGTCTTCCCGTCTTTCATGATGTAGCTATCTACCAATTCTTGCAAGGGCGAGAGTTGCGCATATCCGTTCAATGAAGGCGGGAGGAATTGAGATTGTGTGCGATTTTCGCGCAAGCTTTTTGCATATTGTACATCAAGAATTACCTCCACATTTCCTTCATTCGGCACAGTAAACAGCTTTTCATACCCACCCGTGAAGAGTGTATGTCCGCTATTGGTCATAATATCCTCCGTTACGGTCTTCAACTCTTCCCACCGGCTTTCAAACGACAGGATACGCGCTTTCATCGCTTTGGCCGCCCATCTTGTAATGCGGCCTTTGTCTTCGGCAGGATAAGAGGCGGGCAAGTCATTATTATTTATCACTTCGTCAAGGTCGGCAAGCATGTTCGCTACCACTTCGGCTTTCGGCGTCCGGCCGATAGTTGCCGATTCACCCATGGTAATGACATGCGTATAATACGGCACATCTCCGAACCGCGAATACAATTCATAATAGTGCAACGCCCTGAGCACTTTGGTTTCAGCCACATATCTCCTGCGAAGTTCGTCGGATAATTCCGGCACGCGGCCTATATTTTCAATAAGCCTGTTGCACCTTTTAACACCGCTATAATGCACATTCCATATTGATTTCACATAATGGTAAGCCGGAGAATACGCGCCATTGGCAATATCACGGGTAAAATCCTGTACTTTGCAATAGGCATTGTCTGTAGCCGCTTCGGAATAAAGCACTTCTTCCGTGCTGGGAAGGTGTTCATAGCAACTGTTCAGGACTTGAACAGCCGATAAGGGGTCGTTCCAAAACGTAAGGTCTGATTCCCTGTCATAAGGCGGGGTATCAATATCAAGGCAAGACGACAACAAAAGCGCCCATGTTGCCAAAAAAATCGTTTTTATTATATTTGTTTTCATATTTCTTTTCAATTAAATTTAATATTCACGCCAAACGACACGACCCGGCTTACCGGGTAAATACGGCCTCCCCCTTGGCTGTCGCTTGTTTCGGGGTCCCAACCGCCTTTCATTTTCGAAAACGTAAGCGCGTTCTGAATACTTGCGTAGATACGCAAATTACTTACAAAGAATTTTTTGGTGATACTTTGCGGCAGTGTGTATCCCAATTGTACATTCTTCAAGCGAAGGTAGGCGGCATCCTGTATCCAGAAGTCGGATTTAGCCGCATTGTTTGTCGATTCGGCGCCTACCGTCAAGCGAGGGTAGGTAGCATCCGGATTTCCCGGCGTCCACCGGTCAATATGGAAATCAAACACGGGGCCTTCGTTATTGTTATGGAATGCTTCCACCGCTTCGCCGCGCACCCATATCATCCGTTTTCCCACTCCTTGCCACAACATGGAGAAATCAAAACCGTTCCATTCCAACCCATAGCTGAGCCCATAAGTATAACGCGGATAACGATTACCTACAATAAACCGGTCTTTATCTTCCGTAACTTTCCCATCGCCATCTTTATCAAGGTAACGAATATCGCCAGGTTTTGGCGTAATACCCTCAAGATGCGGCCCCTGATTGACTTCTTCCTGATTTTGGAAAAACCCGTCCCACCGGTACGCATAATAAGACCACAACGGATATCCTTCTTTAACAATCGTATTCACATCATACCCTCCAATAGATTCGGAGCCGAATTGTTTTACTTCATTTTGCGAATCGGACAAATGAGCCGATACGTGGTGTTTTACCGCTCCCGTCCGAAACATATAATCGGCAGACAGTTCCCAACCCCGCGTAGCCACTTTCCCATAATTTTGTACAGCCACTCCAGACCCATATATACCGGAAACCGGTAAACTCACTAAAATATCACGGGTATTGTTGTAAAAATACTCAAATGTGAAATTCAGTGCATTGTTCAGCACGCCCACTTCAAGGGCTATATCAAACATACTGGTTGTTTCCCATCGTATATCTTCGTTATAGGCGCTGAAATACGCCGTGCTCACTTGCTGGTCGCCGAACATATATCCGGTACCTAATGAAACGGTTGGCGTATAAACGTAATTGTCTATCCGGTTGTTGCCCGATTCGCCCCACGATGTGCGTAATTTAAGCGATTGAACGTAGGGGGTTACAGCGGCGAAGAAGGGCTCTTCGGAAATACGCCATGCCGCCGACAGCGAAGGGAATAATTTTCCTTGATTGCCTTTCTTGAACTTCGACGAATTATCATTCCGCAAATTGAATTCAAAAAGATATTTCCCGTCGTAATTGTAGGTCGCACGCCCGAACACCGAATATATAATATCGCGGTCAATAGCATTGCCGCTGTTATTGATATCCGCCCCCGCCAGATCGCTGCCTATGACGTCGTATTCCCATTCGGCATATTTTCTCGACGTTTCAAACCATTTATATGACGTGCCTTCGTATTCAGTTCCTATCATGGCGCCGACGGCGTGTTTACCGAACTGTTTTTCGTAAGTGAGCAGTAAATTTGACGTCAGGAAGAAAGTGCGGTGAAGGTTTTCGGTTATTTTATTCTCTTTGTCATTAGACAGTGCAATGGCTTTCCTGTTTTCATGCATTTGGTTATTCTGGAGTTGTCCGGCAATCATCCCGGAAAGTTTTAATCCGTCAATAATCTTTAATTCGGCTTGCAAGGTTCCGGAAAGATTATCATTGTAATTGATGCGATAACCGCCTTTTTCCAAGCGTGAAAGCGCATTGGTGGTGCTTCCGCCGGGATGCGTATAATTACCATTTTCGTCCGTGATAGGATAAATAGTGGGCATACGCGAACACTGTTCTATAATCCATTCCGTCCAATAAGCATGATCTTTAATATTATTACGGACATAAGCGGCCGTAGCTGTCACCTTCAACGCCGGCAATACCTGATGCGTCACATTCATACGTGCATTATAGCGGTTAAGCCCATAGTCCGGTCCTTTAAACATACTTTCCTGGTTGAGATATCCTAACGAAATCATGTGCGTTGTTTTGGAATTGCCACCCGTAATAGTTATGTTATGGGATTGCATAGGTGCGGTTTGACGGTATATTTCTTCTATCCATTTCACATTCGGCCCGCCGTTTTTATAATAGGCTATTTCCTCCGGTGTAAACTTCGCCGGCTGTCCCGAATTGACCAGCGCCTCATTTCGTAACGATGCATAAATCCAAGAATCCGCCATGTTCGGCAAATGCGCCGGTGATTGCCATCCATACTGGAAATCGTAGGTAACCTCGGTTTTACCCTCCTGACCTTTTTTGGTGGTAATCAGTATAACGCCGTTAGAGCCTCTTGAGCCGTAAATGGCGGTGGAAGAAGCGTCTTTCAGCACCGATATCTGGTCAATATCGCCGATGGCTACATTCTGAATATCGGCGCCGGATATGCCGTCTACTATAATTAACGGATTATTGTTGTTCATCGTGTTTAATCCGCGAATGTTAATACCTACCCTGCTCCCCGGAGCGGAATTGGATTGTTCAATAATCAAGCCCGGCGAAAGCCCCTGTAAGGCTTCTGCCAAATTAGCTACCGGCCTGTTCACTAATTCTTCCGTGGACACAGTGGCTACAGCGCCCGTAAGATTAATCTTTTTCTGTGTCCCATAACCTACCACCACCACTTCGTTGAGCGCCTTGGCGTCTTCCGTCAGGGTAACGGTCATGTTGGGCGTAGCCCGCACTTCCTGGGTGGCGTATCCGAGGAAAGATACTTGCAGCACGGCGCCTTCCGCTACATTGAGCGTGAATTTGCCGTTCACATCGGTTACAGCGCCGTTTCGCGTGCCTTTTTCCACCACGTTGGCGCCGATTACCGTTTCGCCGGCAGCGTCAGTCACTGTTCCGGAGATGACTGTCTGCGCGAAGGTAAACACCGGCAGCAGAAACAGCCATAATAATAAATGTACTTTTTTAAAACATTTCATGATAATTAAAATTTAGTTTAGTCTTTTTAGATATTTGGTTAAATGTACGGGCGTTGTTCATTGTTCATTGGGCAGGGGCTTGCGTGCGATATTGAATTTCACGATTGTCTGGCCGGTGTAGTCGCCCTTGCCGTGGATGATGATTTCGGCGGTGCCCACGTCGATGTTGTTGCGGTACG
>JAITIL010000053.1 GCA_031279475.1 Prevotellaceae bacterium | reverse complement strand
TCGGGCGGCGCGGATTTCCACGGCCTGTATTCCGGCGCAACCTACACCAAAGGAAGCGCGGTGGGAACTTTCACCGGCGCCGCATACGCAACAGTGGGTACCGCGAGCGGCTCTCCCGGACCGGGCGGCCAGCCGGGGACGCCGGGCGTCCCTCCGGGAGGAATACGGTAGACGTGCTTTATTAGTTAAAAGTTAAAAGTTGAAAGTTGAAAGTTGAAAGTGGCTGGCGCCAATTCTAATGAACAATGAATAATGAACAATTTTTGAATTATGAAATTTTTGAATATTAAAATATTGTGGTTTTGGGGAGGTGTGCTACTCTTCTCCGCTTGCCAGCCCACGCTGATGGCCGAATTTCAAGACCGCCCGGTGGTCGAAAGCTACCTGTATGCCGGCGAGCCGGCAAGCGTAACCGTTTCCAAACTCCTGCCGTTTCGCAACGACGTTCGCTTCTCAGACGAAGAGGTCGACGAACTGACCCTTACCATTACCGACGAAACCACCGGCAACGTGTATCCCCTGACCCCGCAGGGCGCCGGAGTTTATACCGGCCACGAAACCTTTTTACCCGAAGCCGGGCACACCTACCGGCTGCAGTTTACGTATGACGGTGTGCCGGTAACCGCCACGACGCAAATAGCCGCCCTGCCGGGGAATGTGGCGTTCTCGAAGACGACCGTAACTGCCGGCTTTGGCGGAGGCATGGGCGGCGGCGGCGATGCTGGCGACAGCATGGAGCCCCTGGAAATTACATGGGACAACCCCACCGGCGAATACTATATAATAACCGCCACCTGCACAGAGTCCAACCCCACGCCGATATTCGACATGGACGACAACGACAACGACGACGACACGGCGCCCGATTTCCCGCTGTCGTTCCAAACCGAACCGACACAGGGCGCATCCGCGCAGTTATCCGCGCAATCGTTCTCCTACCTTGGAAAACACACCGTAAAACTCTGCCGCATCCAGCCCGAATATGTGCTGCTGTACCAGCGCATGAACAGCACTTCGGCAAACCTCGTCGAACTGCACGCAAATGTGGAGAACGGTTTCGGCGTCTTCACCGGCGTAAGCAGCGAGAGCAGAGAAGTGAATGTAGTTTCACGATAATTTTATACCTTTGAACCATGAATCGCACAGCCAAAATTTCAACCCTCTCGCGTCTTACGCGCTTCCTGCTGCACCTTCTGATATGGAGCAGCCTTATTGCCATACCTGCCGTGCTCTCCTGCCTGCGCGGCATGCCCGCCTGGAACTTCCACTTTGCGGTGCTGCCTGTTAGCTGCATGATAGTTTTCTACCTGAACTATGTATGGCTCATCGACCGGTATTTCTTTAATAAAAAGATACTGCGCTTCATTGCCGTCAACCTCCTGTGCATTGTACTACTGAGCCTTTCCGTACACGCCTTGCAGCGTCTCTTCTCCGATATGTCCATGCCGCAGCCACGCCAGGAATTTATGGACAGGACGCCCTTACCCCACCAGCCGCGCCCGGATTTTATAAACCAGCCGCCTTTCTTTCACCGTTCGGCATTGCCGGGCATGCCGTTCTTCTTAAATATGACATTGCTGGCGCTGGTGATAAGCGCAGGGCTGGCCATCAAAGCCACCACCCGCTGGTATAATGCGCAGGCAGCCATGGCCACGCTCGAAAAAGAAAAGTCCGTTGCAGAATTGCAGCAACTCAAGAGCCAGCTTAACCCGCACTTCCTTTTCAACTCGCTGAACAACATTTATGCCCTCATTGCCTTCGACCCCACGCAGGCGCAGGCGGCCGTACACACCCTCGGCGACATGCTCCGGCATCAGCTCTACGAAGCCACACAGGAACGAATACCCCTGCGGAAAGAAATTGACTTTATACGGAACTATTGCCGCATCATGCAACTGCGCCTGCCGGCAAATGTAACAGTATCCCTAACCCTGCCCGATAACGACGGCGACATTATGATTGCCCCGCTGCTTTTTGTCCCACTGGTGGAAAATGCCTTTAAACACGGCGTTAGCCCCACGAAACCTTCCCACATCGCCATTACCATTGCCGTAATTGACGGCTGTTCGCCGGTGTGCACCGTGCGCAACAGCTTTTTCCCAAAGAACGGCGAAGACAGGAGCGGGCCGGGAATAGGACTGGAAAACCTGCGCAAACGCTTAGATTTGCTTTATCCCGACAAATACCAGTGGAAAACCGGCCGGACAGGAAACGAATTCTGTTCGGAAATCCGGATAGTGATTAGTAAAATAGTGGTTAACGGTTAGTGATTAGTGAAAAAAACATGGATGTATTTAAAAAAAATCTCAGATGTGATGACAACCATAGATATGTTTTTTTCAGTTTTTCGTCCTGCAATAATTAATTATAATATAAAAACTATTTAATAATCAGCACTATCTCCAAAATACCTGTCAGATGCTTTGTAATCGACGACGAGCCGCTGGCCGTAGAACTGATGCGCTCATACGTGGAACGAACGCCTTTTCTGACGCTGGCCGGGAGCTTCTCCAACGCCCTCGACGCCCTGACCGCCATGAAAACGCAGCCGGTCGACCTGCTCTTTTTAGACATCCAAATGCCGGAATGGACAGGCTTGCAGTTAGCCCTGCTGATAGATGCGTTCAAGACGAAAATCATATTCACCACCGCGTTCGACCACTACGCCCTCGACGGCTTCAAAGCCGACGCCCTCGACTACCTGCTCAAACCGGTTAGCTATGCCGACTTCCTCAAGGCGGCGCAGAAAGCGCAGCGCTACATTGGCAACGCGCCGGCCGCGCCGCAGGAACAGAGCCTCATGGTCAGGACAGGTTATCAATGGCGGAAAATAAACTGCGCCGACATCCTCTACCTCGAAGCCATGCGCGACTACGTGGCCATATACACCGACGCCGGCGAAAAAATCCTGACCCTGAACACCCTGCAAAACATCGCGGCCATGCTCCCCAACAGCTTATTCGTCAGGACACACCGGTCGTTCATCGTGCATCTCGGCAAGATACAGGTTATGGAGCGTAACACTATCCTGTTCGGCAAAACCCGCATCCCGGTGTCGAACTGTTACAGGAAAGCGCTCCAGTCGCGACTTAACCCTGGGATTTTGGAATTAACGGCTATATGACTCTTAACCCTTAACTAAGCCAGGAAGCGGTCGATGGCGGCGGCGGCCTGCCTGCCCGACGCGATGGCGCGCACCACTAAGCCGGCGCCGTAGTGCGCATCGCCTGCCACGAACAGCTTGGGCACGGAGGTTTGAAAGGTGGCGTCGGCGGTCACGTTGCCGCGGGCGTCGTAGGCCACGCCCAGCCGGTCTAACAGCCCCTCGTGCACCGGATGCACGAAGCCCATCGACAACAGCGCCAACCCGGCGGGGATAATTTCCGGCAGGCCGGTTTCCTTCATGATTAGACGGCCGGTGGCGTCTTTTTCCCATTCCACGGCCACTACTTCCACGCCGGTGAGGTGGCCGTTTTCGCCGATAAAGCGCCTGGTCGAAAGGTTCCAGCGGCGCGTGCAGCCCTCCAAATGCGAGGACGACGTTTTTTTGACGAGCGGATAATTCGGCCAGGGTGTGGCGGGATTGTAATGCTCGGGCGGCTCGGGCATGATTTCGATTTGGGTGACGACGGCTGCTTTGTGCCGTACGGCTGTGCCCACACAGTCGGAGCCGGTGTCGCCGCCGCCGATGACCAGCACGTTTTTGCCCTTGGCCGAAATCAGTTCATTGGTACTTGTAGAAACGCGATTAACCGCATCCCTGCTTATCACGCGGTTTTGCTGCTGCAGCAGTTCCAGCGCAAAGTGTACGCCTTTCAGGGAGCGACCTTCTACCGGCAAATCGCGCGGCTGGCCGGCGCCCACGGCGAGGCACACGGCGTCGTAATCGTGCAGCAGCGCGGCGGGGTCGAGGTCGCGTCCCACTTCCGTGTTGTTTTCAAATACAACGCCTTCTTGAAGCAGGATGTTCAGCCGCCGGTCGATGAGGTCCTTTCCCAGTTTAAAATCGGGGATGCCGAAACGCAGCAATCCGCCCGGATGTTCGTCTTTCTCGAACACCGTTACGTAGTGCCCTTTCCGGTTGAGCATGTCGGCCAGCGCCAGCCCGGCAGGTCCCGAGCCGACAACAGCCACCCGTTTGCCTGTCCGCGTAGTTGGCGGCGCGGGTTTCACGTATCCCTCGGCGAAGGCGTACTCGGTCACGGCGGCTTCATTTTCGCGGGTGGTGACCGGCTGTCCGTGCAGGTTCATCACGCAACTTTTCTCGCACAGCGCCGGGCACAGGCGTGCGGTAAACTCGGGGAAATTGTGTGTGGTGGCCAGCAGGGCGTATGCGGCGTGCCAGTCGCCTTTAGCGAGCAGCGCCTGCCATTCGGGCATCCGGTTTCCGAGCGGGCATGCCCAGTGGCAGAACGGCACGCCGCAATCCATGCAGCGCGAGGCCTGCAACACGCGGTCGTCGCGGTTTAACGTTTGCTCCACCTCGGTGTAGTCGGTGATGCGTTCGTGCACGGGACGGTAGCCCGCTTCTTTCCTATTCAAGTTCCAATTTGGTAATTTTGTCATTGATGGCTTTCATATTATTATTTCACAACAAAATGCAAAAGTACTGATTTTTTTGTTCGTTTAAAAAAATACTTTTACCTTTGCGCAAACATGCTGCTGTGCAGCAGATAAAAGCTGCTCCACGCCGGTAAAATAAATAAATTTGTCTCTTGATTTGGCTGAGAAAGTCAAAATTTGTTGCCTGGAAGTCAAGCCCTGCCCCAAGTTGAAAAAGAGGGAAAGAATAAGGGGAGAATAAATAGAAAATAAAAAGAAGATTCGACCTGTAAAAAACCAAATCTTCAGCGTATTATAAAGAAAATGTCAGGGAAAGAAAAAGGGGATGAAAAAATAAAAAGTCATTCTGAATGTCAATAAAATCAACAACGACTCTTACATATGGAAAGTATAATAAAACAACAACAAATGGCTATGAATACAGGATATAAAAAAAATGATTTAACTTTCTCAGACATTTGCAATTATCCGGATGCTGAATTTGCGAGGGGAGTCCCCAAAATGAATTAGGAAAAACACTAAAACAACTACAAACCGGATATTTAGTAACATTATGAAAACTTTCAACCTTCAACTTTTAACTTTCAACTTAATTGCGGCGCCGACGTATTGTATCTCGAAACAAAAAAATTACAATATGGAATACTTTAAATACATGAGAAGTAAGGATTATAATTAGATTGTTTGAAACAAAATGAAGAAAATCGCCATTATAGGCGCAGGGCCGGCGGGGCTGACTGCTGCGTATGAATTGTCTAAAGACCCGTCGGTAAAAGTATGCGTATATGAATCAAGCGACAAGCCAGGCGGAATGTGTAAAAGTTTACGTATGTGGGACTGTACAGTCGATATTGGCCCGCACCGTTTTTTTTCGTATGATACACGTGTAAATAAATTATGGTTGGAAGTTGTGGCACAGGATTATAAGATGGTTAGTCGCCTTACCCGCATTTATTACCGGAAGCGGTTCTTTTTGTATCCTATTGCTCCGTTCGATGCACTGAAAAAAGTGGGTCTGTGGACGGCAGTTCAATGTGTATGTAGCTATTTTAAAGAAAAAATTAATCCGGTAAAACCGGATGGTTCTTTCGAGACATGGGTTATGCATCGTTTCGGGAAAAAACTGTATGAAATGTTTTTTAAAACGTATAGCGAAAAATTATGGGGAATGAATTGTCGGAATATAGATGATGATTTTGCTTCGCAGCGAATAAAAAAATTATCATTGATAGCCGTTATTGTTAATGCCTTTAAGGGGAATACAAGTTTGCACAAAACACTGATCGATGAGTTCGCTTACCCAACGGGCGGAACCGGTAGCGTGTATCGGAAAATGGAGGAGGCAATCATACGCAACGGCGGATGTGTATATTATAACCATAAGATACACGGTATAGAAATTGCGGACGGCAAAGCGAAGGGCGTCATCTTTGAAGATGGAAAAACGATAGAATATTTTGATGAAGTTGTTTCAACCATGCCGCTTACCGATGCAGTGAATCACATGAATAATGTTCCGGAAACTATTCAGGATAAAGTGGCCAAACTGCGCTATCGCAACACAGTTATGGTGTATTTGCAAGTTGACAGCACGAACTTGTTTTCGGACAATTGGCTATATATACATTCCCCCGAATTGCAAATGGGACGGATTACCAACTTTAGGAATTGGGTGCCGGAATTATATGGA
>JAITIL010000052.1 GCA_031279475.1 Prevotellaceae bacterium | reverse complement strand
AAATCCGTAGGGGAGTCCATCACTTGCCCCATCATGCTCATGGACGCCGGCACCACAAATTTGCTGTATTGCGCCGTGCCGCTCAACGACGGCAACAGCCCCAACCACGCATTTTGCTTCGAATAATCGACGCGCTTAATTTCGAGGTCGGCAATAGCCATTGTGGGGTTGTCGCTGAGCGCAATCTCCAACGCCTGTGGCAGGTCGATGCGCAAGGTGTCGTTGCTTTGTGCGGCCTGTCCCCATCCGGCACAGGGCAGGCATACGAGGCCTATCAGCCATCCGGATATTCTCAATCTGTTCATTCTCATTTTGTATTTTTCAGTTCGTCTAATATTTTTAATCCTTTTTCAGTGCAGATGCCACGGGTAAAGGTGAACATAAAGGTAGGCATGAGCGTGTATTTGTCGTAGCCGTATTTTAAAAAAGTATCGCTGTTCAGTATAAGTGTTCCCAATTCCTGTAAAAGCACTGTGGTAATCTTAATGTCGATATCTTTCCGAATCACTTTATCCTCCTGTCCTTTCTTCAGCAGTTTTTCCGTGTCTTCAAAACGCTGTTTTTCGTAGATGGTGATGGTCGATTTATGCACATCGGGGAAATATTTCTGTATTTCATTGAAAAAATTATGTTTTGCCTGTCCAAAGAAATCCGACTCGCACTTCATAGTCTTAACTATAGTAGAGATAATATCGTCCGAACTTTTTAATATCATATTCACATTACTTTGTGCGCGCTGGAAAAAATATTCCACACATTGTAGCAGCAGCCCTCGCTTATCCGGGAAATTCTCATAAATAGTCCGCTTTGAAATACCCATGGAAGAGGCAATCTCATCCATCGTGATTACCTTGCACCCCTGCTTGGAGAACAGCCGGGTCGCTTCCTGAATAATTCGTTCTTTAATGTTGCTCATATTCGTATGTTGCAGAAAATAATGTGCAAATATAACAAGAAAACTCAAAAAAAAAAAAAAGTTTTCTAAGTTTTAATAATTATTTAACATAGGATGCTGGTTTTTCCCTGGATATTTTGTACCTTTACCATGTAATTATACCTTAAATTAAATAAATAATACATGAAAAAAATATTTTTCTTTTTGGCTGCGATATGTCTATTTTCAGCATGTGGGCAACAAACAAATTACACCATTAACGGGATAGTGCAGCACGTTGAAGACGGCTCGAAAGTTGTTTTGGCTCGTTTTGCCAATTACCCTTTTGTGTCAACAGACGCTCCCTTTACAATGATAGATAGTGTAATCATCCAAAACGGCGCTTTCAAATTTCAGGGAAATGTAGAGCCCGACACGTATGTTTTAAGGATTGACAGTGTGCCTGCCTCTTTTTTGTTCTTTATTACGGGAGAGGGTGAGGAAATGGATATAACACTGAATGGGGAAGACTTGTTGCACAGCGACATTACAGGCAGTCCGGTAAACGAACGATATGTCGCTTATGCGAAAAGCGGCGATTCGCTCAACAACGCCATGGAAGAGTTGATGGCGGCCTATGCGCAGAAAAAGGGAGAGTTGTCAAAAAATAATCGCATCAAGGCTGCGGAGAAGAAAAGGTTATTAGACGAAGCGGAAAAAGAAGCAGACGCCGCGTATGACGCGTTGAAAGCAAAGGAAAGCGAATTGACTAAAGCGTTTGTGCTGGCCAATGCGAATAACATGGCGGGACAGAGAATGTTCTTCCAGATGCCGTATGCATTTGATGTGGACGATTTAACCACATTGGTGGCCGGCATTGAAAATAAAGAAACCGAAATGGCAAGAGCGATACAGACCCGTTTGACAAATTTGAAAAATGTAACAACCGGTAGTCCTTTTGTGGATATGGAGTTGAACGACGTGAATGATAAACCGGTGAAGTTGTCGTCAGTAGCGGGCAAAGGAACGTATGTGCTGGTTGATTTTTGGGCTTCGTGGTGCGGCCCGTGCCGTCGTGAAAATCCGAACGTAGTGGCGCTGTACAAGCAATACCGCGATAAGGGATTTGAGGTGGTGGGCATCTCGCGCGACAATAATAAGGACGCGTGGCTAAAAGGCATTGCTGAAGACGGTTTGGCGTGGACACACCTGTGGGATAAGGAAGGCGCTGCTTGCAGGTCGTATGTGGTTGACTTCATTCCTGCCACTTTCCTGCTTGACAAGGAAGGGAAAATTATAGCCCGTGGTTTACACGGTGACGCGTTGCGTGATAAGTTGAAAGAACTGTTAGGCGAATAATTCCTGATGATTTTTACGGGAGTACTAAAAAACGCATTCCTCATCACCTGCCTGGTCATGGTGATGATGTTGCTGATTGAGTACTTTAATGTGCACTCCCAAGGGCGGTCGTTCCGGAAGATAGAGCGGTCGCGTTTCGGGCAGGTGTTGCTCGGCGCGTTGCTGGGGCTTGTCCCCGGCTGTATCGGCGGGTTTGCCCTGGTTTCCCTGTTTACACACCGCATGGTAAGTTTCGGCGCGCTGGTGGCGATGATGATTGCCGCCACCGGCGACGAGGCTTTTGTGCTGTTTGCCGTAATTCCGAAAACCGCCTTGCTGTTAAATGCAATCCTGTTCGCCCTGGCGTTGCTGGTGGGCCTGGTTGTAGACCGTGTGGTGAAACGCTTCCCGGCGCCTTTCTCACAGCGGCATTTTGCCGTCCATGCACACGAGGAGGATGTTCATCATGACTTTCCCTTCTTCAAAAGATTAGCTTACAACCTGCGGCATTTATCTTTTCAAAGGGCGTTGCTGCTCTTCGGGTTGCTGGTGTTTATGCTGAGTATGGTGTTGGGCTTGTTTGAGCACGACCATGTGCATATTGAAGGCGTGTGCCACCACGACGGGTTTTTGTTTACGGAGCGCTGGCTGAACCTGCTGTTTGTGGGCTTGAGCGCGATAGTGCTGGCGCTCATCGCTGCGGTGAATGAACATTTCCTCGAGGCGCATTTGTGGGGTCATCTCATCAAAAAACATTTTTTGAAAATTTTTGTGTGGACATTCGGCGCTTTGCTGCTTATCCAATACGGTTTGCAGTATTTTGACGTACAGCACTGGATTAGTGAAAACCCCATGCCCGTATTGTTTGCGGCGGCGCTTATCGGCATTATTCCCGAGTCGGGGCCACACATTGTGTTTATCACGCTTTTTGCTTCGGGACATATTCCATTTAGTATTTTACTGGCCAATTCGGTGGTGCAGGATGGCCACACAGCCCTCCCGCTGCTGGCCGAAAGCAAGCGCGGCTTCCTGTGGGCCAAGCTGATTAACGTGGCGACAGGCCTTGCCGCCGGATTTACCGGCTACCTGTGCGGGTTTTAGTTCGCTCCACCACATAATTAATATATTGATATTTATTGTCATATTTGCGCATAATTTATAATATATCTATGGTTATAAACGAACAGGATGTATACGGATTGACAAACAAGCAAGTGTTAAAATACCTGGGGCTTCGGATGAAGGAAAAACGCGTTAATGTGACATTCCCAGTGTTTGGCAAAATTTCCGCTTAGCTTGTGCGGCTTACATTTTTCCGGCAAAGGCGACCCGGTCAATAAAAGGGTAACAACCTCTTTAAGCAGGTTCATATCATACCCCCTTTTCAAGCAGCGGGCGACGCTTTCCGCGCATGCCGTCAGGTATGCGTACAAATTACACAAATGTCGCATCCCTCCGGGATGCCGTTGATGTGGTGGGGGCGCGGTTTCTACCGGTCGTGCATCCCTCACGGGACGCCGCCCCCACAAAAACAAACCGCCCGCAATTGTGGGCGGGCGGTTGTGCGGCGGCGGGAAACAAAATCCCGGCAGGGATTTCAGTTCGATAGAAGGATGCGGAAAAATAACCCGCGCATGCCGTCAGGTATGCGGACAAATTTCGATAGCCGTAATAAATAGAATAATGTCGCA
>JAITIL010000043.1 GCA_031279475.1 Prevotellaceae bacterium | reverse complement strand
CCGGAGGCGTAGTCGCCGGCCGTGCCTCTGCGCAGGGTGGGTTCGCCCACGGCGGGCGTCAGGTTAACGTCGCCCAAATCGCCGATTCCCGTCCCGCTCAGGTGCATGTGGCTGAAGCCAATAATGGTTGAATCGGAAATGTGATACCCCGAACACCAGTCCCACGATTGCGGAATATTCGACGGGCCTAACTGCACCAGCCCGAACGGCACGTTGGCCCCTAAAAACACGTGGCCGTGGTCGCCCGTCCCGATGTATGGATTTACGAACTGTGTTAGCGGAGGCTGTTTCTCAAACGTGGTGCATCCCCCACATGCGACAAACAGTGCGGCATACAGTAAGGTGAGATTAAAGTAATTCATAAATTAAAAATTAAACGTATTGCTCATTATTCATTGTTTTTCCCCAGTTCATGTTCCAGTATTTCTTCCAACACTTCGGCGCTAAGCCGCCGCCCGATAATCTTTTTGTCCTTGTCGAGCAAATAAACTTGCGGCGTAGAATATACATTGTAATACTCCCTGAAGTGCGACCCTATTGACACGTCGTCCTGCTTATTGTAACCGTCCCACACATTAATCCAGTCGAGATTGTTCTCGGTTACAAACTTCACCCACTTGTCGTATTTGTATTCCCCGCACACGGCAAACACTTGCACGCCTTTGTTTTTATATTTCTTGTATACCTCATAAATTAAAGGCACCTGCTTCCGGCAATGACCGCAATCGGGCTCATAAAACACCAACACCAAATAGGGACTGTTGATGTCGTAAATAGACTCAAATTGTCCTGTAATACTTTGCAGTTTCAGGTCTTTGGCCTGCATGCCGATCAGCGAATAGCGGTTGTGTTCCACAAAATCCTTAATCTTCTCTTTGGCTTCCCCTTCAATCCAGTCGGCCTTGCCGGTGAGGATGTAATTCTCTCCGATATAGATGGCGACCTTTTCCATGCCCATGATTTCGGCTTCCACATATTTGTTGAACAACTGGCTAAACACCGTGCTGTACATGTCGTGATTGACCCCGGCTAACTTCAGCACGTAATCAACTTGCGGAATCAAGGAATCGGGCGCCTGTATTAGTGTTTTAGTGAAATATTCTTCCACCCGCGGTTTCAGGATGGGCGTATAAATAAGCCGCGCATCCGAAAAATCGATATTGTCAAAAAAATGATTTTTATTGAATTGATAATAATGCACCCACAACAAAGAATCGCGCTTGGGCGTGCCCTCAGGGATGTTTGGCTCGGGCGCCGTGGGCGGGAAGGCCGCCTGCAGGATGGTTGCCAGTAATTTCCCTTTATGTTTTTCCCGGTTTACCTTAATGTAAGCCTGCACTTCTTTTTCTACAATCGCAATACTGTCTTTCACCGCTTGCGCCTGTAATTCGTCATTCTTGGAACGCTCAATCAGTCTGCCGATTTTCTTTTGTTGCTGTTGCAAGTTGGCCTGAAAATCAAGCAGCGCCATATTTTCCGGCGAGCCCGTAAACTTCAGCGACTCATAATAGTTGTCGGTATTCGTGTAGATGGAAAAATGCTGCGAGAGGGAGTCGGAAATCAGGAAATCAAGTATCTGCACGCCGCCCATGGCAATGAGATACATTCCTCCGTGCAGCGGTTTGTCCTTTTGAAACACGGCGTGCCCTTTGCTGTCGGTCACGGTCGTATCAATGGCATACTTGTTGGCGCCCGAATAAATGGCCATATACAATGTGGTGTCTTTCACGCCGTCAACGGTTACCTCAATACGATACCCTTGCGCCAAAACCTCGCCCATACAAAGCAAGAAAAACAAAATAAAAAGTACAGTCTTCTTCATGATAGAGTTGTTTTAGCCTGCAAAATTAGAAAAAAATATGTAAATTTGTAATAAAAATCTTTATTTCATGCTCACAACTCAACTCCTGAATCCCGGAAGCATAGTCGTGGTGGGCGGCTCGGCCGATACCGGCAAGCCCGGCGGCAATGTCATCAAAAACCTGTTGGCGCAGGGCTATTCGGGAAAAATATATGTGGTTAATCCGAAAGGTGCGGAAATACAAGGCGTCCGGTGTTACCCGAATGTGGAGGCCCTGCCCGATGTAGCGTTGGCCATACTGGCTATTCCTGCAACGGCCTGTGTGGAAGCGGTAGAAATATTGGCGCGGAAAAAAAACACCAGGGGGTTTATTATTTTTTCGGCCGGCTTTCAGGAAGAAAGCGAAGCCGGCGCCCGCCTCGAAAGGCAGATTGTGCGCACCATCAACGAAACCGGCGGAAGCCTGATTGGGCCCAATTGCATTGGGGTGATGAACACCCACTACACCGGAATTTTCACCGGAGCCATTCCGCCACTCTCGCCGCAAGGCGTTGATTTTATTACCGGCTCGGGCGCCACCGCGGTGTTTCTGGTACAAGCCGCCATGCGCATCGGGTTGCCGTTTGCCGGCATTTATTCGGTGGGAAACAGCGCCCAGGTGGGCGTGGAAGACGTGCTGGCACATTTAGACGAAACGTATGTGCACGGACAAAGCGCGCCGGTAAAAATGTTGTACATTGAACATATCAGCCATCCGCAAAAGCTGCTCCGGCACGCGCTGTCGCTGAACAGGAAGGGCGCGCGTATCACGGCCGTCAAAGCGGGGAGCAGCCAGGCCGGCAGTCGCGCCGCCTCGTCGCACACCGGTGCGCTGGCCACGCCCGATGTGGCTGTTGACGCCTTGTTTCGCAAGGCCGGCGTTATCCGTTGTTACGGCCGTACCGAACTGGCTTTGACGGCAGGCCTGTTGCTGCAACCCCTTCCGAAGGGTAAGAATATGGCAGTCGTCACCCATGCCGGCGGCCCGGCGGTAATGCTCACCGACATATTGTCGATGGGCGGCTTGCAGGTGCCGCCGATAGAAGGCCCCAAGGCTAAAGCCCTGCTCGAAAAACTGTACCACGGCTCTTCCGTAGCCAACCCCATCGACTATCTGGCTACCGGCACCGCCGGGCAATTGGGACACATCCTCGACGCTTGCGAACACGATTTTACGGATATTGACGCTATGGCGGTAATCTACGGCAATGCGGGGTTGATGGAGGTGGAAAGCGCTTACAACGCGCTGCTCCGCCACATGCTAACCACCAAAAAAACCATCTATGCCATCTTGCCGTCGGTACACAACGCCGTCGCCGAACTCCCTGAATTCGTTAAGAATAACCGTATAATTTTTTCTGATGAAGCGCTTTTTGGCCGCATCTTGGTGAACGCCGTAAATCAACAATATGCGATTAATGATGAACAGCAGGCCGCATACGCTTTGCCGGATACTGAACCAACTGAAACAGTAAAGACGCGACTTATCGCGCCTGAAGATACAACAACCAACGGTTACTTACCTCCAGACATGGTGCAAGCCTTGCTCGATGCGGCCGGCATCGCACGCGCGCATGAGCGGGTAGTGGCTACTTCTGCCGGTGCAGTGCAGGCTGCCAGGGAATTGGGCTATCCGGTGGTGATGAAAGTCGTGGGTCCCGTGCATAAATCGGATGTCGGCGGCGTGACGCTTAACATGATGGATGACAATAAGGTACGGGAAGAATTTGAACGAATGATGAAGATAAAAGATACCACCGCCGTGTTGCTGCAACCGCAATTGAGCGGCACACAATTGTTTGTGGGCGCCAAGCGGGAGCCCAAATTCGGGCACCTCGTCGTATGCGGACTGGGGGGTATCTTTGTCGAAGTGCTGAAAGATGTATCGTCGGCGCTCGCGCCTTGCTCCATGCCGGAAGCCCTGCACATGATCCGGAGCCTGCGCGGGTACAAAATCATACAAGGTGTTCGTGGACAGGAGCCCGTCAATGAGGCGGCGTTCGCCGAAACCATAGTGCGCGTGTCGCAGTTGTGCTGCGCCGCGCCCGGAATTGCAGAATTAGACCTGAATCCGTTGTTAGCCGCCAACAACCGGGTAGTGGCCGTCGATGCGCGGATTAAAATAGCAAACCAGGATGAAAGTAGCGCTACTACAGACTAATATCGAGTGGGAAAACAAAGCGGCCAACTTGAAGCGGGCAGGGGAATTGATTGCCGCACTGTCTGGTACGGTGCGCTTGGTGGTGCTGCCCGAAATGTTCAACACCGGTTTTTCCCTGCACACCGGCTTGGTGGCCGAGGATGAAAACGGGGAAACCGTAGCCTGGCTAAGCGCCACGGCAAAGCGTCATAACATAGCTATTACAGGAAGCATTAGCTATCGTCATATAAAGCATTACTTTAACAGGCTGTTTTTTGTGTTTCCCGATGGCAACTACCACACCTACGACAAGCGGCACCTGTTCGGTTATGGCCGGGAGCAGGAGCATTATGCGGCAGGCACGGAGCGCTTGATTGTAACCTACGACGGCTGGCGCATTTGCCCGCTAATCTGTTACGACCTTCGCTTCCCGGTGTGGAGCTACAATGCCGGCTGCGCCTACGACCTGTTGATTTATGTAGCCAACTGGCCGGCGGTGCGGCGCGAGGCGTGGAACAAGCTCCTGCAGGCGCGCGCCATCGAAAACCAGGCGTATGTGTTAGGCGTAAACCGTACTTCGCCAAAAGGGGAGTGGCCGGTTGAACGCTGCTATGCCGGCGACACCCAAATCGTGGACTTTAACGGAACTGTTGTGGCGCGTGCCGGCGACCATCAAGAAGAAACGGTGATGGCCGCTTTAAACTTGGATGCGCTGCACCGCTTCCGGCAAGCCTTCAAATAAAAAATAACACATTTTAACATCTTTATATTTGGATTTCTGAAAAATGGTTGTATATTTGCACCGTGAGATGATTTTGTTCTTTTTATTACTTGTTGGCGCTCGCTTTTAGTACTCTAATGATGAAACTTGCGAAATTTCTGTAAAATGAATGGAGGAATAAAGTTAGCGCCCACACTTTCCTTTTTGAATAATCCATTTTATTTATTGTTAAAAAGATAGGTGTGGGCCTAATTTATTTATTCATTTGGTTCCGCAAGACCTCATCATTAAGTAAATTGTCTACGGGCTCGCGCTACCCTTATTTTAGTGATTAAGTGACTAAGAAATTAAGTGATTAAGATATTTGCGTTTCCTTAATCTCCTAATCTCTTAATTACTGTAAGGTGGGAATAACAGCAAAAGATTGAAGATTGAAGCCTATGCTTTGTAGTTTGCTCTTCATGCTGCAATTTTTAGTCTTTTGTTATTATTCTATATTCTTTATATACATTACTAATTAATGTGATTAATTGTTTAATGTGCTAATGTGACTAATTAATAATTCTTAGTTAATAAAGGGCTGCTGGTGATTAGTTCTTCTTCTTTTTATCATCTGTTGCAAACCGGCGGCCTTTTTTTAAAAAATACGAATTACACGAATTTATGCGAATTACACGAATTACAAAAGCGCCGTCGTTCCAACCGGAGTGCGCAAATCGAACGGAGAGGAGGAAACCACCGACTACCGCACCTGCCCTTTGTCGCAAACGGCATTCCGTGAGGGATGCGACCTTTGTGGAATTTGTGCGCATACCTGCCGGCATGCGCGGGTTAATTTCCTGCATTTTTCTACCGGGCGGAAATCCCTATGGGATTTTTTCACCTGACGGTATTAATGTTAATTCTTAATTGTAAAAATATGAAAATCAATTTTTTTAGAAACATCAATGTGAAGACGCGATTAATCGCGTCCCATCCAATGGGGAATGGGCAAACAATGATGAATAATGGGCGAACACGCCGGTTCGCCCCTGCTGCCCACAGCTATTGCCT
>JAITIL010000152.1 GCA_031279475.1 Prevotellaceae bacterium | reverse complement strand
TTGGCTCCCGCCGAATCTATTGGCGAAAAAATGATTATCGCTTACGTGGAATAAGCCTTTGTTGGGAGGGGGTTCTACTTCGTCCCGATTCTTTGGGCAGGATAGCACGGACGAGGTAGAACCCTGTCCGAACAGGATTTGCCCTGTGTCAGGTGAGCAGTCCTTTGGTTACATTCCACCTGAAAAGTAAAAGTTTCCACCCCTTTTGGGGCGTGCATAAAAAAGAATAGCCTGCGCACAAGCCAATCGTCGCGACCCATTTGGCAGCTTCAATAAGTAGCCGCTTCGTGTATTTCCGCCTCGAAATAGCCCGCGTGCGCAGTTGTTCGCTTCGTCCCATAGCCACGGTGAGGGTGTTAAAATAGGCGCCGGTTAGTTTGCTTGCCGGAATAATGTGGTAAAGGATGGCGCCGGGCAAATAATAGAAAGGCATGCCGTGTGCCCGCATTTTGTCAAAAATATCCTTTTCTTCCGCGCCGGTCAAGTTGTTGCCTTTCCGGCCCAACTGCACATTGAAATATCCGGTTTTGTCGAATACTGTTTTACGGTAAGCCGCGTTCCCGCCTCTTGGGAATCCCGATTTTTTGAACGCTTTTATTTTTCCCCCCTTGTAAAAATAACCGGTGATAAGTGGAATGGTGAAATGCGACAGCCATCGTGGTTTTTCCGTTTCGTAAACCGGGATAACGGGGCCTCCGGCCGCCATGGCCGAAGGATACTGTGCAAAAAAAGAATAACAGGCTTGCAAATAACCGGCATTTACCGTGGCGTCATCATCCACATAAATAAGAATGTCGCCGGCAGCTTCTTTGACGCCGCGGTTGCGGGCGTATGAAAGCCCCTGGTTGGGCTCAACGTAATACCGGTAAACTACGTCGGGGAAACCGGCATGAAAACGCTTACATTCCAGGGCGGTATCGTCACTGCTGTTGTTGTCAATCACGAGGAGTTCGTAGTTCCCGTGTGGAAAAGCATTCTCTGCAATGCTTTTTAGCACGTTATAGATGTACTTTTCACGATTGTAGGTGCAGATGATAACAGAGAGTTTCATTTATAATGTATTTAATAACGCCACCCATTGTGGGATTATTTCATGGCTTAAAAAACGCGCAGCGCCTTTGCGGGCGTTGGCGGCCATTGTGTTTCGCAGGTCGTCGCGGCGCAGGAGGATGTGCAGCTTATCTTTCAATTCCTGCACGTCTTCGGGCGAAACAAGAAATCCATCCACGCCGTTGCGTATAATTTCCGCCGGGCCAAGTTTACAATTGAAGCTAACGGCAGGCAATCCGAACGACAAGGCTTCAATTAAAACCATGCCGAATCCTTCGGCGCGCGAACTCATCACATATACTGCCGCAGAGAGGTAATATCCGGCGATATTTGTAGCAGGCGGAAGGAACACCACATCCTGTTCTAACTGCAAAGTGCGGACTAATTCAAAAAGGTTTTCTTTTTCTTCGCCATCGCCTGCGATGTGCAGTTTCCATCCATCAAGTCCTTCCGCTTTTAGTAATCCCCATGCCTTAACCAATATATCGAAACCTTTGCGGTGAATGAGGTGCCCCACAGCAAGCACGATATGGTTGTTTGGCGATGCCGTTTCAGCCGGCAATGCAGCAATAAAATTGGGAATGGCTATAATTTTTGCTTTGCACGTGCAGTTCTTTTTGTAATTGCGGGCGTCTTCTTCGGTAAGCGTAACCACGGCTGCGGCTTTGCGCGCTGCCAGTTTCCGTCCCCACGCACGCACTTTTGATTCGCGCTTAACAAAATAATTATAGTGCTCCCACGCAATTACTTTTGTTGCGGTGCGCCAACATGCCGGAATACTAATCACACTGAGAATAACGTCCACATCAATAATCACATTTACCGCGTTACTTTTTAAAAATGCCCGCAGTTTCTTTATGGCGGCAAAATAGCGTGTGGTTAATTGTGATACGGGAATATTTAATGAATGAAGGGTGACGCCTTGCCTTAGCGGGAAAAACGGGTCTCCGGTTGGCGCCAGACTGACAATATGCAGGTTGTGCCCCCGTTGTATCAATTCATTCGCCAGCGATACAGCCATGCGTTCTGTACCGCCGCCGGAACTTATGTTGTGAAGAAAAATACAAATATTCATTTGGCCGTTTTCCTGAAACAAACTTTACTTCTTATTTCCCAAGCCGCGACAAAAATAAATGATAAGAGCAGCAACACAAGACTGGTGACCGACGCCGCTTCCAAGCGCGCGTAGGCTTTCGGTTTAAACACAAACGCTACCGTATGCTCGCCGGCCGGAACGCGCAAGGCGCGCAACACATAGTTGGCGCGGAAGTGCGGCGCGGGTTGCCCGTCAACGAAGGCTTCCCATGCGGTGAGTCCGTCGTCATAGTAAATTTCGGAGAAGACGATTACCTGCTCGCTGTGGGCTGCTACTTTATATTGAAGGTCGTTAATCTTATAATCGACGAGTTCGACGGAAGCCGTTTCGTCGCGTTGCGCCACAAAGCCTTTCAGTTGGTCGCTGAAGCGGCTATCGACTACGGCGGTGGTTCGCAAATCCACTTCGCCGAGGGCGGCCATTTCCTCATCGGCGTTTTGCACGAAGCGCAACGTGTCGGCAAACCATGCGTGGCCAAAGGCTTCCGCATTGGTTTGTACGCGCGGGCGCCCATCCTCTCCCGAAGTAATGAGGTATCGTGTGTTGAGCATATTGAGCGCCTGCATATCCATTTTACTGATGTAGGCGTCAATCAATTCCTGGTAACGGCGCAGCTTGGCGGCATGGTATCCGCCGATAGATTTATGATAATACGAAGTGCTGGCGTCCTGGAACGGCGACACGGCAAGGTTCAGCACGCGATAGTCAGGGTCGGCGTCTTCCAGGATTTGCCGGTCGGCTTCGGTCATTTCCCATGCCACCTGTGTGGTGGTCTTCGGCACAAAATCGTTGTTATTCAGGTAGCGTTTATCTACGCCGGCCATGTCGAATAAAACCAGCGCGGCCAGCGCGCCAATCAACAGCGGTTGTTTTATTTTCTTCGTGCCGTACAGCCACAGCAACGCGGCGCCGATTAAAATAATAACGATGCTGCGCCATGCATCGGCGCGGAAAACGCTTACACGGGCTGTTTCCAATGCATCAAAAAACGATGTGTAAGACGGATTGCGCATGTATTGCGCATAGGCTTGCATTTCTTCATCGCTAAAGAAATGGAAGAATGTGCGGGATAGCAGAATAAACAATAAAGCCACGCCGGCGGTTAACCCCAAACTGATATAAAACGCTTTTCTTTTTTCGACAAGCAACTTCGGATTTTTAAGTATTTCGGATAGTGCCAGCAGCGCCAATATTGGAACAGTAAGTTCGGCCACCACCAAAATGGAAGATACGGCGCGGAACTTATTATACAGGGGGAAATAATCGAGGAACCAATCGGTAAGCCCCATAAAATTGTGTCCCCACGAAAGTAAAATGGAAAATATGGCGCCGGCCACAAGCGCCCATTTCAGGTATCCTTTTATGATGAACAGCCCGAAAACAAACAGGAACAGGATAAATGCGCCAACATATACCGGGCCGGAAGTAAACGGCTGGTCGCCCCAATAGCTGTTTTGCTGCGACACGAACTGCCGGGGCTCATTGCCCGAAACGGCTTTCCGCACTTCCGGTGCGTGATTTTGCCCCATGTAACCGGTGGCGCCGCCCTTGGCGTTCGGGATAAGCAAGGTGAACGTTTCGCCAATGCCGTAGCTCCATTGCGTGGCATAATCGCGGTCGAGGCCACTGGTTTTGTTGCCGGCGTTGTGGGTGAGTTCCGATTTTCCGCGAATGGTTTGTTCGGCATATTTGGCCGACATCAACATGTTGGTGGCGTTGGCGCCAACGCCAATCCCGCCTGCTATCAGCAACACCGCCGAAGCTTTTACGAATTTCAATCCCTGCCTGTTTTTTATATCGTAAATCAACCGGCAAACCACAAACACGAGTACAAAAAGCAGGAAGTAGTACGTCATTTGGATGTGGTTGGAATATAGTTGCAGGGCAAGAAACAGTGCCGTGAACGCCCCGCCGAGCAACCAGCGGCCCCGATAGGCCCAGACAATACCAGCCAGTGTAGGCGGAATAAGCTCCAGCACACTCACTTTCCAGATGTGCCCCGCCTCAATAATAATAAGGAAATACGACGAAAACCCGTATGCAATTGCCCCCACAATGGCCAGCCACGGATTTACCCGCAACGCCAACAACAGAAGGAAGAAGCCCAACATGTAGCCGAACAAGTGGTTGGCCGGCGATGGCAGCCAGCCGCAAAAAACGTTTCGCAACTGGTTTAACACAGGTGAAGCCTTGTAGGATGGAGATATTTGGTAAGTGGGCATACCCGAAAACATGCGGCTGCCCCACAAGCTCCATTCGCCGGTTTCGCGAAAATGTTCATGCTTGTCGCGTCCCTGGCCTGCGCCATTGCGGATATCGGATTGATATAAGGTTTTTTCCTGAAAAATAACCGGCGTGAAATAACCCACGGCGATTACATAAAACGTGATAATGGCTGTAAGATACGGCAGCGCCTGCTTCAAGATGGTTTTCATGCAAGGGGATATTTTAATTCGCTAATATTTTCCGGTAGGCGGTCTGGTCGCTTAGTACGTCAATGGCTTTGTTTACCTGTTCGTCGCGCGGCAACTCATTTCTCAAACGGCCCTGTTTATAATAGTACAGCGTGCAAATTTCCTCTTCGAGCAATTTCTTTAATTCGGGCTTAAATTGCGCAAAGTCGTCGGGCTGCTCATTAAAATCTTTGTCAATAAGATATTGCACAAAATCGTCGTATTCCGCATCGGCGAGGCGGAAAGTTTCGGGCGGCGCAATGGCGTCGTGCGCCACAAAATAGGTGAGCGCATACGCCCGCAGCAGGTCTCGCGCCGCAACGCTGTAGGATATTTTGTGATAACCCGGCAATTCGGCAGCCACGTCGGGCGTGATGCCGCCGCCATCATACACGGTGCGGCCATTGCGGGTTTTGAAAGCTTGGATTAGCGAGTCGGGGATGGTACCCACGCTGCCGTCTTCGCGCCGGTGGCTGTAATCCACAATTTGCACGCAGCGCCCGCTGGGCGTATAATACTTGGCGGTAGTGATTTTAAGTTTCGCGTTATACCCGAGGTCGCGCACGCTTTGCACAAGCCCTTTCCCAAACGTGCGGGTTCCCACAATCACTGCGCGGTCGAGGTCTTGCAGCGCGCCCGCCACAATCTCCGACGACGAGGCCGACATGTTGTTCACCAGTACCGTTATCGGGATGGCGGTGTCTAACGGGTTTTCCCGGGTTACGTATTTGGCCTCGAAATCCTTCAGCCGGCCGCGCGCTTCCACCACCACAGTGCCGCGCGGCACAAACGCGCCCACAACGTTCACGGCCTCATCGAGCGAGCCGCCGCCATTCGAGCGCAGGTCGAGTATCAGCGACCTCATCTTCCCTGTTTTCTTCAATGCCTGGAACGTTTTGATGAAATCGCGGCTTCCGTCTTTTGTGAATGAATTGAGGCAAATGTAGCCAATACTGTCTTGTAGCAGGCAATGGTAATGTACGTCCGAGATACGAATATGCTCGCGCGCAAGCCGCAGGTCGAGGGTGTCGCCGGTTTTCAGCTTGCGGACTTTCAGGGCAAGCGTGCTTCCTGCAACGCCTTTGAGGCGGTTGCTCGCAGTTTGCACATCGATGGCGTGGAGCGGCTGCCCGTCAATTTCGAGGATGCAGTCGCCGGCCACCAGCCCGGCTTTGTCGGCCGGATAGCCTTGATAGGGGTCGGTGATTTGTATGCCGCCCTCGATTTTGCGGATAATAGCGCCAATACCGCCGTACCGGCCGGTGATGACGAAATCAAAAGCGTCGGAATCTTCCTCAGGCACATACTCGGTGTAAGGGTCTAACTGTTCGAGCATGGCGTGGATGCTCGCATCCACCAATTTCCCGATTTGCACGCTGTCCACATAATAAAGCGACAGCTCCCGCAGGATGGAGAAGTAAATATCGGTACTTTTTACGGCATTGAAGTCGTCCGATTGGGCGTTGACGCCGCAGGGAAGCGCGAAGATCAGCAGCGCAAAAAAGATGGTTTTTCTCATATTGAAGTCCAAAAAATCAATGATATTTTACAAAGGTAGTAATTATTCAGTTAATTGGTTGCCAAATGTCGGACTTTTGACGCTTGCCGGGAAGAAAAACAGGATTTTTTACAACAAAAAATCTTCGCAATTATCGCGGTGTATTACGGTAAATGTCGCGCGGTC
>JAITIL010000141.1 GCA_031279475.1 Prevotellaceae bacterium | reverse complement strand
GAAGAAGATGAATAATTTTTTCATTGTATAATTTTGAGAAGTAAATACGCATTTACACAAGTTCCCAACTTTATAAGCTTGAAAAATGTAACTAAATGTATCTTTACTATATTTTACAATTGTAATTGTCAAGTTTCCAATACATTTAAACTTCCAGTCGGGGTGATGTGACTCGAACACACGGCCTCCACGTCCCGAACGTGGCGCGCTAGCCAACTGCGCTACACCCCGAATTTTTCGGTTTTGAGGTGCAAAGATAAGAAAAATTTGTTACTTTGCATAAAATAACCATCACATAATGAAAGAAGATTTTTTACATTTTTTATGGAAATACCTGCTTTTCGACAAGCAGCACATGGTTATCACTTCGGGAGAAAAGATTGAAGTGATTAACCCCGGACAACATAATACGGACGCAGGGCCCGATTTTTTCAATGCAAAAATCCGTATCGGTAGCACCCTGTGGGTGGGGAATGTGGAAGTCCATTTCCGCACATCGGACTGGAAGCGGCACGCGCACCAGCATAATGACGCTTACAACAACATCATCCTGCATGTGGCGCTGGAAAACGACGACACTGTCGTGCGCAGCAACGGGCAAGCCATCCCTACGTTTGTGATGACCTACGATCCGGCGCTAAAAGAACGGTATGAAGCGCTGCTCGCCGCTCCGCCGCCGGTGCCCTGCGCGCCGCACGTGAGGCACATCCAGCCCGTCAATATGGCACAGTTGCTTAGCCGGCTGTTGGTAGAACGGCTGGAGCAGAAATCGGCAAATATCAAACAGGCGCTCGCCCTCACAAATAACGAATGGAACGCCGCCTTCCACCAATTGCTTTTCCGCGCCTTCGGATTCGGCATCAATACGGTTGCTTTCGAGCTTCTTGCTAAAAGCACGCCCTACAAAGTTATCAGTAAGCACCGCCACACGTTGCTGCAACTCGAGGCGCTGCTCTTCGGACAAGCCGGCCTGTTGCAAGACCCCGCCAAGGACGAATACCACAGCACCCTGCAGCGGGAATATGATTTTTTACGGGAAAAATTCCAACTTTCGCCGCTTGATGCGCATCTTTGGAAATTCCTGCGCCTGCGGCCTTCCAACTTCCCCACCATACGCCTTGCACAGCTTGCGCAATTCCTGCATCACGCACCGCCTGTTATCCACCTTATGGAAGCATGGAGCAAGCATTCGGAAAGGGAGCTCTACGCGCTGTTTGATGTGCAGGCTTCCGAATACTGGGACACCCACTTTGTGTTTGGGAAGGCCTCGCCGCCGCAGCCTAAGAAACTGGGACAGGCGTCTATGCACAACCTCATTGTAAACCTTGTAATTCCTTACCTGTTTACTTATGCACAATATCACCATTATGACAATTTGAGGGAAAATGCGCTGGAGTTGTTGGAAAAATTCCCGGCTGAACAAAATCATATCATACGCCAATGGCAACAAGCGGGCGTAAAAGTGCACAATGCTTTTCACAGCCAGGCCCTCATTCAGGT
Source organism: Prevotellaceae bacterium (assembly GCA_031279475.1). Lineage (GTDB taxonomy): Bacteria > Bacteroidota > Bacteroidia > Bacteroidales > UBA932 > JAIRLC01. The sequence goes on along the minus strand of JAITIL010000141.1, from coordinate 6,575 downwards.
TCAAACCGCTTATTGCGACAAAAAGCGTTGTCTTTATTGCCCCATTGGGGCAGGAATTATTTTTCCACTATCGTCATTTCATCAATCAAATGGGTAGCGCCGGCGTACTTGTCGATGATGAACAGTACGTAGCGGATATCCACGCTGATGGTGCGTTGCAAATTGGTTTCAAAGGTGACGTCGCCGCTCAGGGCTTCCCAGTTGCCGTCGAAGGCTACGCCGATGAGTTCGCCGCGCCCGTTCAGCGCCGGACTGCCCGAATTGCCGCCGGTGATGTCGTTGTTGGAAAGGAAGCATACCGGCAATTTGCCGTCGGGCAAAGCATAGCGGCCGTAATCCTTCTTAAGGTACAACTGTTTTAATTTCCCGGGCACCACAAATTCCCAGTTATCCGGGTCTTCCTTTTCCATCACGCCTTCCAGCGTGGTGTAGTAGTTGTAATGCACAGCGTCTTCCGGGTCATAGCCCAAAATATTCCCATACGTTAAGCGCGTGCTGAAATTGGCGTCGGGATAAAATACCTTGCCGGGTTGCATCTCCATCAAACCTGCGAGGAAATGCCGGCGCCCCTTTGCCAATTGCAAGCTATACGTTTGCAGGGCGGCGCCCAAGGCATTGGCCTTATGTTGTCCCGAAGTAGCCAGTTGTATCACAAGGTCGTTGCGCAATCGCCTGGCAGAGGGTTTTTCGGTAAATGCTTTTAACTTGTCGAAACTCACAAAAACAGATTTGGCAAACCAGTCGTCCACATACTTGTCGAAGTTTCCTTTGTATTTCTTTTCCACATTTATCAAAATTTGCGGCCAGTCGGCTTTGTCTATTTTTTCCGTAAAAACCTTTAACAGCGCTTTTGCCACCTTCACATCGGTAGGCGCATTATAATTTTTGTAAAAAGTTTCAGCATGCCTCAATAATTTATCTTTGGCGTCAACTATCGCTTTTCCGCTTGTATCCTGCAGCGCTTTTAAGTAATCAAGCGCCCGGCCGGCCATCCGTTGAATTTCGATATTGGGGAAGATTTCGGTATAATACCGTAAAATACGATAATTTTTTTCGCGTCCCTCAATGGCTTGCCGGATATCGTCAAGTGCGGTTGTATAATTTTCGTTACCGCTTGCGGCGGCAAACCCGGCAAACTGTTTTTCCGTCGCCTCTTTCTGTTCCACGACTTTCAAGCGTTTCAGGGCTTCGTTCATGCCAATGGAATTTTTCCAGTAATTGGTTGAGCCGCTATACTTGGAGGCGTATTGGATTTTCACTTTCTGGTCGGCGAGCATGTCTTCCAATAAAATTTCCTGCCGGATGCCGCGCACATAAATACGTATGGCATTCGACACATTCATCCGTTCGCGCACTTCCCACGAGGTCATGTAGCGGTCGGTGCTTCCCGGATAGCCCAGCATCATGGCGTAGTCGCCCTCTTCAAAGCCGGCGATTGAGATGTTGAGGTAGCGTTTTGGTTTCAACGGAATGTTGTCGGCGGCATATTTGGCAGGGTTTCCGTCTTTATCGGTATATACGCGGAACATCGAGAAATCGCCCGTATGGCGCGGCCACATCCAGTTGTCGGTGTCGGCGCCGAACTTGCCGATAGCCGACGGCGGTGCGCCCACTAACCGCACGTCGTCATACGTTTTGTAGGTAAATAAATAATACGCATTATCATTGAACATCGGATACACCATGACGCGAATATTCTTTTGTCCTTTTGTTATCGTGTCCCGCAAGGTTTTTGAGAGTTCGCTGATTTTTGCATTGCGCTGTCTTTCGTCGGTGACGCCGGCCAATTCCGGTAAAATTTTATCGCTCACGTCTTCAATTTGTTCCAGGAATGTGACCGACAGGCCGGGCGTAGGGATTTCGTCGGCGCGGGTTGCCGCCCAGAAGCCGTCTTTCAGGTAGTCGTGTTCCACACTGCTGTGCTCTTGAATAACGCCGTAACCACAATGGTGATTGGTAAGCAGCAACCCTTCAGACGAAATAATTTCGCCGGTGCAACCGCCACCGAAAATCACCACCGCATCTTTTAAACTCGAATGATTGATGCTGTAAATTTCTTCGGCCGACAGCGTCAATCCTTGCCTTTGCATAGCGGCGTAATTCAGTTTCCCGATGAGCGGCAAGAGCCACATGCCTTCATCGGCAAATAAAGGCTTTGTAGTGATTAGTAATCCGCAAAACAGTAGAAGTAGAGTTTTTTTCATCGCAGTGAGTATTTTTTTTTATTTATTCCAATATTGGTTTAAAATAATAGTGCCTGCACATCCGCTACCAGCCTGAAACTCCGCCGATGGTAAGGCGTAAGACCATAGCGTTGAATAGCCGCCCGGTGTTTTTCTGTGGGATAACCCATATTTTGTTCCCATCCGTAGGCCGGAAATTCCTTAGCAAGCCGGCACATCCATTCGTCGCGGTGCGTTTTCGCCAACACCGACGCTGCCGCAATAGAAGCATACGTGGCGTCGCCTTTTACCACACACACGTGCGGTATTCCCCGGTAGGGGAAAAACCTGTTGCCATCTACCAGAATACAGTCGGGGCGCAACGACAGGCCGTCTAACGCGCGGTGCATGCCCGCAATGGAGGCCCGCAAGATGTTGATGGCGTCAATTTCTTCATGGCCCACCCTGGCCACCTGCCATGCCAGCGCTTCTGCCTCAATGATTGTTCGCAGCGTGTCGCGGTGTTTCCGGGTCATTTGCTTAGAGTCGTTCAACAACGGATGATGAAAATCCGGCGGGAGAATTACCGCCGCCGCCACTACCGGCCCTGCCAGGCATCCGCGTCCGGCCTCGTCGCAGCCCGCCTCCACGCGGCCTTTCTGCAAATACGGCGCTAATTTCACGGTTTTCATACGTCAAAGATAGTAAAAGAATGACTAATGTGCTAATGTAACTAATTTTTTAATGTGATTAATTTACGAATTAAACAAATTGTTCACTGTTCGTTTTTTTCATGCATTTGCCCGGATGGTTAACAGTTCTTCGTTGCGGCGGAACAAAAAAATAACTACCTTTGCGCTGCTTTGGAAGTACAGACGCTGTTAGACACTTTTGCCGCACAGGACGCTTGCCGGCAAATGCTTTCGGAAATTACACCGGAAGACGGGAGGATTACATGCGTGCGCGGACTGGCAGGCTCGTCACGGCAACTGGCCATCGCCGCCGCCGCATCGCTGGAACGTATTCATTTGGTTGTACTCAACAACCGCGATGAGGCGGCCTATTGTTACGGCGACCTGAACGCGTTGTGCTCCACCGAAAAGGTGTATTTCTTCCCTTCCTCTTACAAACGGAACATACAGCATGGCCAACTCGATCCGTCGAACATCGTGCAACGCACGGCCGCGCTGAACGCCATGCTCGACAACCGCCTGCCGCTTTTCATTGTCACTTACCCCGAAGCGCTGGCCGAAAAAATAGCCACGCGCGAAACGGTGGAAAGTAGCGCCATCCGCTTGCATCGCGGGGAGAAAATATCCCTGGGCTTTTTGCGCGACACCCTGCTGGAATATGGTTTTGAGCGTACCGACTTTGTGGCGGAGCCCGGGCAATTTGCGCTGAGAGGCAGCATCATTGATGTGTTTTCGTTTTCGGACAACCGCCCGGTGCGCGTCGATTTTTTTGGCGATGAAGTAGAGAGCATCCGCACGTTTAATGTGAACACCCAGTTGTCGGAAGACGCCATGGAAAGCTTTGAAATTATTGCCAACCTGCAGGAAAAATCGCAGGTTAACCTGGATAGCTCCCTGTTTGAGTTTGCCGGCCACCGGCTGATGTTGTGGCTGGAAGACCCCCAGTTTTTGCTCGACACATTAAAATTGCAGGGGGAACAGGAAGGCGCAGCCGGCCACCTGATTGCACCTGAAGAGGCGCTGAATGCATTAAAGGCGCATCATGCTGTGTGCTTTGCTTCGCCGCCCGGCGGCATGGCGCCGCACCACACGATACCGTTCAATACGCTGCCCCAACCTTCCTTCAACAAAAATTTCGACTTGCTGGCTGCCGATATTTCAAGCCACACGGAACAGGATTACACCACTTGCATACTCACCGAAAACCCGGCGCAGATAGAGCGGTTGCGGGCTATTTTCGATTCCATAGGAAAAAACGGCATCCGCTTCGACTTCCTGCCGCTCATCCTGCACGAAGGATTTATTGACCACAACCTTCGTGTTTGCTGCTACACCGACCATCAGCTGTTTGAACGCTATCACCGCGTAACGTTGCAGCGGAAAGTGGAAAAGAGCGAACGGCTCACCTTGCAGGAGCTGAGCAGCCTGCAAGTGGGCGATTATGTCGTGCACATCGACCACGGCATCGGGGTGTTCGGCGGCTTGGTGAAGACAACGGTAAATGGCAAAGTACAGGAAGCGGTGAAATTGGTATATCGCGACAACGACGTGCTGTTCGTGAATATTCACGGCTTGCATCGTATTTCGAAATATAAGGGAAAGGACGGCGAGCCGCCCCGGATATACAAGCTGGGCGCCGGCGCATGGCAAAAGTTGAAACAAACCACCAAGTCGAAAGTAAAAGATATTGCGCGGGAATTAACGGCGCTGTACGCCAAACGGAAAGAGACGGCGGGCTTTGCGTTTTCGGCCGACTCGTATTTGCAAAATGAGTTGGAGGCCTCGTTTATTTATGAAGACACGCCCGATCAGGTTAAGGCGACACAAGCCGTGAAGGCCGACATGGAATCGTCGCACCCGATGGACCGGTTGGTGTGCGGCGATGTGGGTTTCGGCAAAACGGAAGTGGCCATCAGGGCGGCGTTCAAGGCGATGACAGACGGAAAACAGGTGGCCGTGCTGGTGCCGACCACCATCCTGGCTTTGCAGCACTACAAAACGTTCACCGAGCGACTGGCTAATTTCCCGGTGCGTGTCGATTTCGTGAGCCGCCTGAAACCGGCCAAAAAAATAAAAGACACGCTAAAAGAAACCGCAGAGGGAAAAATCGACCTGCTAATTGGCACGCACCGCTTGCTGAACAAAGATGTAAAGTTTAAAGATTTGGGATTACTCATTGTGGACGAAGAACAGAAATTCGGCGTGAGTGCGAAAGAAAAATTACGCACCATAAAACTGAATGTGGACACCCTCACCATGAGCGCTACGCCCATTCCGCGCACGTTGCAATTTTCGTTGATGGGCGCCCGCGACCTCTCTATTATCAATACCCCGCCGCCCAATCGTCACCCCATTGTCACGGAAGTGCACACGTTCCAGGAAGAAATAATCCGCGATGCCATTATTTATGAAACGGAACGTGGCGGACAAGTGTTTTTCCTGCACAACCGCGTACAGGACATTCGTGAAATCGAAGACATCATCCGCCGCACATGTCCCGGTGTGAAAACATGCGTGGGGCATGGGCAGATGCCGCCCGAAGCGTTGGAGAAGGTAATCCTTGACTTCATGCACGGCGATTATGATGTGCTCATTTCTACTACCATTATTGAAAATGGCATTGACATTCCGAATGCCAATACCATTCTTATCAATCAGGCGCAAAACTTCGGGCTGAGCGATTTGCACCAGTTGCGCGGCCGCGTGGGGCGGTCGAACCGCAAGGCCTTTTGTTACCTGTTGGCGCCGCCGCTAATTTCGGTAACCGAAGAGGCGCGGCGCAGGTTGAAGGCCATCGAAACCTTTTCGGAACTGGGCAGTGGGTTTAACATTGCCATGCAAGATTTGGATATTCGCGGCGCGGGAAATATTTTAGGAAGCGAACAAAGCGGCTTCATTTCGGATATCGGTTTTGAAACATACCAGCGCATATTGAACGAAGCGTTGATGGAGTTACGTGCCGAAATGCCGGCGTCGCCGCAGGCTTCGGAAATTCATGAAGTGGACAGGGGCTGGCCGGAAAACGAAAAATATATTTCGGACTGCGCCATTGATACCGATATGGAAATTCTCATTCCTGACGATTACGTGAACAATGTGGCGGAAAAAATGCGTTTATATAAGGAATTGGACAACCTGCCCGACGAAACGGCTTTGCAACATTTTACAGAAGGTCTTACCGACCGTTTCGGCACGCCGCCGCCGCAGGTAAATGAATTGTGTAATATCGTACGGCTGCGATGGCTCGCCATTGCACTGGGTTTTGAAAAAATAGTGCTGAAAAATAAACTGATGATTGCCTGCTTTGTCAGCAACCAGCTTTCGCTCTACTATCGCTCATTGGTTTTCACCACCGTGCTGGAATACATTCAGGCCAATCCCCGCCAATTTAAGGTCAAAGAACAAAACGAAAAACTGATACTTTCCGTAGCCAACGTAACCACGGTGGGACAGGCCATTGAATTATTAAAAAAGATGAAATCATGAATTATTGCCGCTGAGGGCATTAATTTATTCCCGATGGGCAATGTCGGGCGAAAACGCCAATATCCCCGGATGTAATCTGCCCACTCCTATACTTCTGCACTTGGCTAAGTGCTCGGTTTCCGTTCGCCCCACGCAAAGCGCACGACAATGAAGTGGGAAGCGCCGGCGTGATATTCGGAGCCCGCTTCCTGCGAAAATTGATACCGCAAGGACAACTTCTTCGTTATGGCCGCGC
>JAITIL010000160.1 GCA_031279475.1 Prevotellaceae bacterium | reverse complement strand
TTGGCGGTTTCTTCCAGCGTTACGTTAATGACGCTCCGGCCACCTGCGGTTATTTCCTGCGTGGCATAGCCCAGGAAAGAGAACGCCAGCACGGCGTCGCCACCGGGCACGGTAATCGTGTAATTTCCGTCAATGTCGGAAATGGTAGCAACTGTGGTTCCTTTCACGGCGATGGTTGCGCCGGGCAGTGTACCGTTAGCGTCGGTTACCGTTCCTCGAACAGTAACGTTTTGTGCGGCCAGCGCTCCCCACAGGGAAATCAGCAGGCCGCTGAGAAAAAGTTTTAACATTTTTGTTTTCATACATGTTTTATTAAAGATACTGTTAGTGAATATTTTTTTCTATTATATATAATTGACATAATTTATATTATGCATCCCGCTGTGTTTTTTCCTGCCGGCAGCCATGCCGCTCATAACTTAATAATAATTTAATACTACAATGATAGTGTATTAATAAATAAAAATACACCTCTTTTTACGTATTAATATCTTCAAATTACGTAAATATGTATTTTTTCAGATAATTTGCCACAAAAGTAGCGGGAGAATTTTACAGTCTACTTAAAAACTCACTGCAAAAATATTACAATACGGAATTTTGCTTCCTGTATTCGGAGGGTGTGCACCCTTTTATCCTTTTAAATTGGCGGGCTACGTTTTTATAATCCGGGAAACCCGCGTTTTCGCTGATTTCCGTCACAGGGGCGTCAGATTCCAGTAAATGGTGCGCGAAACGCTCTATCCGCAAATTCATAATATAAGTATAAATAGGAAGCCCTATTTCTTGTTTGAAGTGGTTTTCGAGCAGTCGCCGGGAAAGCGGAACCATCTTTGTGATTTCGGCTATCTTCAGTTTTTTGTCGATATTCCGGTGGATATATTGCAAAACAGTGGAAATATGCTTGTCGTTAGTGGCGTAAATGTCGGTCGATTGGCGTGTAATCACGTGGGTAGGATACACCACCACGTCGTTGTAGCGGTCGTTTGGATTTTTAATCATCCTGTCCATCAACCTGGCCGTTTCGTAGCCGCCTTTCTCCACCGCCTGGTTGATGGATGAAAGCGGCGGGTTGGACAGGGTGCACACCGCCTCGTCATTGTCAACCCCCAATAGCGCGATTTCTTCCGGAATTTTAATACCGCACTGCTGGCATACTTCCGCAATGTGATGCCCCTGGTTATCGTCGCAGGCCATCAGGGCTACCGGCTTGGGCAATTGTTTCAACCACGCCACCAGCGGCGCCGATTCATAATACCACAGTTCTTTGAAATCCGTATTCCGGTATTCATAAAAATTCTTATCGAGGTGGTACTTGCCAATTTCCTCTACAAACCCCTCACATCGTTCATACGACCATACAATGTCTTTAAATCCATAAAAGGCAAAGTTCTTAAACCCTTTTCGGATAAAATAATCGGCGCCCATTCTGCCCGTCGCCCGGTGCGCGCCTGTGATGTTGGGGATTTCGGTAAACCTCGATTTGAAATCCTGGGCAATGGCGGCAATGCCGTTTTCTTTGAAAATAGATACCTCATCCGTGTTATAGAATTGCGCAATGATGCCGTCGGCTTTCCATTCCTTCGCCCATTTTAAAACGCCTTCCACTTCGTGTTCCACCCGGTAGGAAAATGGCATTTTGCATAACACCCACGGTTCGTGTTTTTTGGAATAACGAACAATCCCTTTCAGTAGGTTCTTTGCGTATTCTTCCGATAAGTCTGTTAAAAAAATAACGCGGGGCATTTTGGGAGTTAAGAGTTAAAAGTTAAGAGTTAAGAACTGTCTGTTTTTACGGCAACAGATGGGTCTTTCCGCCATTTACGACTTTCACAATCAATTCGCCGAACAGGGTGTTTGCCCACGCAAACCATTTGCGGGTGAATTTGGCGGGGTCGTCCTTGTGAAACGATTCATGCATAAAGCCGGTTCCGCCTTCGGTATCGCGCAGGGTTTTGATACACCAGCGTATTTCGTCGTCGTTGATACTGGTCATGGCGCGCATGATAAGGCTCATGGGCCAAATATAGTCATTGCCGATGTGAGGACCGCCGACGCCTTCGGCCGCCTTGCCGGCAAAGAACCACGGATTGTCTTTGCCCCACACTAAACGGCGGGTGTTTTGGTATATGCCGTCGGTGGCGTTGCCGTAGCCCAAGTAGGGCAGGGCCAGCAGACTGGGGATATTGGCGTCGTCCATGCAAATGTAATTGCCGTAGCCGTCCACCTCATAGGCGTATACCTTGCCGTAGCCGGCGCGTTCCACAACGCCGTATTTTTGCACGGCCGCTTCCACTTCATTGGCTAAGGCGGTGCACTTGGCGGCGAAAGCCTTGTCGCCCGCCACCGTTGTGTATAGCTCGGCCAGTTGGCGCAACGACGTCACGGCAAAGAGGTTCGACGGAATTAGGAACCCGAACAGCGTGGCGTCGTCCGACGGGCGGAACGACGACACAATCAAACCCACCGGATTCACCGGGTTCCCCCAGCCGTCGTTTGACAACGTGTCGGACGCCCTTTCGGTAATCCGTTGGAAGTTATACGGGCCTTTGCCTGTCTTGCGTTGTTGTTCCACAAAAGTTTGGTAAATCAGGTGGGCGGCCTTTTGCCAGGTGGCGTCAAAAGCCGACGTGTCGCCGGTTGTTTTCCAGTAATGGTAGGCCAGCCGGACGGTGTAGCACAGCGAATCGATTTCCCATTTGCGTTCGTGCAATTCGGGTTTCATGTCGGTCAAATCCTTCTGCCATTCGCCGCCGGTAGGGCCGTCGTTAAAAGCGTTGGCATAAGGGTCGAGGCACACACAGGCGGCTTGCCGGCGGATTAACCCGTTGACCATGTCTTTCAATGCCGCGTCTTTGGTCGCCAGCGGCAGGTATGGCCACACCTGCGCCGAAGAGTCGCGCAGCCACATGGCGTGTATGTCGCCGGTAATGACGAACGTGTCGGGCAGTCCGTTCTTCCGTGCATACGTCACTGTAGTGTCTATGGTATTCGGAAAGCAGTTCTCAAACATCCAGGCCAACTTGGGGTCTTTTATCCTGGCTTTTATTTCTGCAATGGTGGCTTCCACTGCCTTTGAGGTGAAACTGCGGGCGCCGGGCTGGGGGCGCAGGGAGTTGTAGTCTACAATTCCTGCAACACTGCCGCTCCCGGCATGACGAGCCAGTAAACTGTTGCTTAAAGCCAACCCGGCCAACGTGGTGGCGCCTGTTTTGAAAAATTTCCGTCGCGATATTGCCATAATTATGTTGTTAATAATATTTGTTACCACAAAGATAATTAATAATATTAATAATCAAAAACAGGCAAGCGCCGCCATAAAACGCCACACGGTCGAAAAAACCACCGCGATACAGCCCTATAACTTATTATATAGTAGTTTTTTTTGTTGCCGGAAAATGCAAATCGGGAATGGAAATTAATAAGGTTGTTTTGTTTGGAAATCAGGCAGGAATAAGGTTCCTTTCTTCTAATTTTATACGCTTACCCCTCGTAATTAACACATTTTAACACTATTGCATTTGGAATTGAAAAAATATGCTTTATCTTTGCACCTGATTTGACTGAACCAGTCAAATCATTTTTTTTATTTTTTATAATAGTAATCATCTGTAAGCTTTTATATCTTTTATATTATTACGTGGTTGTATTTTTATATTATTGACTTTAAAGTAATTTTTTACTTTTTGTCTATTTTTGCAATTTTTATTACCCTTTTTATCCACTTATAAATTATTGAAAATTAAATTATTCTAAATTTTCTCTTTTTCATTCTTCCCCTAATTCTTCCTCTTTCTCTTACCCCCTTTTTCGATTGACCGCGTAGCCCGCTGGCCTGCAATTTATTTCCACCACCTAATTTGACTGGTTCAGTCAATTTCCCTCCACAAGAATTATGGAGCCCAATAAACAGCTTATTGGAGCCAATAAATGAATTATGGAGCCCAATAAGTGAATTATGGAGCCCAATAAACGGATTATTGGAGCCAATAACTGCGTTATGGAGTCCAATAAATGAATTATTGGGCCCAATAAACGGGTTATTGGAGCCAATAACTGCGTTATGGAGCCCAATAAACGGCTTATTGGCGCCGGTAAATAACGCATATAGCGCATAAAAACATTAATAATCAAAAAGATAGAAAACTATGACAACAACAATTGACTGGCAACCCCAAAACCATGAAGCCTTGTATGACCAGGGCATGCAAACCGGAAACTACCTGGACGACCCTATGAACCGCGACCGCATGGGGTTTAGCCCCATGACCCCGCAGGGAGAATGGCTCGACACGGAATTCCAGCCGAAGTACAACGCCTTCGCCGCGGCGTTTAATGACTGGAAAGACCCGGCCATGCGTACGCCCATGAAGACCGCCTTGCTCAAAGATACCGAGAAGGCGTTCCGGGAAGCGTACCGGTACCTGTACACGGGCTTTTTGAAGGGCAGTCCGTTAGTGAACAACAGGGACCTGTTGGCGATGGGCCTGCCCGAGCGGCACAGCGGCGGCGGCGCCCCCACGCCGCCGCCCACCACCTTTGTGGAGGCCACCGTTACCCCGGTGGGGCCTGGGGTGCTTGAGATACATTTCCGCGACAAGGGCAGCGACCACAAGGCCAAGCCGGCGGGCGTGCATGGCGCGGAAATCGCGTGGGCAATCCTCGACGCGCCGCCCACGAACTGGGAGGAACTCACCCATTCGTCGTTTGACACGCACACGCCCTTCCGCCTGAGTTTCGGGAACGACCTGCGCGGCAAAACCATCTACTTCGCCCTGCGCTGGGAGAACACCACCGGCGAGAAAGGGCCGTGGAACGAAATCCAAAACGCCATTATACCGTAAACAATGAACAGTGAACAATGTAAAGCCGCGCGACCCGCGCGGCTGCGGGGAGAGGTCAATGAACAACGAACAATGAATAATGAACAATGTCATGTCCTGATATAGGTTGACACTAAAAGGAGGACACAAG
>JAITIL010000145.1 GCA_031279475.1 Prevotellaceae bacterium | reverse complement strand
TTGGCTGTTTCGGTTACCGATGTTAATAATAACGACAGAGAGCCAAATTGAGCAAGTTCGGCTTCGGCTTTGTAGCCCTTATCTGTTTTAGATAATTCCAAGTCGATGGAAGGAATGGTTAACGACCCACTTGAAACCAGATAATCCGGTCCGGCTACAATGGCTGTTGCCCCATAATTCCCTTCAAAGGCGTCTTCATCATCTTTTGAACAACCGGTCAGCACTAATGACAGGCCCAGCGCCATGGCCATAAAACTCTTCATTATTTTTTTCATGATTTTAAGATTAAAAAATTAATTTTTGCAAAGGTATGCATTTTTTTTAAAATAGACTATGAAAATATCAATAATTTTACGGCTAAAGCAAAAATAGTGACCACAATAAATCCACGAATGATCTTCGGATTCCAGCGTACGGCAAAATGTGCGCCTAAGTAGGCGCCAATGGCTTGCCCGGCAGCCTGGGTCAGGCCCACGCCGTAGTGGATGGTGAGATGGTGGCTGTGCAGGATAAAAACCAGCAGTCCGGCTATGGTGGTAAAGGTTATCACAAATACCTTTAGTGAGTTGGCCGTAAGCAGGTTATAGCCGGCGCCGAGGATGAACGCCGTCAATAGGAAATAACCCACGCCCGCCTGTAAAAAACCGGCATAAACCCCGATAATCAGATAAATCACATTCAACCACCAGGTGGGGCGGGGATTCACGTTATGTTGCCGGGGCCTTAACCACTTTTCGGGTTTGAAAAAAAGGAAGGGGATAATCACCAGCATCATCAAGCCCAGCCATTGGGTAACTACGGTGGCGTCTACATACACGGCAATGAACGCGCCCCCCAGGGTGCCGAGCATCAACGGGATGCTGGGCCACAAGCCCTGGTTCCACTCAAACGTTTGCTTGCGTTTCAGTTGCCACGAGGCCACTACGCTTTGAAAGAGAAACCCCAGCCGGTTGGTGGCATTGGCTTCATGGGCCGGAATACCCACGGCAATAAGCACCGGTATGGTAATCATCGACCCCCCGCCAGCAATTGTATTAATAAAACCACAGCATATCCCGGAAGCTACAACAATCAGATAAACAACCCAATCCATTGGGTTATTCTTTCACCAGCGCCCTTACATACAGTTTATCGCCAAATTGCAGACGCAGGTAATAAACCCCGGTTACTTCGTTCCCCGAAGCATTATAGGTAATGTGGTGAATGCCGTTTTGGGTGCGGTTGCCCACAATTTCACGCACTAAATTCCCCGACAAAGAATAAAGCGCGATGTTCACCACGGTAGGCTCATCGAGGGTATAGGTGAGGTGGAAATAAGCATTGTAGGGATTGGGATACACATGATGGGTGATTTCCGGCTCCTTGTTTTTCGCTTGTTCTTCTTCCGTATAGGTCGGATACACCGGCTTGTCGCTGGGTTGGTGAATGTCGGCCAGGGTGTGGAACGACGTTTGCGAATGGGTGGTTTGCCCGTCCTGGTGAGTGTAGCTGACGTCCCACGTCACAAACACCGGATAGCGGTATTCCGATACATACCACAGGTATTTTTCGACTTCGATTTCCACATTTGAGCAGCTCTCTTCCACGTATTTTTCTATGGTTTTTACCCGCAGCACATTGGTCAATATTTGTTGGGTAGGTAATATCAGCGTGCCGAAAGCGTCGGCTTCTGACGAGTAGGTGCCCACCATCTTTGTTTCCTGGTTAGCTTGATGGAAAAGGGAACGGCCGTCGAAACTTCCCGAGACCTCCGAGTCGTAGGTGAAGGGATATTTTATTTTACATATCGGCTTGTCGTAAATCACGGTGCGGACGCTGTCCTGAAACCCTTTGTACACATTGCCATCCATGTTGCATTGGTATGAGAATTTAACACCCGAAGCTCCGGTTACCATGATACGATCCTGTCCGTCGTCTATCGTTTCATGGGCATTCCCGGCCTCGTGCAGGGGCGTTGCAGCACTAAAATCCCACACTGCGTCTTTACCCTCCGGGCCGGGAGCTACGTAACTCGTTTGTTGCATGCTGTTCACCGTGCCGGGCTTCAAGCCATGCGATTCATAAGTCATAACGATTTGCGAAAACCCCGCAAAAGGGAACATTAGAAAGAGTATAAAGAATGTACGTTGCATAGTATATAAAAATAACCTAAATTTTTAAAATGCATAGTTACATAAATTTTTTTCGTTGTGCAAATTTTTAACTTATTTTGACATTTCTCTGTATACTCTCCCAGAGCACCCTATTTATTTTATTTCCGTTGAATATTCTACAGTTTTGGCTTTCTCTTGAATATAGGCAGCAATACGGTCATTGGAAACGGTTATGGTAGAAGCTACCGACGCGCTTCCAAAGTTGCCTGCGCTTGTGCGATAGGATATGCCTCCCCCCATTCCAACCTTATATGCCGACTTGTCGGGGTAGTCCGACTTCCCGCTGTATGTTACAGACATTGTGGCTGTAAAGGGAATACTGTCTACGGAAACAGTTTTCTCCCACGGCAAAACTGTTACTGTTTCCTGCGCCTGACTGCCTGTTGCGTCCGTCCACGTAACGTTTATACCAAACAGGTCGGTGATATTTTCGCCACCAGAAAGTTCATAGGTGATGTTCGCAGTGATTTTTTCGGGCAATGGCGTGTCTTGCGGCTCGCTTTCATTGTTACAGGAAAGGAAAAGAGGGATCGCTGACAAAAAAAATACGCATAATGTTTTCATAATTATCCAATGTTTAGTTATTTATTTAAGTAAAATATGGTGCAAAGTTACAAAAAAAAAACAAATATGAAATTTTTCATGTACCTTTGTAGCACAGAAAATTAAAAAAATGGAGCGAAATACCGATTCTTTTGCCCGTCTTCTTGATATTATGGATCAATTGCGCGCCCAATGCCCGTGGGACAGGGAACAAACTTTGGGCTCACTGCGTCCGTTAACTATCGAAGAAACTTATGAGTTAAGTGATGCTATTTTAAATGACGATTTAGATAATATATGTAAAGAATTAGGTGACATATTATTACATATTGTTTTTTATGCAAAGATAGGCGAGGAAATGCAATCATTTGCGATTGACGATATTGTTAATAAGCTGTGTGACAAATTGATATACCGACATCCGCACGTTTTTGGCGATACGGCCGTAAAGCACGCCGGCGAGGTAATCAAAAACTGGGAGCAGCTGAAGACAAAAGAAAAGGACGGCAATAAAACGGTACTTTCGGGCGTGCCCGAGTCCATGCCGTCGTTAATAAAGGCTTACCGCATGCAGGACAAGGCGCGCGCCGTGGGTTTCGACTGGGAGCGCCGGGAACAGGTGTGGGATAAGGTGGCGGAAGAACTTGACGAGCTGAAGGCGGAGCTGGAAAAAGCCGATCAGGACAAGGCGGAACAGGAATTGGGCGACTTTCTTTTTTCGATTGTAAACGCCGCCCGGCTGTATGATTTAAACCCCGACACGGCACTGGAGCGCACCAACCGGAAGTTCAGGAAACGTTTCGGGTACCTTGAGGCGCACACCATCAAGCAAGGCCGCTCGCTGAAAGACATGAGCCTCGAAGAAATGGATGCGTTGTGGGAAGAAGCCAAGAAGCACGATGAGTAATGTGCTAATTGTGACGGATTATATAACACAGACTTTTAAATTTCTCTGATATGCCTGTGACGAGGATGTGCCGGTAAAATACAAGTTATGCTGTCCGCATCTATTTCAAAAACAGGGTCGGGGCAACCTTCTTCTTTCATCGTACGAATAATGGTTGGGATTCCTTGCCCTTCGGATTGTGCCAGTTGTAATTTATTAAACAAACAGGCAAATTCGGCGATTTGTTCTTTATCGGAAAAATAATCTTCCAAAGGCTTTGAGGTCTGAACCAATTTCATCTCATTCATGCAATCCCTAAACAACAACATATCAATATCCGCTTCGCCTGTATTCGGATTGATCCTTTTGTCAAAAGGCACTATCACTTGTTCATTCTCTCGTATGGAGCGTTCTTTTAAGTCTATGTTGTATGCCATCTACCCCTTTCTTTTCAAGAAATATGTGCAAATTTACATGAAAAA
>JAITIL010000144.1 GCA_031279475.1 Prevotellaceae bacterium | reverse complement strand
TCGACGGATCCTTTGAAATGGACAACGTGGACGTCGGCGCTACACTCACCGCCTCGTTTTTGGGCATGCAAAGCAAGGACATCGACTTTCAGGGGCAGGTTGACCTCATGGTGGTACTGGAAGAGCGAGCCAGTGAACTGTCGGAAATAACCATAGTCGCTTACGGCGCGCAAAAAAAGGAGTCGGTGGTGGGGGCTATTGAAACCATCAGGCCGGAAGCGCTGGCCATCACGTCGAAGAAGAACATATCGAACACGCTGGCCGGCAAGCTGCCGGGCATTATTGCCGTGACCCGTTCGGGCGAGCCGGGCTATGACCAGTCCAATTTCTGGATTCGCGGCCTGTCGTCGTTCTCCGGCAACACCACGCCCTTGGTGCTGGTTGACGGCGTGCAGCGGAGCTTGGACGACATGGATATTATGGAGGTGGAATCCTTTTCGGTGCTGAAAGACGCTGCCGCCAGCGCCATGTACGGCGTGCGCGGGGCCAACGGGGTGATCCTCATCAACACCCGGCGCGGGAAAGTGCAAAAGCCGGAAGTGTATGCAAAGGTGGAACACGCCTTTACCGCGCCCACCCAACTGCCTAAATTTATCGGCGCAGCCGACCACATGCAGTTGCTCAACGACCTGGCGATAGAAGAAAACAAAACGCTTTACTACGACCCGCAGGCGATTGCCTATACCCGGAGCGGGTATGACCCGGAGTTGTATCCCGATGTGGACTGGATAGACGCCATTACAAAGCCGTATGCCTTTAACGACCGCGTAAACCTCAACGTAAACGGCGGCACCGAAATATTAAGGTATAACCTCACCGCGTCGTATTACCATGAAGACGGCATACTGAGGGAGGATGAATCCTTGCCGTATAGCACCGGTACAAACCTCAACCGCTATAATTTACGCGCCAATGTGGATCTGAACCTGACCAAAACCACCTCCCTGCGCTTTAACGTGGGCGGATACCTGCAAAAGCTGAGGAAACATTCCGGATCAAGCAATTGGATATGGGAGAGCGCCTTTTTGAGGCCACCTATGGTACACCCGGCCCGGTATGCCGACGGGAAGATCCCTTATGAACGTGAAAACCCGTGGGCTCGTCTGACCCAGTATGGCTACACCGTCATTTCCAACAGTAAAATCGAGTCGCTGTTTGCGGTGGAACAAAAATTAGACTTCTTCACCAAAGGCTTAAGTACAAGGCTAAGTTTTTCGTTCGACAATTACAGTGTAAGCACTTTAACCCGTGACAAAAAACCTGACCTTTATTCTCCCGCCACTTCGCGTAGCGATGAAGGGGAACTGATCCTGGAGCAACGCGAAGCAGGGTCAGAGTTCCTGAACTACTACAAGGGGTCCGATTATGGGGATAACCAGACTTACTTGGAATGGATGGTGAATTACGACCGGACGTTCAACGATGACCACAACGTGAGCGCCCTGCTCCTGTATAACCAGCGCAGCTATGACAACGGTGACATCCAGCCTTTCCGCAACCAGGGACTTGCCGGCCGCGCCGCCTATTCTTACCAAAATAAGTACATCGGGGAATTTAACTTCGGGTATAACGGCTCCGAAAACTTCGCCAAAGGGCAGCGTTTCGGGTTTTTCCCTTCCGTAGCGCTCGGCTGGTTAGTCTCGGAAGAAGACTTCTGGGCGCCGGTGGCGAACACAATCGACTTTTTGAAACTCCGCGCTTCGTGGGGAAAGGCCGGGAACGACCAGATTGGGGCCGGCCGCCGTTTTGGATACCTTACCACCATGGATACCGGCGCGGCAGGTTATTGGTATGGATCAGACGGCGCTTACAGAGGAGGAATAACCGAAGGCGAAACCGGCGTCAGTAATTTAACGTGGGAAACCGTTACTAAAATGAATTTTGGGCTGGAACTCAGTTTCTTCCGGGCGTTGCGCCTCCAGGCCGATATTTTCCGGGAACACCGCGAGAATATATTCATGGAGCGCCGGACAATCCCGACCCAAACCGGCTTCTTAACCACCCTTTGGGCCAATATCGGGGAAGCGGAAAACCGGGGCGGCGAAGTGTCCCTGTCGTTCAGCAAGACCATCGGCCAAGTGGATGTTTCGTTGTTTGCCAACGCCACGTATGCGAAAAACAAGATCACCTACATTGACACGCCGCCCGGACAGCAGGGTGATCACCAGGACCAGACCGGCCATTCCATTAATGAACTGTATGGCTACCAAGCGCTGCGCCTCTACACCGACGACGATTTCAACCCCGACGGCACGCTGCTGTCCACCTTGCCGCAAAACGAGCTGGCCACCGTCCGCCCGGGCGACATTATGTTCTTCGACTGGAACGAAGACGGCCTCGTCAATGAGAAAGACCAGGGGTATGTGGGCGGAACAATCGATCCGCGTTTGGTCTATGGTTTCGGCGGAACCGTGGCTTTTCACGGGTTCGATTTCAGTGTGTTTTTCCAAGGGATGGGCGATACCTACCGGATGATTGGGGGGCAAAGCTATTTCATTCCGGGCTCCGGAATGGGAATCCAGGGAAATATCTACGACAACTATACCGACCGCTGGACGCCCGACAACCCGTCGCAGAACGTGTTTTGGCCGCGCTTGTCGTATGACGAAAATTACAATAATATACCGAACTCCACCTGGTGGAAAAAAGACATGAGCTTCCTCCGCCTGCGGCAGGTGGAACTGGGCTACAGCTTCCCGAAAGCCGTCACGAAAGGCTGGGCAAAAATGATGCGGGTCTATGTCAGCGGTGAGAACCTGCTGACCTTCTCGAAGTTCAAACTGTGGGACCCCGAACTTGACACGTCTACCGGACTCTTCAGGTATCCGCTGATGAAATCGGTGATGCTGGGCGTGGAAGTCACCTTTTAATTGAAAGTTAAAAAACGTCATTGCGAGAAGTGAAACGACGAAGCAAACTTAAAAACTAAAAATGAAACAAATCATGAAAAATTTTCATAACATAAAATTAGCCGTCATAAAATGTGTTGCGCTTATGGCGTTCCTTGCGGGGTTTTCGTCCTGCGAAGATTATTTGGACAAGGAGAGCGATACGGAACTGACCATGGATATGGTGTGGCAGGACAAAATCCGGATGGAAGGGATGCTGGCCTACGCATATTCGGGTATTGACGATCCTACCTGGGAATATTTCACTAAGACAGGATGGTGTGTATTTGGGGATGACTGGACGCCTTCGGCACGCTGGTACGCATTTGGGGGATGGGATGCCATTTCCAAAATAACCGGGAACTGGAATACTTCTACCGGCTGGGCAGGGAATTACTGGGCAGCGCTTCCCCAACGCATTCGTACCGCCAATATTGTGCGGGAAAATGTGGTTCCGATTCCAAATACCACCATCGATGCGCAGGAAGTAGAATATATCAAGGCCGAATGCCGTTTTTTACAGGCCTATTTCTACTCCCTGCTCGTGAATACCTATGGCCCCTGTCCTTTCCGGCCGGATTACATTGCCCCGACCGACGTTTCGACGGAAGAACTATTGACCGGGCCTGAGCCATACGACGACATTATAGACTGGTGCGAAAAGGAAATGCTGGAAGCCTCAAAAATCCTGCCGGCCACCTATTCGCAGGACATTAAGTACGGACGTATCACCTCCATTATATGCTTGGCCGTCCGTGCGCGCATGTTGCTGTTTGCCGCTTCGCCGTTGGTAAACGGCAATCCCGACTATACCAACCATACCGACCGCGAGGGCAGACCCCTGTTCAATTCCAACGAAGACCCGGCCAAATGGACGAAGGCGTTGGACGCGCACCGCCTGCTGATAGAGAAGGCGCATGCGGTCGGGCATGAACTGTATAAGATGTATAATATCGACGGCAGCATCGACGCCTTTGCTTCTACGGCCTGGGTGCATGTTCGCTCGTATGTCGACGGAAACAGGGAAATCCTTTTTCCATCCCTCAGTACCGGGAGAGTACGTGGGTGGTCGGATCGTGACAAATATATGTCGCCATACGGATCGAGCGGATCCAACGGCGGTCTGGGCATGACCCAAACGCTGGTGGACGCCTTTTTTATGGAAAACGGCCTGCCGGCCATTACCGGCTACCAGGCCAACGGCAAAACGCCGGTGATCAATACGGCGTCGAGCTATTCGGAAACCGGCTTTTCCACAGCCGACGACGTCCGCCACACCGACAACTGGAACTGGTATGACGAACGCCTGGGGGTGGCGGCCAAAGCAGGCACCTTCAACATGTATGTGAACCGCGAACCGCGTTTTTACAACGCCATCCTGTGGAACAGACGATATTACCTCTGGGATAACCGAGATGTCGATTTTTATAAATACGGAATAGACAACAACTATACGCACGACGCCCCCCAAAACGGCTACCTGGGTTTAAAAGGCAAGCATCCTAACTCCGATTCCAAAAACTTGAACTTTTTGTACCGGCCGGGCATTATTTATCGCTTGGCCGAAGCCTACCTGAGCTATTGCGAAATTCTAAACAAAGTCAGCCCCGGCGATCAGGAAATTTTGGTCTACCTGAACAAGATACGGGAACGCGCCGGTATCCGGCAATACACAACTGGCCCAACCGACAACGACTATATTCATGTGGATTTGGGTAACCAGGCGGAAATGGAGAAATTGATCAAGATGGAACGGCGCGTGGAATTGTGCGGCGAAGGCATCCGGTATGACGACCTGCGACGCTGGCGGGAGGCGGAAACCACGCTGAACGGCGATTTCTACGGAATGAATTTCTCCGGAACGGTAGAATCGGATGACCCCGCTAATCCCGACGCCTTTTTTGTCCGCACCCAATACCAAAGAAGGGTCTATAAGAAACAATACTATTGGTTCCCAATCTTTCAAACCGAAATAAACAAGAACCCGAACTTAGTGCAGTCGCCCTATTGGACAGCAGGAGACTAAACAATGAACAATGAACGTCATTGCGAAGCGACGAAGCAAACTTAATTATGAACTACGATAAAAAATACAACCATGAAAAAATTTTCAATTTTCAATGTACAGCCACACGGCTGTGCGGCTCTAACTTGCCTGCTGCTTTTGGGAACCCTACTGTGCTTCTCCGGTTGTCGGGATCAAGATGATTTTTCCATTACCATTGATACCGTCGAAGATGGGATGCACCTGGCCGTAAATGCGGAAGAGATTGTGCTGTCGCAGGACTTGTTGGACGACCCGGCGGTTACCTTTACCTGGGGCGAAGCCCAGCCGCGCGCCAATAACGGCGTCATCACTTATTATTTCAAGCTGGGGTTGCCGGGATTTACAAAAGCCATAGAGAAAATAGAAATGGCCCCCGGCGTGTTTACCTACAGCCTCTCGCATTGGAATTTGTATACGTTGCTCCATAACGAACTGGAAATTCCCCTCGGGAGCGGGGCGCAATTGGAAGCCGAGGTCATTGCCTCGTCCGACGAGGGCGAATTCTTTGTAAAGCCGGAGATTTCTACTGCCACCTTCAATGTGGTTACTTTTGAAATTGTCCCGACACCCTTATATTTGGTGGGATCGGCCAACCCCGATGGGGAGGCAAACGGCATTAAATTGACCGAACTGACAGGCGAAGGAAAGGATTTCGGAAACCGCTACGAGTGGGTAGGCGAATTGCAGGCAGGTACGTTCCTGTTTGTCAACTCCCTCACCGGCGACGAAGGCTCCTGGAGCAAGGGGGCAAGCGAACAGGACTTGGTTGAAAACAGCGCCGGCAGCGCCGCCGGCCAGGGATTTACGGTAGAGAGGCCGGGCTTGTATTCCATCCTTATAGACAAACGCGCGGGCGAAATTATTCACGGATATAAAGGATTTGGCGGTATCTGGGCTTTTGGTAGTGGACTGACAGGTTCCTGGAACTGGAATTTTAGTGAGGCCCCTCTATTTAGTTGGGATCCCCGTAGCCCACATCTCTTCACACTGGCATGTACAATTCCCGATGCGAGCGTGACTGACAGGGAGTTCAAATTACTGTGCGTGTATCATGACGAAGATAATCCGGCTGATTGGGGGGACATTCTGTACCTTTTACATTCGGAAGTAAATGGCGTCAATATCTGGGATGATAACAGAGTAAGAGTAATGTGGCACGGAGAAGAAGGATCAAAAGGAGACACTAAATGGATCACCGACCCCGCAGTCGGGCCTTGCACAGTAACTGTTGACGCTTACAACATGGCCATCTATCTGTCGCCACAGACCGGAGAGCAGTATATTGCGAAACACAACTGGACGATACATTCTTCTTATGGCGACTGGAACGACGGTCTTACGGCCCGCAATACCATCGACGGAAACCCGATGAGTTGTTGGCATACGAATCCGGGTATCAACGATTATCCGTACTGGTTTATTGTGGATTTCCAAAAGGAGTTAACGGTTAACGGTATTCTCTTCCTGAATCGTCAGGATGACCTCGGCGCCACGAATTTCCCCAAACATGTGAAATGGGAAACAAGCAACGACCCTGCTGCGGGCTGGACAACCGTCCTTGAATTGGATGCACTGCCCAACGTGAGGACCCGTCAGACTTTGCCCTGCACGAACGTGACCACGGCGCGCTACCTCAGGTTTTCCGTATATAATGGTTGGGATGGTGATAACTATACGTTCGTCGGCGAAATGAGCATTTATTAATGGTTAGTGAAATATGAACAATAAAAATTTTTAATCATGATTTGGATTAACCGATCTTCACTTACATTATGGACACTGCTGCTTTCCTTTGGCATCTGTACGCTGGGCTATGCGTCCTGTGATTCAGACAAAAAGACAATCAGCCCGCCGGAGGCGCCGGAAATCAGCCTGTCGGACGTGTCGGGCAAGCGGATCGATGTCATCGGATGGCATGGTATTCGAGCCAACAGCGCACCGGCCATTCACCGGGATATGGCCGACGCCGGGATCACCATTAATTTGGCGCTTGATCTGTTTTGGGAATTACCGTCCGTCTTTGCCAATGGCACGGAGCGGTTCTTCGAGTCGCTGGATGCCACTGCCGCCGTGAATATGAAGACATTTGTCAACGACAAGGTATTCGACTATCTTTCGGCGACGGAGGTGGCCCGCATGAAAGCGCACCCCGGTCTTTACGGTTATTGTATAGCCGATGAACCGCGCTATGCCGCCGAGTTCTCCGATTTGACAGCGCGTGTACAAAAGGTGCAGGCCATTGACCAGGTACATCCCTGCTACATCAACCTGGCGCCGTGCCTGTACTGTGCGGATGCTACGCCCGACACTTGGGCGCCGGAACTGTCGTGCGGCCCTGCGTTCCCGGAGCCGTCGCCGTGCGTTCGGTTTGTACAGCAGTTCATCAAGGACGTGCCGGTGCCCATGCACTCCTTCGATATGTATCCTATTTGGATGAACACCCACACAATGACGAGCGAAGTGCAACCGCGCTGGTACTACACGCTGGAGGTGATGTCGGCGGAAGCCAAAAAGTCCGGCAGGCCGTTATGGGCCTTTGTACTGTCCACGGCACATAAGAATTATGACTTTCCTTACCCGCTTCCCCACGCACAACGATATCCGTTTGCAGGTATATAGCGATTTGGCGTACGGCGCACAATGTATCCAGTATTTCACCTACGCCGACGTGGGAAACCTCGAATGGCGGGCGCCGACCGGCCCGAACGGGGAAAAATTAGGCACCTACTATATCCTGAAAGAGGTGAACGCGGAAATCAAGGCGCTCTCGCCGGTGTTCCTGAATGCTACGGTGAAATGGGTGCGGCACACAGGCGAAATCCCGGTGGGCTGCACGGAATTAGACAAGTCGATGCTGCCGTCGGTGTTCCATACGCTCCATATCCAGGGTGGCAAAGGTGCGCTGGTGTCGCTGATGGAAAAGGGAAACGACAATTTTTTGGTGATTGTCAACCATGATATTAACGAAGACATCACGGTAGAGGCGTCGGGCGCTGCGGACCTGTACCGCGTCCTGAAAGACGCTTCTATCGTCGCTGCCGACAACCGCATGCACACCCTCACGCCGGGCGATATGTTGATCTATTTTTGGAAAAAATAAATTTATATATGAAATGAAAAATAAATTCTTTTCCAAAACAGTCCTTCTGTTGAGTGTTTCATTGTGCGCCGTAAATTTTCTTTTCGGCCAGTTCATCCGGACTAATCCGATTGATGTTTTTAAATTTGACAAGGATGAATTTTTGCTTAATGGCAAACCATTCCAAATCATTGCAGGCGAAATGCATCCGCCCCGTATCCCTGAACAGTATTGGAAACACCGGATACAGATGGCAAAGGCAATGGGATGTAACACGATTGCACTGTATGTCTTTTGGAGTTACCATGAACCGGAACCCGGCGTATTTGACTTTAAGACGGAGAACAGGGATCTTGCCCGTTTCATCAGAATGGCCAAGGATGAAGGAATGTGGGTTATACTCCGGCCAGGCCCGTATTCATGCGGCGAGTGGGATTTCGGAGGATTGCCTCCCTACTTGTTGAGCGTTCCGGACATTAAGATACGATGTATGGACAGCGATTATACAAAGGCCGTTGAACGTTACGTGAAGAATCTGGTTTTACAAATAAAGGAATTGCAGGTAACGCAAGGCGGCCCGATTTTAATGCTGCAGCTTGAGAATGAATATGGCAGTTACGGCAATGACAGGGATTACATGTTTTGGTTGAAAGACCTGTGGCGGGAAAATGGAATTGACATTCCGTTTTATACTTCCGACGGCGTGGGTTACCACTGGCTTGAAGCCGGTTCGTTACCGGATGCGGCTACTGGCTTGAATCCGGGAGTCAACGCCAACGACTTTTCAGTGGCCGCAGAGGTCAACCCCAATGTCCCTTCTCTTTGCAGCGAGTTGTACACGGGGTGGCTCACCCACTGGGGAGAGCCTTCTTTTCAGAGGGGCGACAGTATAGCATTGCTGAATAATGTAAAATGGCTCATGGACAATAAAAAGTCATTCAGTTTGTATGTCATTCATGGTGGAACCAATTTCGGTTATTGGGCCGGGGCGAATTCTTTCGGGAAGGATCAGTATCAGCCCGACATCACAAGCTATGATTATGACGCCCCGATCAACGAAATGGGACAGGCAACGCCGAGATATTATGCATTACGCAATCTGCTTGCCAGTTATCTTCCGAAAAAACAAAAATTACCGGCAGTGCCGGCCGCGCTCCCGATAATAGAAATCCCGGAAATAACTTTTACTTCCTCATCGTCTGTTTGGGATCATCTGCCTGTGGCCATCCCTTCCGTCCAGCCCAAACCAATGGAAATGTTCGGGCAAAAATTCGGGTTTATCCTGTACAGGACCACGTTGACGGGACATAAAAAAGGAACGCTTCTTATAACAGCGCTTCATGATTACGCCACTGTTTTTATTGACGGAAAATACATTGGGAAAATTGACCGGAGCAAAGGGGAAAATTCAATCGAACTTCCGGCGTCGGATAGCCAGAACCCACAACTTAATATTTTGGTCGAAGGCATGGGGCGCATCAATTTTGCCGAGTATATGATTGACCGGAAAGGAATTACCGATCGTATTTCGCTTAATGGCATGACATTAATGAACTGGCAGGTTTTCCCTCTGCCATTTGATGAAAACTATGTACATGGCCTGCCATTTTCTTCGGAAAAAGCTTCCTGTCCGGGAATCTTCTTTAAAGGTGAATTTGACTTGGCAGCTTTAGGCGATACTTATCTGGATATGAGCCTGTGGGATAAAGGAATAGTATGGGTAAACGGCCACAATTTGGGCCGCTACTGGAGCATCGGCCCTCAGCAACGCTTGTACTGCCCCGCCCCCTGGCTGAAAAGCGGCAAAAATGAGATTGTTATTTTTGATCTTCATGCCACTGAATACAAACCGATTGTTGGAATGAAAAGCATGGAATAACAGGAATTTTCAAAAAGTTTGCTCTTTGACGTATTGGTTTACATGCTTAATTTAAAGATGAATTGTTTTTGTAACTTTATGCTGTAAATTATAAACATATTTAAAATATTTTATAACTTTACGGAAAATTGAAATCGTAATTTAAATAAACAGACATGGCAAAGTTTCCAAAAATATTACATCGTAGAGATACTTACATAGAGAGAATAAAACCTTTTATGCGTACACCCATCGTTAAGGTGATGACAGGTCATCGTCGTGTGGGTAAAAGTTGCATACTCTTTCAATTGATTGACCTGATTAAAAGTCAAGAAGAAGACGCCAATATCATTTATGTAAATAAGGAGGACATTGAGTTTGTAGATATGACATCGTATAAAGAACTCTACACGTATATTTCAAGAAGATTATCCACCGACAGGAAAAATTATATTTTTATTGATGAAATTCAGGAAATCACAGATTTTAAAGTAGCTATTCGCTCGCTTGCTTTGGATGACAATAACGACATCTATATTACAGGTAGCAATTCCGAAATGTTTTCTAGTGATTTGGCAAATGAACTCGGGGGGCGTTATGTGGAATTTAGAATTTACAGCCTGTCGTATCTTGAATTCCTGAATTTTCATGGTTTGCCTAATGATGATGATTCGTTGGAAAGATATATCCATTTTGGAGGTTTGCCCTACCTGATACACCTGCCTATGGACGAAGCGGTAATTATGGAATATATTCGCAGCGTATATGCAACTATTGTATTACGTGACGTTATAGAGCGTAAGAAGATACGGAATACTGCTTTTTTAGAACAACTTGTACGTTTCCTGGCAAATAATACCGGCAGCCTTTTTTCATCGAAAAGTATAAGCGATTTTTTGAAAAGCCAAAGAGTCAATATCTCTTCCAATCAGGTTTCGGAGTATGCGGATTCGCTTGCAGAAGCCTTTGTTGTTCATCGGATAGGCCGCTATGATATTGTCGGGAAAAGACTTTTTGAGCGAGGCGAAAAGTACTTTTTTGAGAATATGGGTATCCGTAATGCTGTAGCAGGATACAACCCACAGGACAGGGCCAAACGGCTTGAAAATCTTGTTTGCAATCATCTGTTATTTTGCGGATACGATGTAAAAGTGGGGACGTTAATCCCTGAAGAGATAGATTTTGTTTGTACCCGGGGAGGGGAAACACGCTATGTTCAGGTGGCAGTTGAATTGTCAATCCCTGAGACCATTACTCGTGAATTTAGCAACTTGCTTAAAATTAAGGACAATTACCCTAAAATTGTGATTTCCGGCGAACGTTCTTTCGAGAACAGCTACAAAGGAGTAACGCACATACATATACGTGATTTTCTATCCGCTACTTAACGCCTCGCCCTGACTGTCTCACAAAGCGTGTAAACCAATTTTCAAAAAGTTTGCGCGTTTTTTTTGTGTTTTAAAAAATTAAAAATTAATCCTACATGAGAGGCTTTTCCTCTGGGACGGGCCTTGTCCGGAACCAATTCGCAAAATTAAAAAATTATGAAAACAAACATCATCGTCGCCGCTTGTATATTATTTATGCCGGGAGGCTGTAAGGAAGAAAAAATTGAAATAACCGGTATATCCGTTTCGCCGAAATCTGTTTCGTTGGTATTCGGAGGCACCTCCGCTTCGCAGCAAATTACCGCCACGCCGATACCGGAAAACGCCACCGGCTTCACGTTCACCTGGACGTCGGACAACGAAGCGGTAGCTGCCGTTTCCCCGCAGGGATTAGTGACCGCCACAGGGCCGGGCGCTACGGAAGTCACCGTGACGTCGGGCAGTTGGGCCAGGAAGATACCCGTTACCGTGACAGAACCCGAGGAGGCGGGCGTCTTCCAGGGCGCCGACACGTGGGCGGCCACCGATGCGCTCGACCGCAAACTGCCGGGATACGACGAAGCCGGCCCGCCGAGGGACAAATATGTCGGCCTCTTTTACTGGACGTGGCACAACAACTTTGCCTACGCGCCGCCCTACAACATACAGGAAATCCTTGCACGGTATCCCAGCGCTATTGACAACTACTACTCTTCTGCGTGGCCTGCCGATGCTTCATACTACTTTTGGGGCGAGCCGCTGTTCGGCTATTATCGCAACACCGACCGCTGGGTATTGCGCAAACATGCGGAAATGCTGGCCGATGCAGGCGTGGACGTCCTGTTCTTCGACTGCACCAACGGAAATTTCACATGGAAGGAATCGTACATGGAATTGTGCAGCGTATTTGCAGAAGCGCGTGCCGACGGGGTAAAAACGCCGCAGATCGCCTTCATGCTGGCGTTCGACCACACCGAAGGAAGCCGGGAGGCCATCGCCGAAATATACAATGACCTGTACCGGCCCGGCGTTTACCGAGACTTGTTTTTCCAGTGGAAAGGGAAACCCCTCATCATGGCTTATTATGAAGGCGTGCCGGATGAAATCAGGAATTATTTCACTTTCCGCGCCGGCCAACCGCTGTATGACACAGGGCCTACACGTCACGACCACTGGGGCTGGCTCCAAATTTATCCCCAGCACACATTCCCTTCCACAGGCGTGGAACAAACTACGGTAGGCGTAGCCCAGAACTGGTCGAGCGAACGCGGCGGGTTAACCGCCATGAACGCTCCCGGCGTATTCGGACGGAGCTACACCAGCCAAAACGGACACAACACCACCGCAGGCGCAGTGAACTACGGGTACAACTTTCAGGAACAGTGGGAGCGGGCGCTGCAAATCGACCCGGAGTTTATCTTCATCACCGGATGGAATGAATGGGTCGCCGGGCGATCTGAGGAATCGTGGGGTATCCCCAATGCTTTCCCCGACCAGTTCAGTCAGGAATGCAGCCGAGACATTGAGCCGATGAAAGGCGGGCACGGCGACAACTACTACTACCAGATGGCGGCCAATATCCGTCGCTTCAAGGGCGTGCAGGAGCCTCTTCCACCGCCGGCAAAAAAGACCATCGCTATCGACGGATCATTCGATGACTGGGACAGCGTAACGCCCAGATACGCCGCCTACAGGGGAAGCGCCCTCCACCGCAACAGCCCCGGATGGCAAGGGGTTTCTTTCACCAACACCACCGGCCGCAACGACTTTGTTTCCGCCAAAGTGGTCGCCGACAACCAATATGTGTACTTCTATGTGAAAACGGCGCAGGCCATCACCCCCTCGTCCGGCAGCGGCTGGATGCGGATCTTCATTGATGCCGACCGCAACCGGGGAACCGGGTGGGAAGGCTATGACTTTGTGGTAAACCGCGTGTCGCCCGGCGCAGCAACGGCCACAGTGGAAAGGAGCACGGGCGGCTGGAATTGGGAAAAAGCCGGCGACGCCGATTACAAGGTTTCCGTCAACCGCCTCGAAATGCGAATACCCCGCAGCGTACTAAACCCGGCCGGACAAATCGACATGGAATTCAAATGGTCGGACAACATGCAGGAAGACGGCAATATCATGGATTTTTACCTTAACGGCGATGTAGCGCCGGGCGGGCGGTTCAATTACGTGTATCAGGAAAAATAAAGAAACGACCAATACGCTCTTTCCGGAAGAAGAAGATTTATGGCTTGAAAGTCATATTATACACTGCTATTTTGTTGTTTTTCAATCCCCTGATATTGGTGTTATACACAAACTGTATAGTATTTTCCCCTTCTTTGAACAAGTTGGCGTGAAGATCCAAGACATACGATTGCCGGTTGCTTGATGCGTTTTCTCCTTGTTTTTTGAGTAGGCCTATTTGACGTTTATTTAAAACAATGATCAACTCATTATCAAAGTGCACACCCTCCGCTTCCAGCCATAACCGCATTCCCCGGGAATCTATTTTCGCGACATTAAAACTATATTGCGGACTGGCATTATACACAGGCGTAAGCAATTCGACCATGTTATTCGAGTATTGGCGGGGAATATCATGATTCCAATAAAACACTTTCACATAAGCATTACTCTGCGCATACATGAAATTGGTATTAAGGATAATAAAATCACGCGCCGCCGGATCGGTGAGCACACCCTGAAGATAGTAATCGGCAAACAGCCATCCGGTTTTATGCTCACGGTATAAACGCTCCATGGCCTCCAGTGAATGGGCATTCACTTTGACCGTATCAACCGGTAAAAATTCATAACGATGCGTGGTGGTATTATAGTATTTTTGCCTGAATTGATAAGTCGGCCGGTTTAGATAAAATGAAGGATAATTTGGGATCGTAGCCATTACAATATCATCAGGGCCTATCATGTTATTTACACTGTTCAACGTTGACCGCCAATCGGCAAAAAACCATTGCGAAAAAACGAACGGAACAACCCTGCCGTGTTCTTTACGGGCAACCATTGCCACACTGTCATGCACCGGCGACAGCAATACAGCCAACATAAAAAAAGCGCCGGTGATTATTCTCTTGCCGGTGGCCGCTTTAATCTTACTTGTACAAAAAACCACAAGCTCATTGCAGGTTACCGCCATACCGATAAGAAAAAACGGATAAATAAAAATCAGGTAGCGGGGCAGGGCGGGCTCCCTGTATATAAAACCCATCAACAGGAATATAACAACCAATAACGACGACACATAAATGCTTGCTTTGCCATACCTGAACCAGCTCCACACCAAACCCACGAAGCCGGTTATGTAGATTAGGTTATAATCTTCGCGAAGGACATTAAAATAAATAGAAAAACTTTTAAAAGGCTCCGTGGCGAATAGTTGCGCCAAGCGCGTTAAATCGGGCAATACCCACACCGCTATCTGCTCAGGCAGGAATATCATTAATAACGATTTTATAAAATCCTGCACATCAGGAACAAAAGCGATAATACAAAAGACGGCAAACAAGTATGACACTACGGCATTGATACAGCCAAATGAGGCTTTTTTCAACAGAAGTTTCCTGATAAAAATCACCAAGTGGTAAAATCCAACGGCATATATAACCAAAAAAACCAATTGGTGCGACATAAAAGTCAGGATAAGACAACCAACGGCGCATAATGCGTTTTTGGGCGTCAAACGGAAATAATCCAACAGTTTATTTCCCGATTTTTTATATTCATCCTTTAGATCCACACATTTTCCCAAGAAATAGACCAGCGCCAAAAAGAAAAACATGAAGATGGCATAATTGCGGGCAACACGCGACCAGAACACAAAGTATTCCGAAAAAGTAAGAAAAATGGCGGCAAACAACCCTACGTTTTTATTAAAATATTGCTTTCCGAAAACATATAACAAGGGAATGGACAACACGCCGAAAATTACGCTGGGAAAACGCGCCCAAAAAGCCGTAGCACCGAATAATTTAAACAATGGAATAATAAACATGGTTAGCAGGATACCATTATTATCATCGGTAAACAGCGGCTGTTCAGGCCAAAACCTGGCCCTGTTCCCATGCACATATTCATCAACCCATAAGGTCAAATAACCCAAATTATAAATCCTGATGATAAACCCAATGACCGTGAGAAGGGTTATTGCCAATACGTAATAATTCCAATGAAAATTATTTTTTTTCACCTTCTGTATCTATAATTTGCTAGCGAATCTGCGTTTTAGAATAAGTTTCAAGGTTTTCATAATCGTAACCTTCACATTCATTTTGCTTGTTCCCTGTTTCATGTCATAACGTAAAATAAACGGCACTTCACCAAAAATTACATTCATGGAGCGCAACTGCAAAATAATATCAACCATGGCCTGAAACCCTTGTTGATCAATAAAGCTATCGCCATATTTCGCAAAGGCTTCCTTAAGCACCCTTGCACGATAGGCGCGATAACCGCATGTAAAATCTCTAACGCCCCTAATCGGCAAAAGAAGACGGAAAATATAAGAAGCCATCAAACTCAACAACCGCCGCCCACACGAGAGGCCATACACACGTGCGCCCTTCCGGTAGCGCGATGCAATCACCACATCATAACCTTCACGAATGGTATTCACCATGCGGTAAACAAGTCCCGGTGTATGGGTGTCGTCCGCATCCATGGTGATAATAATATCCCCGCCGGAAGCCGCCTCCGAAGCAAACAAAAGGCCATCACGAATGGTTGGGCCTAATCCTTTATTTTTCTCATGCCGTACAATCTTCAACGGCAGTCGCTGCCCGTAATCCTTTAATATTTCCATGGTGCGGTCGGTACTGCCGTCGTTCACCACCACTATTTCATAATTATCTATACCCGCATCCGGCAAACAGCAATTTATGTTATCCAAAAGCTTTCCGATATTCGCTTCTTCGTTATAAGCCGGCAGTACAATGTATAAATGATTTTTCATACTTACATAAAACACATTAAACCTCAATTGGGCAAATTGAGCTATCATATAATTCTCTACAAAAGTAATATAAAAAAATGATATTATCTTTGCAGTTCAAAATATTATTTACGACAATGAGCGGTACAAAATTCCCAAACCCGGTAGTGATTGTAGCCAACGGCTGTTTTCCGCAGCACGCTGTCCCCCTGAAAGCATTGCAGGACGCAGGCACTATTGTGTGTTGCGACGGCGCTGTAAAAAAAATAGTGGAACACGGATTGGAGCCCGGCTACATTGTCGGCGACATGGACAGCATCATGCCCCTGCACGCCGCACAATATGCCCACATCCTTCATCCTTCGGCCGAACAGGAAACGAACGACCTGACGAAAGCCGTCCATTTCTGCCGGGCACACGGCGTAGAAAAAGTGTGTATTGTGGGCGCCACCGGTGAACGCGACGACCACAGTATCGGGAACATTGCGCTGCTGGCCGACTATGCAACCATGTTGCATAGCGTGGAAATGCTCACCGACCACGGACGGTTTACGCCGCTGCTTGCCTCATCAACGCTCGAAAGCTATGCCGGGCAACAGGTTTCCGTGTTCTGCATGACGCCACGCCTGCGCATCGTTTCGGAAGGATTAAAATACCCGTTGCGGGACGCAGTATTCGACTCGTGGTGGAAAGGAACATTGAATGAAGCGCTGGACAGCCGTTTCCGCATACTTTTTGAAAAAGGAAAAGTAATCCTCTTCCGCACGTACTAAGGTTCTTCAGGTCGCTGCGGGAAACCGTGCTTTTCTTCTAAAATAACAGACTTCCGGCTAATGGTATAAGCGCCAAAGACGCCTAATGCGCCACCGCTAATATTTCCGGGCACATTGGCAGGCGGGCCGGCAAATAAGGGATTGCCGCCACTTATCTCACGCTTCGCCGCACGTAAGAAATCATAATATACCGTGTTCAGTTCATTCAACTCAAAAGTAATATTATCGCCGGTATAGAGGTGGATTTTCTCATCTTCGTCCCAATTCAGCTCCCTCCGGATAGAGAAAACCGGAAAGTTGATATATTGCCCCTCGGCCGTCGTTTCACCAAAAACATTGACATAATAACGTTGAATCTTACTGGTATATTGCATATCGTTAATATATAAATGCGCCCCATAGGTATTAGGGCCAGGCTGGTCCTGGAAATGAACAAAAATAGCCCAGACAGGATCTGTTGTTGTTGAGATAGCCAACTGCAACGAAACAGAATCAAGGACATGCATGGCCGGGACCGTGGTTTCGGCCGTGTAGTGTTCGGGAATACCATTCCCGTCGTAGTCAAGTTCCACATCCAGCGCATAGGTTTGTCCCGGCGTCCCCACGAACGATGCGGCTGTGGCATATTGACCGCTACCCAATGAATGTAAACGCACATCATTTATTTTTACGATAGCGTCGGAATAAGTTTTAACCTCCTCATTCCCGAAATAACCAACAGTTTGCGAAATGGAAATGATATGCGGCATGGCCTCGGTAGTGATACAACCGGTAATAACCAGGCGCGGCGCGGCATTATCGGTGGTTATATCCATCCGTTCCGTACAGGCGGCGCACAAAAGGAGACAGGATATCAGGATAAAAAAATTACGCATCGTTTATTTTGTATTAAAACTTATTGTATAGGTTACAGAGGGCACAATACCGAATAGATAGGTCATTTGCGCATATTGGCTGTTGGTATCGGCGTCCGTTTTAAAATTGATAGTCCATGGATTTTTGCGGCCATAGAGGTTATAGATGGAGAAATTCAACGCATGACGCCATTTCTTATGAGGCGTCAGCTTCCCGAGTTGCCAGTCGAGCGACACATCCATGCGGTGATAATCGGGGAAACGGTAGGTGTTCCGGGCCGTATAGACCGGAATATAATCGTTACCGAAAAGATAACGCGCTTCAGGAAAAGTAACAGGCTGGCCGGTACTGTACACCCAGTTGGCCGACAGGGTGAGCCGTTCATTAAAGGCGCAGGAAAGCACAATGTTGATGGTGTTCGGCCGGTCATACGGCGCCGAATAATCTTTCCCGTCATTAATTTCGGGGACATTCCTAAATGCACGGGAATAAGTATAACTGAGCCATCCGGTGAGGCTGCCGGTATTTTTCCGCACCATAAATTCAAGCCCGTAGTTCGTGCCTGAGCCCATCCTGACCTCTGTTTCTATAATGTCGTTCATTATCACCTGTGGATGATCTTTAAAGTCGATTACGTGGCGGAGCATCTTGTAGTAGGCCTCAAACGAGACCTCAAAACGATTATCCCATATATTGGTAAACACACCGGCCGCCAACTGGTGGGCTGTTTCGGGCTTGATGGTGTGGTTTGAAGGCGCCCATATCTCAAGCGGCGAGCCTGACGTAGAGGTGGAAAGCAGGTGTATAAATTGCATGGTGCGCGAATACGAGGCCTTCACAGATACCGCATCGCTAAGCACGCAGGTCATGCCTGCACGCGGCTCAAGCCCCCAATAATGGTTATAAAATTTCCCGGAGGGAATGCGCAAAGAGTCGGTTAATGCATAGTTGCCGTCTACCAGGTACTCGGTAGTAGGCCCAACATTGTCGAACCGTGTAGCCCGCAGGCCGTATTTCACGGTTAGCCGTTCAAAAAGCGTATGTTGTCCGGAAAAATAAACCGCATTTTCCCACGCCTGTTTTTTGGCAATATTGATGGGGTATTTACTGGATTCATCCGTAATGGCATAGGCATTCCCCGGACTAAACCATTTATAATCGGTAGCCCAACCAAAGCGAACAGCGTCATTCCCGGAAAGCCAGGTCACATCGGCCCGTGCGCCCATGCTGTAAATGCCGGCTTTCCATTCGGCCACAAGCGACGGGGAGTCGGCAAACATAAAGTAATCATAGCCGCTACCCAACCATTCGGTTTGCAGATACATATTTTCGGAAAACAAATGTTTCCATTGCAGGGCGCCGGCCATATTTCCAAAGCTAATTCCCATCTCGCCGCCGCCATATTTGTCGCGGCCATAATAACCGGTAAACGACACGAAATTTTTATGGTTTATCCGGCCCTGCACCTTAGCGTTCAAATCATAGAAATAAAGCGACACGTCATGCAGGGATCTGTCGGCAGACAACGGGAGGAAGAGGTCGGCATACGTGCGCCGGCCGGCAAGCAGGAAGGTGGCGCGCCCAGGCGCCAGCGGCCCTTGCAGGGTGAGGCGGCTGGCAATAAGACCGACGCCGGCATTCACACCAAATTCATCGGCGCCGGCTTTGCCCTGCACATCCAGCAGCGAGGAGAGACGCCCGCCATAAGCCGCAGGAATATCGCCTTTATACAAGGTAAGCCCCTCCACCGCCTCATTGTTAAATGTAGAAAAGAATCCCATGAGGTGGGAGGCGTTGTATATGACCGCATCATCGAAAAGAATAAGATTTTGGCTGGGACTTCCGCCACGCACACTAAAGCCCGACGAGCCTTCGCTGGCGGCCTGCACGCCCGGTAACATTTGAATGACTTTAATAAGGTCTATTTCACCAAATAGAGCCGGTACGAGCCTGATTTGTTTTCCAGCCAACTTTTCCACACTCATTGTTGGCCGCATCACGTTGGTATTGGATCTTTCCGAAGAAACAACTACTTCTTTAAGCAAAACAGGATCCTTTGGAATGGTGTCAACTTGTGGACAAGCATAGGCCCTATAGCCGCAGAATACGGCAAATAGCACCCCCCAGAGGTACTTGGGACAATAACAGTTCATACAACAACAAAAAGAGGAAAGAATAAACATTCTTCCCTCTTTTAAATGCAAAAAGCAGCCGTCTTACTTAACGATGGCGTTCAGTTCTGCACCAGGTTTAAAGCGTACAACTTTCTTTGCAGGAATTTTGAGCGTAGCGCCGGTACGAGGATTGCGGCCGGTACGTGCACTACGTTTTGCTACAGAGAAAGAACCGAATCCTATAAGGGCAAGGCGGTCACCTTTCTTTAAGCTGGCTGCAGTAACACCAATGAAAGCGTCTAACGCTTTTTTGGCATCTACTTTGGTTAATTGTGCTTTCGCAGCAATAGCGTCAATTAATTGAGCTTTGTTCATAATTTTTAATGTTTAAAGGTTAATGAATTATTTCAATTTAAAATTGTAATGCAAATATAGTGGTTTCTCTTTATGCACCAAACTTTTCAGCAAAAAAAATTATTATAAAATTATCAGTTCCGGGGTAATAAAACCATCAATTTGCAAATTTCAAGGCTAAGAATAAAATACAAAATACTAATAACGAGCTTATTATAAAAAACAAAATTAACTTATAAATTATCAACAATTTCTTAAAAAAAGTTAATATTTTTTTCCATGATATTATAAAAAAGACTGTATTAGCTCCCTTATATCCATATTTTGCTGGTCGCCCGATTGCATATTTTTGAGGGAAACGACGTTTTTTTGTATTTCTTCCGCCCCAATAATAACCACATAGGGGATATTTCGCTTATTGGCAAACTCCATTTGCTTTTTTAATTTAGCCGGGTCGGGATATATTTCGGCCGCAATACCGGCGGCGCGTACCTCCTTTAAACAAGCTAAAGCCCTTAATGATTCTTGGGTTCCAAAATTCAGGAACAACACTTTTGTCGTCTCGGTGGCCGCTGCCGGGAATTTATCCAAGGCCATCAACACATCAAAAATCCGGTCGGCGCCGAATGAAACGCCCACGCCCGACAGGTTTTTCAACCCGAAAATACCGGTAAGGTCGTCATAACGGCCGCCGCCGCCTATACTCCCAATGGCTACATCATTAGCCTTTACCTCAAAAATGGCGCCGGTATAGTAGTTGAGCCCGCGCGCCAATGACAGGTCAATTTCAACGGTTTGCGCAAGCGGAAAAGGTTGTAGTGTCGAAAATATCGTTCGCAATTCCTCTATTCCTTGCAGGCCTGTCACAGATGAAGATAAAATGGCGGTTAATGCATCAAGTTTTTCATCCGTATTTCCCCCTAACAACAAGACAGGAAGAAGCTTCCGGATGGCCGTGTCGGTAATGTTTTTTGCACGCAGTTCGTCTATCACCGCATCTTGCCCAATCTTATCAATCTTGTCTATCGCCACCGTGACGTCGGTTAATTTATCGGTTGCGCCCATGATTTCGGCGATACCGCCCAACACCTTGCGGTTATTGATTTTGATGGTCACCCCTATTCCGAAACGGGTAAAGACCTCATCCATCATTTGTACCAGCTCTACCTCATTGAGTAAGGAAGGGCTGCCTATGACGTCGGCGTCGCACTGGTAAAATTCGCGGTAGCGGCCTTTTTGCGGCCGGTCGGCACGCCATACGGGTTGTATTTGGTAGCGCTTGAAAGGAAAACTAATATCGTTTTGGTGCTGCACCACATAGCGGGCAAACGGCACGGTAAGGTCATAGCGCAAGCCCTTTTCACACACTTTAGCGGCTAAGGCGTTGGAATTTTCGAGTTCCGGCGCGGTAACACCGGCAAAAGCATCGCCCGAATTTAATATTTTGAAGAGTAATTTATCTCCTTCTTCGCCATATTTTCCAAGGAGTGTAGAAAGATTTTCGAGGGCAGGCGTTTCCACAGGGGCATAGCCGTATAATTTGAACACCGTTCTAATCGTGTCGAAAATATAATTACGCCGCGCCATATCATCGGGCGAAAAATCACGTGTGCCTTTCGGAATACCTGGTTTCGTCATGAGTTGTTATTATCTAAAAAGATGCACTGAGCCTTTATATTCGGAGGTATTATGCCGTATGCCGTCCCATCCCTCGCCGTTGATGATGTAAAAATAAACGCCCTCGGCCATATCATTGCCTGTGCCCATAAAGCGGCCGTCCCATCCCGTCCAGAGGCCAGCCTCTCCTTCGTAGCGGTAGACAAGGCCCCCCGAACGGTTATAGACATATACCCGGATATATTCCATGGATATTGGTTTTTTACCCTCCACAAAACGGAAATAATCATTTTGCATGTCGCCGTTAGGCGTGAATGCATTAGGAATAGCTTCGGGATCCAAACTCGAAGGGGCTACCGCTATTTTCACCTCGACAGAATCGATGCAGTGTGCATTACGTGCCACGAGGCGCACCGTGTAGGTTCCAGGAGTGTAGCCGTCTACAATTTGTCCTTTATGGGGCATTCGCGGATATACTGTCGTCGTTCCGGCGTCGGTCAAGGTATCTGTCCACACTATCGTCCTGTCGCTATTTTGCGAAGTGGCATTGGCAAATCCTTTCCAAATATATCGATTGGCATTTATACTGTTGCCATGCGAAAAACCGAGGCGGAACAAGGCCTCTCCTTCGAGCGATAAAGGTTCGTCACGGAAAGCTGTGCCGGCATCCGTCCACGTTTTTGCAACAGGATCATTTTCCTTTTCGACCTCCGCCTTAGGATAAACGGCAATAGCTTCTACGACATAAGGCGTAGTATAAGAACCTTGCTTCCCAAACACATCCGTCACTTCAACCGTATAGGAAGAGGTGTACAAAGGCGGCGGATTATCAATAATTACATATCCATTGGTTTTCCTGTTTTGCCAACTGTTATCGGGCTTGTCCACACCGCTGTGAATATCTTCGTTTGACGTCCAGAATATTTCCTGCGCGCCCCTGAAGATATTTTCACCCACATAGGGAGGATTCAGAAATTCCTTAAAATTATAAATGGTATAAGGGTCGAACAAGTGAGGGGTAGTGCGCATTTCAAGACGCAAGCCTTCGCAAGTGCTAAGTGCCACAACCGTATCTATACGGAAAGTATCTACAAAAACCCACGTGGTGAGCGTATCGATGAGCGACATATCAGCCCTTTGGATGGTCACCTGGTAACCGCCTTCGGTTAAGGATGCGGCAGACAATGCAGATACTGCCGACACTGGATAATCTTCATACACAAAATTCAACGTAGTATCGGCCACATTCAATTTTTCCCATGTAAAAGTCGACGGCGCCGAACAGGTGGCGCCAGACGCTGCACAAAGGGAGTCGGTCGCCCGAAGCGGAAGGGCGATATTATCGTAAAAAACAAATATATGTTCTTCCCTTCCGGTAAGACGATTAGTAGACACCGCCGTACCGGCGCTGTTGGAAGTAATACCGGGCACATCCAACTGCGCCTGCGCTGCAAGAGGTAAGAGAAAAAACAATATGGCAATGTGTTTTTTCATTTTTTATACAACAATTGGCCGACACGATTAATGTGATTTATCAGGTCGAGATTATCAATTTGACGGAATATAGACAGGTCTATCATATACGGCAGTAACAGGTCGTCTAATGCCAGCAGTATTTTAGAAGACATATCCCCGTCCAGATGTTCGCCTTTCATTGTAATATCAATATCCGAGCCATTTTGACAGTTCCCTTTTGCACGGGAGCCATACAACACGACTTCCTCCACTCCAGGAAATCGTATAAATACACTGTGGAGTTTTTCCATATCACTATCACGAAGTCCAAACATTACACCAGTTCCTCCATCTTCTTCTCAAACAGTTCGAACAGGCGGAGGCAGGTATGGGTGATTTTCGACACGATGTCCTGCGCGACCTCTTCATTGTATGTGTGCACCGAATTAATGCGACTGTTAATCATATCCATCCAGTTGTGTCCGTCGTCAATGAGGCCGCGTTGGAACACCGCACGAATAGCATCGCGGCTTCCCCTGACAGTTACGTGGGCCTGCTCGTATACAAAATAATCGCTCATCACATTCCACGCCGGCTCACAGGTGTATTCAAACGCTTTTATCAATCCTTGTTGCTCCAACTCATTGAGCGTGTCTTTCTCGAAAAACTTGCGCAACTGCGCCAAAGCTTTCCGGTAATTTGAAAAGTGTTGTTTCCACCGTATATCTTGTTGTTCGCCGGTCATTTCACACAAATAATAAAGTAATTTTTCTTCCCCTTTTGTATCAACAGGTATTTTCCGTTGATAAGATGCTCGGGGGTTACTGCAAAGTCGGCGCCAGATACTTTTTCCTTATTGAGGCTCACGCCGCCGCCCTGTATCATTTTCCGGCACTCTCCTTTTGAGGGAAACACCGGCGTGGCTACCGCCAACAGTTCCACAATGTTTTGGGGTAATGCCGTGCGGTCAATATCGCAGGCCGGCACACCGTCGAACACGGCAAGGAAAGTTTTTTCATCCAATTTGCGCAACGCATCAGGCGTGGCGTGGCCGAACAATATTTGTGACGCCTCCACCGCAGCAAGGTAATCCGCTTCGGAATGTACCATGCAGGTTACCTCTTTGGCCAATCGTTTCTGCAATTCGCGCAAGTGTGGCGCTTCGGCGTGTGCGGCGATCAGGTTTTCTACTTCCTCCCGACCCAGCATCGTAAAAATTTTAACATAGCGCACCGCGTCCTCATCGCTTACATTGAGCCAAAACTGATAGAAAGTATAAGGCGATGTATAATCGGGCGAAAGCCACACATTGCCTTGCTCGGTTTTGCCAAATTTTCCGCCGTCGGCCTTGGTGATCAGCGGGCAAGTGAGTGCAAACGCTTCACCACCGGACTTGCGGCGTATCAATTCCGTGCCGGTGGTAATATTTCCCCACTGGTCGCTGCCGCCCATTTGCAGCCGGCAATGCCGCGTTTCATACAGGTGCAAAAAATCATATCCCTGCAACAATTGATACGTAAATTCCGTGAACGACATCCCCTCGCGCTCCTCGCCACAGATGCGTTTCCGCACCGAGTCCTTGCTCATCATATAATTTACGGTGATATGCTTTCCGACGTCGCGGGTGAACGACAGGAACGTATAATTTTTTGTCCAGTCGTAATTGTTCAGCAGTTCCGCCGCATTGGGCGCCGGTGAAGTAAAGTCCAGGAACCTGTACAATTGTTTCTTTATGCCTTCTTGATTTTTCCGCAACGTTTCCTCGTCCAACAAATTTCGTTCTACCGACTTCATGCTCGGATCCCCAATCATGCCCGTGGCGCCGCCGAGCACCGCCAGCGGTTTGTGGCCACACGCCTGCAAATGCCGCAACATCATAATGCTCACCAAGTGTCCGATATGCAACGAGTCGGCCGTCGGATCAATGCCCACATAGGCCGTCACCATTTCCTTCTGCAACAATTCTTCCGTTCCGGGCATTATGTCATGAACCATTCCACGCCACCGTAATTCCTCTACAAAATTTTTCATATTTCCATAAAAGTCCAAAAATACAAAAAAAATCATCCTTGTGCAACTCAATAGGCTTTTTTATCGCCTTTGATGGTTACGATAATGGTTCTCCACATAATCTTAATATCAAGCAACAGCGACCAGTTTTCGAGATACCAGATATCTCTTTTGATACGGCCTTCCATTTGTTCCACGTGTTTTGTTTCACCGCGGAAACCGTTTACCTGCGCCCATCCAGTAATGCCGGGTTTCACGAAATGGCGCACCATATATTTATTCACCAGCTGCGAATAATGGTCGGTATGTAACAGCATGTGCGGACGCGGCCCCACTATTGACATATCGCCTTTGAGTACGTTAATAAACTGCGGCAGTTCGTCGAGATTGGTGCGGCGGAGAATACTACCCACACAGGTCGTACGGCTATCATTGGCAGTAGCCTGTTTGGTATGCGCCTCGTTATTACATTGCATACTCCGGAATTTGTAACATTTGAATATGGCGCCTTTCCTGCCGGTACGTTGCTGTACAAAGAACACAGGACCCGGCGAACAGGCCTTAATGGTTACCGCTATGATCAGATAAACAACAGGGAATAGCGTAACAAGAAACACAAAAGAAAACACCAGGTCAAATAATCTTTTGAATATGATATTATAGACATAATTCAAAGGACTTTTCCGCACTATAAAAACCGGCATATTGCCCACCGCGTCTAACAGCATAGGCGTGCTGGTGTAGTATCCTACGGCAGGGACAATATAATATTTGATCACATTATTTTCCGCAAAATTCAGGAAATCGAGAATTTTCTCATTGGCCGATAATGGCAGCGTACAATAAATTCTTGCCACACCATGAGACAGCGCATAGGCTTTCGCCTCCTCAACAGTACCCAACAGATGCCCGTTATTCCGGGTCGGGTCGTCGTCAAAAAAGCCGAGCACTTGCGCTTCCATGTAGGAATGGGCGGTCAATTCCGCATAAACCCTTTCCCCTAAAAGTCCCGCGCCCAGGATAATGCTTTTTTCGTTATACCGTCCGCCGCTTAATAGCTTAAGCAATATTCTTCCCGTTATCCAATGGAAGATTGATAAGAAAACAAAAATCGTACCCAAAAAAGTAAGTACAAACAAACGAGAGACATTATCTGTTATTCTTTGCACAAACAAGGACAATAACAAAACGAGAAAGAGAATGGACAAACGATAAAAATTCCGCTT
Organism: Prevotellaceae bacterium; assembly: GCA_031279475.1. Taxonomy (GTDB): domain Bacteria; phylum Bacteroidota; class Bacteroidia; order Bacteroidales; family UBA932; genus JAIRLC01. Next base: position 684 of record JAITIL010000144.1, on the reverse strand, counting down.
TAAAATATTGAAGGAATCCATCTTCCTGACATTTACTTCAACCCTTATTACAGCAATGCCCACAATATATCCTACATTCATTAAGAATTGCAGCTGTTGATAAAAAGGATTATTCCATGTAAAATTAAAGAGGTAAAGCAGAATAATATATAGCAGATTTAATATGAGTATATCTTCTATTATTACTATCCAAGATATAGGTATGGCATAACGATTATTCTTTCCAAATGCGGACATACGGTTCGGTTAAGACAAGAAAACAACTTAAATACAAAAACTTTTCAATTTGTAAAAATCACCCGATTTTGAAGCAAAATTAGCAAAAAATATTGCAAAAACAAATAAAACACCAAAATTTATTTTTCAACATAGCACAGGAAAACTCAGGTATTCCACCTCAAAATCCGGATATTCGTTGGCTATCGCTGTAAGATTATCTGGTAGCCTCCCTTTTTTTTCGAGCCTTTATAGATTATTTTACCCTCGTTGCGCAGTTTTTTTACCCAGCGCTCTACGGTCTTTTCAGGCACATTTAACTTCGATGCAAAAAATGGAAGTCTTTGATTTGGATTTTGCGCAATCAATGTAAGTAAAAGATTTATTCCCTCACTTATTCCCTCACTTATTCCCTCACTTATTCCCTCACTTATTCCCTCACTTATTCCCTCACTTATTCACTCACTT
>JAITIL010000090.1 GCA_031279475.1 Prevotellaceae bacterium | reverse complement strand
AAACAGATACAATACAAAATCAATAATAGACCCAGAGAAAAATTTAATTTTTATTCACCTAAAGAAATTTTCTTCCTAAATTTGCAAAAGCCGAGTTGCATTCAGTAGTTGAATCTACCTTTTTTAATTATTTCTGATATTTTTTTGCAAATTCAGAAAAAAGTTGTATTTTTAGGCATGGAGTACTGAAAAGTATTCAGCCGTCTACGGGATAGGCAACTGGTGTAGGAAGTTTTGGCTTCTTGCTTCTTTTTATACATTAATCGTACTTTTCCTTATCCAAATTCAAAAACGCATACCTGTTCTTTTAGGGGCTATATCACTCAATCCTTATGAAGGAACAGGGAAGCCGGAAAAATTGAAATACGAACTTAATGAATATTGGTCACGACGAATTAATGTAGAACATAGAATAGTTATACTGTTGTAAATAACAAAGTGTACATTATTGCATACCGATACCACATTACTTTAAACAACATCATAGCGAACGGAACAGTCCATGGTAGAATGGCTAAAAAGTGACAGGCACATGGACGAAAAAGAATTGGCGTTCCAAAAAGCCCAATATAAAGCCTTCGGCAGAATTCGTCACAATATTGACAAAATAATTAAGGCGTGGCGCATTTCGCTTCCGAAAATAAACAGTCTTCAAAATTGCTTAATACCACAATCAATAACTTATGATTAGGGACATGTATGCTATGTGATAATTTCAAAAAAATCAGCAATGGGAAGAATTTTTACAAACCACCGGAGACACATGGGTAAACATTACGGAAAGAATAAATATTTCTTGTAGTTATTTCTCTACAATTCGAAATAAAAAAGCGGAAATAGGGGTAGATAAAATTGTTGGAATATTATTACTGTATCCGCAGTTATCCAGCGATTGGCTACTAACCGGATTTGGGCTTATGTTTAAAGCGGCCGGTTCTTTAAAAGAGCAATCAGAAATACTTGTCAGGGAAGAAGCCTTAGTTCCAAAGGCGACTATAATTCTGGCTGCCCGATGCAGTGCGCCGCATACAGCGGCACCGACAGGATGTTGTCCGTGAAGCCGAAATTGCGGGCTGAGAGGCGAATCGCATACCGCGGACGATAGCGTTCCATATACGAGCGCAAACTCCGCGAGCGCACATTATCGGACGCTTTAACCTCTACCGGAATAATATCGCCCTGCAGGTTGAGGATAAAGTCCACTTCCGCCTGGTTACCCGACTCCCAATAGTACAGTCCCAATTCTTTGGCAAAGAATGTTTGTGCCACATAATTTTCGGTGAGAAACCCCCGGTAAAGCAGGGCCGCCGATTGCATGATTTCGTTGAAATGAAGTCTGGCAAGTGACGTCAGCAGTCCTGTGTCCGACAGGTACAGTTTGAAATGATTGTCGGCGCGGTAGGCCGGCAGCGGTGATTGCGGTAACTCCACTTTAGTGCACTGCAGCAACATATTCGCCTGTAACAGCCAGTCGATTGCCGATTTAAATTTCGCCTTGTTGCCGCCCGGCGTTATCAATTTATACATGAACTTGGTATTGGCTTTTGCCAGTTGCGCCTCGAAATGTCTTTTCATGTCCTTATTACATGCCATTTTTATCAATTTGTTGACATTTTATGTGGCAAAAATATCGTTTTTTTGATAAACTTCCAAATTTTCCCCTCTCTTTGTTTAGTACGCCTGATCAGCGACATTTTGCAATCATTTCAAAAATTTACGATATTAAAAATCAATAAATTAATTTTTCTAAGTGCGCCAAATTAGCTACTCAAATAGAAATAGTTGGAAATATTGCAAATAGGAAACAAATTTTGAAATTTTAACAAAATTTCAGCTGTGTGTAGTTTGTGTGTAGTAGAGATTAAAAAAGCATTCACGTCGAAACCTGTAAATGCTTAACAATGATATTGCTCCTCAACAAGGACTTGAACCTTGGACCCCCTGATTAACAGTCAGGTGCTCTAACCAACTGAGCTATTGAGGAATTTTAAAACAGGTTGCAAAAGTAATAAGAATTTCGGAATTATGCAATATCTTTGTGAAAAAATATATTTTCATGGAAACACTTGTGGTGCACGGAAGCAATCGGAAATCTGTTATAACGGTGGGGGAGCGTCATTCCCATGCAGGCGCATACACGCCTCATGAAAAGGCGTTTGTGGTGACCGACACAGAGGTGCGCCGCCTGTATCCCGCGTTTTTCAGGACGTGCGAACCGGTTGTCATCGGTACCGGCGAACGCATCAAAACGTTAGACACGGTGGCGCTGATTTACGAAAAACTGCTGGAAAAAGAAGCCGACCGCTCCGTATTCTTAATAGGTGTAGGCGGTGGGGTGGTATGCGACGTCGTGGGATTTGCGGCGGCCACCTACTTGCGTGGCGTGCGGTTCGGCTTTGTGCCCACCACGCTCCTGTCGCAAGTCGATGCCGCGGTAGGCGGCAAGAACGGCGTAAACTTCAAGGGTTTCAAGAATAAAATAGGCGCCATCACCCAGCCGGATTTTGTGTGGTGCGACCCGTCGTTTTTTCGCACGTTGCCCGAAAGGGAAATCCGCAGCGGGCTGGCCGAAGTGGTAAAACAAGCCTTCATTGCCGATATCAATCTGGTTGAGTACATCGAAAATAACGTGCAGGATATTTTGTCGCTGAAATCTGCAGCCATGGAGCGGCTGGTGCTGGATTGCTTGCGCATCAAAGCCGGCGTGGTGAGCCGCGACGAGAAGGAACAGGGCGAACGGCGGATATTGAATTTCGGGCACACCGTGGGGCATGCGGTGGAACAACGGTCGGGGCTTGCCCACGGCGAAGCGGTGAGCGTAGGCATGGCCGCTGCCGCCGCGCTGTCTGTGCGCTTGGGCCTGCTTTCCACCGACAAGCTGACGCGCATCTTGAAATTGCTGCGTCGGCTGCATTTACCGGTGTCGCTGCCTGCGCCCGCCGATGAAATTATTGCAGCCCTGGGGCAGGACAAAAAACGGGAAGGCGAAGCGCTGCATTTTGTCCTGCTCAACGACCTTGGGCGCGCCGTGGTGCGGGAAATAAACCTTACGGAACTTCGCGTCCTGCTGTTGGAAATTTTTAAGGAAACACTTTAATTTCGTTTTTATGCTTTGTGTCAGTATTTCATCATTACCCCTGCCGCGCGTGCGGGAACTTGTAGCAAACGCCGATATGGCCGAAATCCGCCTCGACCTGCTGCGTCCTGCAAAAGACGAACTGCCGGCGCTGTTTTCCACGTACGGGAAAAAAATAATTGCCACCTGCCGTGCCGGGGAATATGACGACGAGGCGCGCGCCGGTATGCTGAAGGCGGCCATTGACGCCGGGTGTGGCTATGTCGATTTGGAAATCGACGCTTCCTGCGCTTTTCTTGACACGTTAATTCCTTACGCCAGGGCAAAGGGTTGCAAGGTGATGTTATCGTATCATAATTTTGAAAACACCCCGGAAACGGAAGCCTTGGAGTTGGTTATTATCGAAGCCCTGGCTTGTGGCGCCGACGTGGTGAAAATGGCCACTATGGTACATACGCCACACGACGCTGCACGGCTATTGGCCTTATATGCCCGCCACACAGGGATTGTAGCGTTTGGAATGGGCGAAAAAGGGAAATTCACGCGCGTGGTGGCGTTGAAGTTGGGCGCGCCCTTCACATACGTGTTTCCCGACGCTGCGCCGGCCACGGCTCCCGGCCAATACAGCGAAAGCGAAATGCGTGAGCTGTGGCAACGGTTGTAAGCATTAAACAATTAATCACAGTAATCGCCTAATCCCTTATTTTTTTTCTTAACAATCGTTAAATAAAAGCCGGAAATCACACAAAAATGATTACTTTTGTACCTTTTAAAGTCGATTGTAATGCGTGTAATTGTTTCTCCATCTACAGTGAAAGGGTTGTTGAATGCGCCGGCCTCCAAGAGTATGACGCAACGGGCTATTGCCGCGGCCACGCTTTCGAAGGGCACGAGCGTAATTCGCCGCGCTTCCGATTGCGACGACGCCCTGTCTGCCCTCGGCGTCGCTACCACGTTGGGCGCCGGGGTGCAGTGCGACAAGGATACGCTAACCATTACAGGAAACCTTTCAGCTGCCGACAACGCTGTGGTGCAATGTGGAGAGTCGGGGTTGTGTATGCGCATGTTTGCGCCCATTGTGGCGTTGCTCCCCAATCCGGTGGTGATTACCGGCAAAGGCTCATTGCTCAACCGTCCCACCAATATGATTGCCGAAGCCTTGTTGCAGCTTGGCGTTACGTGCACCGCCAATCACCACAACGACTCGTTGCCCATTACCGTGAAAGGCCCGCTCAAGGGCGCGAATATCACCATTAACGGGTACCAGACTTCGCAACTGCTCACCGGCTTGCTCATGGCCTTGCCGCTGGCGGAAGAAAACTCGGAGATTACGGTCAAAGACCTGAACAGTAAATCGTATGTCGATATGACCATACAGCTGCTTAAACAGTTTGGCGTGGTGGTGCGGAAAGATTCCGACAGCTATTACAGGATCCGGGGACGTCAACGGTACTCCCCGCAAACCTACGTGGTGGAAGGCGATTGGAGCAGTGCGGCGTTCCTGCTTGTGGCCGCCGCTTTAAAAGGCACGGTGACGATACGCAATTTATTCGGCAATTCCAAGCAACCCGACAGCGCCATCCTGAAAATCTTAACCCTCGTGGGCGCCAATATTGTAGTGAATGAGCAAGACGTGCAGGTGTCGCGGGTAGCGGCGCCGCTGAAGTCGTTTCAGTTTGACGCCACCGGAAGCCCCGATCTTTTCCCGCCCCTTGTGGTGTTGGCGGCCTACTGCCGCGGGGTGTCTGTGATATATGGCATCGACCGGCTGAAAATCAAGGAAAGCAACCGTGCGGTGGCGTTGCAGGAAGAGTTTGCTAAACTTGGCGTGAAAATTGAATTGGTTGACGATGCCATGCGCATTTACGGCGGTTCCCTGGTCAAGGGTGGCGTAACGGTTTCGTCGCACCACGACCATCGCATTGCCATGGCGCTGGCGCTGGCGGCCATAGCGGCCGAGACGCCCATCACCATCGACGATGCCGAATGTGTCAGCAAGTCGTATCCCGACTTCTTCGCCGATTTAAAACGGATAAAAGTTAATATTAATGTGCTAATGTGATTACTTGTTTAATGTGACTGATTAGGCTGGCGCCAGCCTAAATCGTAATTCTTAACTCTTAACTGAAAAAGATGAATACTTTTGGGCGTATATTCCGTATCCATATTTTTGGAGAATCGCATGGCGAGAACATTGGCGTGGTGGTTGACGGCTGCCAGGAGGGCATCAGTCTGCAACCCGACGATTTCGGCCCCGACCTGGCGCGGCGGCGCAGCGGCGCGAAGGGCACCACCGCCCGCCGCGAGCCCGACGAGCCGAAGATTGTGAGTGGCATATACAATGGCTATACTACCGGTGCGCCGCTCGCCATCCTGTTCGGAAACCACGACGCCCATTCGGGCGATTATGCGCAATTCCGCGAGATGCCCCGTCCGGGGCACGCCGATTTTGCCGCTACCAAAAAATGGAATAATTTTAATGATTTGCGCGGCAGCGGGCATTTGTCGGGGCGCCTCACGCTGGCGCTGACCGCCGCCGGCGTAGTGGCGAAAAAATGTATAGCGCCCATTGTGGTGAACGCCATGCTTACCGAAGCGGGCGGTCATGCAAATATTGACGAGGCGGTGGAAAAAACCATCCGTGAAAACGACTCTATTGGCGGGGTTGTGGCCTGTTGCGTGCAGCATGTGCCGGTGGGTTTGGGCGAACCTTTTTTTGATACGGTGGAATCGCTTTTGGCGCATCTTCTTTTTGCCATTCCCGCCGTGAAGGGGGTGGAATTTGGCGCGGGCTTTGCGGCCGCCGCCATGAAAGGGTCGCAGCATAATGACCCGATTATTTCGCCCGACGGAAAGACAGCCACCAATAACGCCGGCGGCGTCACCGGCGGCATCACCAATGGCAACGACTTGTTTTTCCGTGTGGCGGTAAAACCCACGTCGAGCATCATACGGCCGCAACAAACCGTCAACCTGGCTACCGGGGGTATCGAAACCCTTGAAGTGCGGGGCCGCCACGACGCTTGCATTGCCCTGCGCGTGCCGGTCATCGTGGAAGCGGCGGCGGCCATTGTACTTTGTGACCTTCTAAAATTTTGATTTTGTATTTTTTGATAATCTTCGTACCTTTGTAAGATATACTACTGGAAATTTTATGTTTACTAAGGAAATTTATATACAGCGCCGGTTGCGCTTGCGCGAACAAATGAAGGAAGGCCTTGTTTTGCTTTTGGGCAATCACGAAGCGCCCATGAATTACCCGGCGAACGCCTACCGCTTTCGTCAGGACAGCTCCTTTCTTTATTTCTTTGGATTAGACGAGCCCGGCCTGGCTGCCGTTATCGACCTTGACGCCGGCGCTGAAACGCTTTTCGGCGAAGAAGTCACCATGGATGATATTGTATGGATGGGGCCGCAACCTGCTATGCGCGAAAAGGCCGATAGCGTGGGCGTGACGTCAGTGTTGCCTTTCGGGAAATTATCCGAAACGGTGCAACAAGCCATGAAAAAAGGCCGCACGGTGCATTTTTTACCGCCTTATCGTTCGTTCAACAAAATATTGTTGCACGATTTAACGGGCGTAGCGCCTGCCGCACAAAAAGAGAGCGCCTCGGTGACGCTCATTAAAGCGGTGGTGGCCTTGCGTATCCGGAAAGAAGCGTGCGAAATTGCCGAGATGGAAAAGGCCTGCAAGGCGGGCTACGACATGCATGTGGCGGCCATGACTATGTGCCGTCCCGGCGTGAAAGAACATACGATAGCCGGTTTTATCGAAGGAAAGGCCATTGCCGAAGGGTACATGCCTTCGTTTCCCGTCATTCTTTCGCAAAACGGGGAAACGCTGCATAACCACGACCACAGCCAATTCCTTACCGACGGGCGGCTGCTTGTGATTGACGCGGGCGCCGAAGCAGTGTCGCATTATGCTTCTGATTTTACCCGTACGTTGCCGGCCGGCGGCCGGTTTACGCCGGGGCAAAAAGAAATTTATAACATTGTACTTGAAGCTAACAATTACGCCGTAAACACGGCAAAGCCCGGCGTCACTTATGCCGGCGTTCACCTTGGGGCGGCTAAAATTATTACGCAGGGCTTGCAGGCGCTGGGCCTCATGAAAGGCAACGTCGAAGAATCGGTGGCGGCCGGTGCGCATGCATTGTTTTTCCCTCACGGCTTGGGACATCAAATAGGATTAGACGTGCACGACATGGAAGACCTGGGTGAAAATTATGTGGGATACGACAGCGACACACAGCGCTCCAAGCAGTTCGGATTAGGCGCTTTGCGCATGGGGCGTGTGTTGCACGAAGGTTTTTGCATTACCGTGGAGCCCGGTATATATTTCATTCCCGCCTTGATTGAACGGTGGAAAGAGGAAAATAAACTTGGGCAATTTATCAATTATCAAAAGGTAGCGGAATACATCGGTTTCGGCGGTATCCGCCTCGAGGACGATATTCTCATCACGCCAACCGGATGCCGTTTACTGGGCGAAAAACGTATTCCCATAACTGTAGAAGAAGTAGAAACAGCAATAAACTCTTAATCGCGATTTATGAATAAACAGCGTAACCCGTCGCCTGCCTTTCAAAAGAAACAACACGCAGCCATTTCCGCTGCGAAAATTCAGGGGAAAAATCCCGTGTTACCGGTAATTCAGCAGGGTGCGGCTTTGCCCAAATGGGTGTATGGCCTTATCCTGGCCTTGACCTTTGCGTTCTACGGCAACACCCTGTTCAACCATTATGCCCTTGACGACACAATGGTGATTACGCAGAATGAATTTGTGAAAAGAGGCGTAAGCAATATTCCGAAGATATTAAAGTATGACACGTTCAATGGTCGTTATGGCACGGTGGCGGTAAACCTTCCCGGCGGGCGCTACCGCCCCCTGTCGGTGATTACACTGGCGGTGGAATATGAACTGTTTACCGATGCGGAAACCAAGCGGCTTATTCAGGACAAGTTAGACCAGGGTAAGAATGACGACGATGCAGCCTTGCTGATAGAAACTCCGCTGCCCTACGTCAATCACCTGGTAAATATTCTGCTGTATGCCATTACCGCGTGGGTTTTGTTGCTCATCATGCTGCGTCTTTTTCCGCTCGAATCGACAACCGGCTGGCGGGCGCTGTTCAATATCCCGGTGCTCACGGTAATCTTCTTTGTGGCGCACCCCGTGCATAGCGAAGTGGTGGCAAACATCAAGGGGCGCGATGAAATTATGACGCTGTTGGGCGCATTGTGCGCCCTGTACTTCACCCTCCGCTGGCTCGACACCAATAAATTGAAGCACATGGCGTATGCTTTCCTTGCCTTTCTGCTGGGGTTATTTTCCAAAGAAAACGCCATTACGTTTCTTGTGGTTATTCCCATCACCATGTATCTCATCCGGCCGTGCAGCGTGAAATTTATGATATGCGGCCTGCTGTCGGCGCTGCTTGTTTTTCCTTTCTTTAAAGGACATGCCGGGCTGTTCTTCGTGAGCGTTATCCCGCTTTTAGTATGCCTTTTTATATCCGAAAAAGACAAGCGCTACATAATGGCGTTGTTGCCTTTGTATCTTGCCGCTTTTATATTCCTCCTGGCGCGCCAGTCGGCTATTAACCTCGACCCGCTGCCCGAAAGAGAATTGATGAATAACCCCTTCATGTACATGCTGTCCGGCCAGAAATGGGCGTCCATCATTTATGTGCTGGGATGTTACCTGTGGCTGCAAGTCTTCCCCTATCCCCTCACCACCGATTATTATCCCTACCATATTCCCATTATGAATTTTTCGGATGTGAGCGTTATATTCATCACCCTGTTTTATGTGGCGCTGGGTGCGTTCACCTTTTGGGGCATTTTCAAGAGAAACAAATATGCGTATGCCGTAGTATGGTTTATCGTCCCGCTTTCCATCGTGTCGAATATTTTTGTGCAGGTAGGGACGTTTATGAACGAGCGGTTCATCTATATTTCATCCATCGGCTTTTGCATGGTGCTGGCCGATTTCCTGATTTACCAGCTGCCGAAATGGATAAAGCAAAAGACCCTTTACCAGGGTGTGGTGGCCTGTTTCATGCTGACGCTGTTGTGCCTTTATGGCGCAGATACGGTGGCGCGCAACAAGGCGTGGTATGACGACTTTACCCTCTCTACCACTGATGTGAAAACATCGCCCAAAAGCGCCAAAGCCAATTATGACGCCGCGCGGGTGTATAACATCGAATTGCAGAAGGCTACCGACAGCGCCGTGCGGGATTCCATCACCCGGTTAATCAATAAATATTCGCGGCGGGCGGTGGAAATCCATCCCAATTATGAAAATGCTTTACTGCTCTTGTCGTGGTCGAATAACACGTTGGGCCAACCGCCCGATTCCTCGATTAAATATTTGCTGCGGCTTATCCGGTGGAATAAACATAACCCCTTTGCCGTTGACGCTTTGGCTGTAGCTACAGCCAATTATCCCGATTTGGAGAAGAAAATTGAGATTTGGGAATATGTGGCCAAATTAGTCCCCGACCGGTTTGAGCCGAATTTTAATTTGGCGGCTATTTATTCCAGCGTAGGGCGGTTTCAAGACGCTTTAACTTATTTTGAAAAGGCCGTAAGGCTTAATCCCGAACATGCGCAGGCGCTTATGGGCGCCGGTGCGATGTATGCCAATACCGCAAAGTTTGGCAAGTCGGTGGAAATGTTTGAACGCGCGGCTAAGCTTATCCCTAACGATACGCTTGTTTATATAAACCTCTACCGGACATACGTCTCTGTGGGAGATGGGGCGAAAGCACAAGAGGCGTTAGGTAAATATTGGGCATTGAAAACGCCTCCGGCACAGTAAATTGCAATTCTCTTTAAATAATTTTGCATTGCTTTCACTTAATTTAACGGTTTTTCCTTTGAAATTTAAATAAATGTGCTGATTTTTGTATTTTAAAATTGTTATCTTTGTGGAAAAAAGACAACAATTTTGTAAATAATTGTTTTTTAGGCAATATGTTCTTTAAATAGCGTAAATTAGTAAAATTAATAATATGAAGAGCAAACTTTTATTATTCTTACTGCTGTGCTGTTATGTTTCGTCGACACTTTATGCGCAGCAGGGTAATGGTGTTATAGTGTCGGGTTTTACAATCGAAACAGATCATAGCATTACATTTAAATTGATGTGGAACAGGGATGCGATGCCTGCAGTGTGGAGCGATACGGTTTGGGTATTCGCTGATTACAATAATGCGGGCACGATGACGCGTATCCCGTTAAGTGCCGCCGGCGCCACCCTCACCGAAACCAGCGCTCCCGGCGCGGCGGTAATTCCTGCGAACGGTAATAATCAAGGTGTTTATGTGGTCGGAAATGCAAGAACCGCAACCGACGGTACATTTTCCGCTACCGTGAAATTGGTCCCCGACGGTATTACCTTTTCGACCGGTCAGACCGGTTGCGCCTATGTGTCTAATTACCCTCCTGTTGCGGCAATTGACGAGAACGGAAAAGTAACCTTCATGGGTACTGACCTGACGTTTAAAGGTACTATTTCTAATGGCGTGACGAATCAACAGGTGGTTTTTGATTCCAACCCTTATATCTTGCCCGACGGGTATTGGATTAAGGATTTTACCGACGCCACAGGTTTTCCGGGCCTCTTCTCATCGGGCGACCCGGGGTGCGCCGTCGCGGATTTGCTCGTTACGGGTGACGGCGTGTATTGTGCCGACGACAACAGTATTTTAGTGGGACTTGCAGCGGCGCATGCCGGATGGACGTATACGTTAAAAAATGGCGCTACTCCCGTGGGAACACCGGTGATGAACGGAACAGGAGCGCCGCAGACGTTTACTTTTTCCGGGGCGGCGGGGAGCGGTATTTACACGGTAGCGGCTACAAAAGGCGCTTGTGAGATTATAAGCAATAATAGTGTAAAGCTATTGGTGAATGACCTGCCGGCTACGCCGGTTATTGTGACGGACAATGTTTGCCAGGGTAGCGACTTGGTGTTCGGCGTCAATAGTCCGGTACCGGGCGGCACGTACACGTGGAGCGGTCTGGAGGGTACGACGTCCGGCTTGGGGAATGCGACTTATACGGCGCCGGGCGCAACGGCCGGGATGAAAGATATAACGGTGACTGTGCAAACCAGCGTCAATGGCATTGTTTGCACTTCGGCAGAGGCTTTGGGTAGCGCCACGGTGGTGAGCACTCCGCTAACGCCGACCATAGAAATACCGGACAATGTTTGCCAGGGTAGCGACTTGGTGTTCGGCGTCAACAGTCCGGTACCGGGCGGCACATACACGTGGAGCGGTCTGGAGGGTACGACGTCCGGCTTGGGGAATGCGACTTATACGGCGCCGGGCGCAACGGCCGGGGTGAAAGATGTAGCGGTGAATGTGCAAACCAGCGTTGATGGCATTGTTTGCACTTCGGCAGAGGCTTTGGGTAGCGCCACGGTGGTGAGCACTCCGCCAACGCCAATCATTAAAGTGGCGAGCGGTATTTGTATAAATTCCGGTGACTTGAATTTCGTAGTGACCAGTTCTCCGGGTACGTTTGATTGGACCGGCTCATCGCCGGGTACGCCCTCTGTTACGGTTAGTCCTGCGGGTATGGCAACTTATACGGTGCCGGGCTCTTCGGCCGGGATAAAAGACGTTCGGGTAGTTGCACAAATTACGCAAGACGGTCTTGTCTGTGCCACTGCGCAAGCTACCGCCACCGCCGAGGTATATAATTTGCCGGTAATTACCGGCCAGCCGGTTTCTTATTTGTTGGTCGATCTGAATAATCCGTTTAGCCTTTCGGTGATAGCGCAACCCGGTAGCGGGACTGCGCTCAGTTACCAGTGGAAGCGGAACGGGAGCAATGTGACCAACGGCAATGCAGCGATTTACAATGCCGCCGGTACGGTGAATGCCGGAGGCGCCTACCATGTAGTGGTGTCCAATGCCTATACGTGTAATGTTACCTCAAGCAACGCTACGATTGATGTGCTGGACTTGCCGCCTACAGCCGAATGTAAGAGTTTTGAGGCGGGGAAAATCGGCTCGTCGGCCACAGGCTCGTGTACGGGCTTTGACGCCGGCGCGGTTGGTATTTCGCTGGCCTGTTACCAGTTTGATGCGGGCAACATAGGAAAATAATAGTGTTCACGTAATTTTTAATGGGAAAACCGGTCGGGTAAGAATTTATTCGGCCGGTTTTTTTTAGCGTTTAATGCGGCGGTATTATAGTTTGCAATAATGGCCGGCAGTATTCCCCCCTTTCGCCCTTTCCCCGTTCTTTGGCGGGATGGCCACGAAATCTTTCAGGTAGAAGGGCTCGAAGTAGGCGGCGTCGGTAAATTGCTGTTGGGCGAAAGCGCTGACCGCAAGTTTCACCATGCCGGCCGCCGACGCGCGCAGGGGCGCAAAGTGGGCGGCCGGGTGCGTCAGCGCCGCGCGGCATTTTTCGGCGCCGTCGCCTACAAACAGCAGGTGGCGCTGCGGCAGGATTTCGGCGAAACTGTGTTCGTCAATAATTTTGGCGGCGGTGGGCGTGCGTTGTTGCCCGGAGGCGTCGAACAGGGCCGTGTACACCTCCATGCGCCGCGCGTCAATCATGGGCGCGATAAGCGCATCGGGCGAGGGGAGGAGCGCGCGCTCAATGGCTATGCACGCCAATGATTGCAGTGAGTTCACGGCAATAAGGGGCTTTTGGCAACCGTAGCAAATGCCTTTGGCGGTCGACACGCCCACGCGCAGGCCGGTGTATGAGCCGGGGCCTTCGCTCACGGCTACTGCCGCGAGGTCGTGCGCCGTGCAATGTTGTTCGCGAAGCAGCGCGTCAATAAACACCGCCAGGAGTTGGGCGTGCGTGCGCCCCTCGCCGTTTTCTTTTATGGCCAGCAGTGTGTCGCCCTGCGACAGGGCTACCGAGCACACGTCCGTCCCCGTTTCAATATGCAGGATAAGAGGAGTGCGTGCGTCGCTCATCATTCCGGTTTCTTTGGCGTGAGTTCGCTTTTTATTTGTACCGGCGAGTCGTTGTTCAGTGTTTTCGAGATGGCGCTGTAGGGGCCTGTTACCACCTCGTCGTCGTCCGTCAGGCCGTCCAGGATTTCGATGTGGGAGTAGTCCTGAATGCCGGAGGTTACTTTCACGGCCTTCACCTTGCTGTCGCGCACCACAAACACATGCTCCTTCATTTCGTTGACGCTGGCCTCGGGAACTACAGCGGTAGAATCAGTGGCGGTAGTGTCTTTGCCGGCTTTGATATCGGTGCGGGTGGTTACGCTCTGTATGGGGATGCACAGGGCGTTGGGGCGCGTGTCGGTTTCGATGGATACGGAGGCCGACATGCCCGGCCGGAACACATAGTCGGTGGTCGCCTTAAGGTCGTTGTACGATTCGGGGAGGATGAACACCTTTACTTCAAAGTTCGTCACCTGGTCGGCCGACGTGCCATTGGTGATGGCCGAGTTGGCAATCTGGGTGACGGTGCCCTTGAATTTTTTATTGCGGTAGGCGTCTACTTCAATGGTGGCCGTGTCGTGCAGGCTCACGCGCACAATGTCGTTCTCGTTCACCTGCACCAGCACTTCCATCTGGTCGAGGTTGGCGATGCGCAGCATTTCGGTGCCGGCCATTTGCGTGGTGCCCACTACCCGTTCGCCTATCTCCACGCTGAGTTTCGACACGGTGCCCGACATCGGCGCGTAAATAGTGGTTTTGACGAGGTTTTCCTGCGCTTCTTTCAGTGCGGCCTCGGCGCTTTTCACGTTGAACTGCGCGGCTTCCACCTGGCTGCGCGTGCTGTTGTATTCCGCTTCGGCGGTTTCAAAATCAGACGTCGAGATGGTTTTTTGCAGATACAGTTGCTTGTTCCGTTTATAGGATAGCGCCACCTGTGCGAAATGCGCTTCGGCCTGCGCCAGCTGCGCTTTCACGGAGTTGAGTTGCGCTTCGGCGCGGTCGCGCCCCGAGAGGTAATAGTCCTGTTTGATTTTCAGCAGGAGTTGCCCTTTGTGTACGTAGTCGCCCTCTTCTATGTTGAGTTCCACAATCTCGCCCGACACGTCGGGACTGATTTTTACTTCCACCACCGGCTGCACTTTACCGTTGGCCGGAATGGCTTCCACGATGGTTTTGCGCACGGGCTTCGCCGTTTCTACCATAACGGGAACCTCACGGCTGGGTATGGTCATAAGCAGGATAATGAGCAATAAAATGCCGCCGGTGATAATCCAAATGAGTTTTTTCTTTTTCTTCGCCATGCTGTCGTCCTTTATAATTTAATGGGCATTCCTTTGTAAAAATCTATTATTTTCAGTTGGAAGATGTACTGGTATTTGGCTTGCAGTTCTTCCGACTTGGCTTTCAGCAAGTTGTTTTTGGAGATGTTGTAGTCGGTAGCGCTGATGGCGCCTACCTCGAATTTTTGTTCCGTATAGCGGAATGATTCTTTTGCGGCGATTGCGTTCCGCTCGGCAGCCTTGTGTTTGTTGAAGGCGGCCAGCGCATCGGTAACGGCCGACTGGATTTCTTTATACAGTGTTTTGCGTTTGTTCTCCACTTCGAGCCGCGCGATGTGCAGGTTGAGCTTTGCATTTTTGGCGTTGGTGCGGATGCTCCAGTTGTTGAATATGGGTATCGATAAACCGAAACTTAGGGACGGGCTGCGCTGGTCGAGCAATTGATCCCAGAAACGTTGTTCCTTCGAGTCATAGTAAGCCGAGCCGTATGACCCGCCCAGCGACAGCGTAGGCCAGTAGTTCCCGCGGGCAATGGCTAATTCGTGCCGTGCGCTTTCCATGCGGTATTCGGCGCCTTTCACCTGTGGCAAGTCTTGGGCAAGGTGATACACGCTGCCGGCGTCTTCACCTTCAAAATTTTCGCCAACGCTGAGTTCCGGCTTTGCGATTTGGAATGTCGAGGCGGGCGGAAAGTCGAGCAGTTGCCGCAGGTTAAGGTAATTATTGTCGAGCTGGTTTTTTGAAGTCACGCGCTGCACTTCTTCGGCGGCCAGCTGGGCTTCCATTTCGAGCTGTTCGCTGTAGGGGCGGCTGCCGGCTTCCACCAACTGTTTGAGGCGGGTGAGCTGCACTTCCATACTTTCATAACTGCTTTCGGCCACGGCCAGCACTTCGGCAGAAAGGAGCACCTGCAGGTAGGCCTGCGCCACGCTAATCGCAATTTCATTGCGCAGCCGTTCCACCTCCTGTTGCGAGGCCTGGTAGTTGCTCTGGTTGCGCCGCACGGTATTGATTTTTTTCAACCCCTCGAATAAATTCACAGAGGCGTAAATAGATGGAGCGAAATTTTGACTGAACCGGTGTTCCTGCACTTCAATTAACTTTCCGCCGCTGTCTTCCTGTATAGATTTAGACAGCCCCCAACTCAGGCTGGAGGAGAGGTTCATGTTCAGGCTGGGCAGGAATGTCATTTTCGACTGGAACAGTTGGTTGCCGGCCTGTTCGGCGGTGAGCTGCTGTTGCTGAATGGCGATATTATTGTCTAACGCATACCGGATACACTGCTCAAGCGACCAGTCCTGGCTTGTTGCCTTGCCGGTAACCAGCATGCCAAATAATAAAATGAAAGTTTTTTTCATACGCATATAAAAAGACGGTACAAACCTACGAAAATTTGTTGTATCGTGCAATATTATAAGGGTAAATATGGAAAAGCAGAACGGCATACCGTATCGAAAAGCCGGTAAAAGAACGATGTTTCGACGGACGCGGAGAGGAAGTGAAACTGCGCATTGAAGAATTGCACAATGAATTGCAATACACAGAGGATACACACTATTTTCAATACGGAAAACACGCCGCCCAGAATTTTATCCACGCCCCCCAATGTGGCCAGGCTGATTAGTTTGGCGGCTATGCGGCCAATGAAAATAACTAAAAACAATATAAGGATAAATACCACCACAAACGCTATGCCCTGTGCGAAGTGGCCGCTTATTTTAAACCATCCGGAAAGATAGTGGCCGGCTATGTGCGAAAACCTGAACGCGCCATACACCCCCAGCAATAATGCGGCCAACCCGAACAGTTGGCGTATAATTCCTTTTCTCACGCCTGCAATAAAAGCTATCAGGAGTACAATAGCAATAGCAATATCGAATGTCAGCATCATATTATATAATTTTTAAGGTGTTGTTTGATGGCCGCCCATCCGGCGTTGCTCACTTTGGGGCCAATTACCTCCACCACTTTCGACGCCGTTAGGGAACCTGCCGCGCCGCACTGGTCTAACGGCCAACCTGCCGCCTGCCCATACAGGAACCCGGCGGCGTAGAGGTCGCCGGCGCCGGTGGTGTCGACCACATTCGCCAAACAGGGTTTAATGCGGTGAACCGTGCTGCCGCGCTGTACCAGCGAGCCCTCCCCGCCTGTTTTCACCACGGCAATGTCGCACAATGCGCTCAGTTCGCCGAGTGCCTCGTGCGGCTTTTTCCCGGTGAACGCCTCGGCTTCCGCCTCATTGGCGAATACAATATCGACGTATTGCCGCAGCATGTTGTGCAGGAAATCGCGGTTTTGTTCCACCACGTTGTAGCTGGCTAAATCGAGCGCGATAATCAGCCGTTGCGCCTTGGCCAGTTCCATGGCGCGGCGC
Organism: Prevotellaceae bacterium; assembly: GCA_031279475.1. Taxonomy (GTDB): domain Bacteria; phylum Bacteroidota; class Bacteroidia; order Bacteroidales; family UBA932; genus JAIRLC01. The sequence goes on along the minus strand of JAITIL010000090.1, from coordinate 1,013 downwards.
ACCAAATCGTGGTTTTGCACCAGATATCCCTCGATGTAAAAATAGTGATATCCCGTGAACACTCTTTCGTCCAGGTCGTCGGGCGACAACTCGATAGCCGCGCCTAAGTAAGTGGCCATAGTGCGTTCGGCGTCGGGCGAAATAAACACCGTGCAGCGTCCGGTGGAGGTGGGGCTGTGCAGCAGCACCGATGTGACGCCGTGCGCGGCCTGGTCGTCCGCAAAAAACCGTCCTGGCTCGTCGTTTCCGGTTTTCCCGATAAATGTACAGTGCAGCCCTAATTGTGCGGCGCCGGCCATGGTGTTGGCCGCCGAGCCGCCGGCCACGCGCTGTACGCCGCCCAGCGTGTGCAGCCGTTCCCACAGGCGGTTGGCGGCAGGCTCGTCCACGTGCTGCATACTCCCTTTCGGAAGATTAAATTCCTGCAATATTGAATCGCCGGTTAGCGTAGCCAAAATATCGACCAGTGCATTGCCTATCCCAAGTATTTTTTTCATGCGTGTTATTATTAAGGCACAAAGATAGGTCTTTTTTGGCTTTTTATTAAAATGATGGTGAAAAAAAGCCTTAATGCGCCGATATGGTTAGAATCATTGTCTTATCATTTGCGAACTTTAAATTATCATGAAAACAGACTTTCCTGCAGCGATTGTGGGGTGGGGAAATCATCGTGTAATAATATTCAATAATTCAAATTATATCCCGGAGGGGATGTATAGTCCGGTAGAGCCGACAGGCAAATAGCCGCCCGCATGCCGTCAGGTATGCGCACACAATGGTGTGTAATGCCACCCCTCCCAAACAAACCGCCCGCTTTCGCGGGCGATAATTTTCAACTTTCAACTGTTTTGCGGGCGGCGTTCAGCGGGTTAAGATGCATAATGGTTCGCTTTTTGTTGGCGAGAGATTTGTTGCCAAAAGGCATCTCTTTTCAATTGCCGGTCTAAGTAGGCTCTCAATTCTTCGAATGTCATACCTGCTGTTTCAGCATCTATTTCGTCACGAATATCCCG
>JAITIL010000054.1 GCA_031279475.1 Prevotellaceae bacterium | reverse complement strand
GAAATCCCGATGGGATTTTTTCACTTCACGTTATTAATGTTAATTTTTAATTGTAAAAAATATGAAAATCATGTAAATACGCGATTAATCGCATTCCTGTGTCCAACGGGGAAAACCCGCGCGGCAAACAAACGGTAAACGATTATTGGGGAACGGCAAACGGATTTGTAGGGGCGAACCTGTGTGTTCGCCCGAAACGACGGCATTATTTTTATTTCTGAAACACAAAAAACAATCTGGGAATAAAAAATTAAACCTACATAACATATTTTAACAATTACATGTTTGGATATTAAAAAAATGTATTTATATTTGCAACGTAAAGTTTTATGTTCTTTGCATAGTATAATGGCGTTAGCTTTCGAGCACTCTTACAATAAAACATCACATATTAATCCATATAGAGGCTGAAGTTGGCGCTCGTGTTAAATGGCACGGGCCTAATTTTATCTATATGGATGGGTGTGATGAACCTTATTGTAGGATATTTTGGGTTTGTGCTTTTTTAGTTTAGAATAGCGACAAAAGATTAAAGGTTATAGTCCTTGTTGTTTGCTCTTCATATTGTAATCTTTAATCTTTTGTTTTTATTCTATATTTAAAATATGTGTTACAATATATTTGTGATATAGGATTATAATGTGCTAATGTGACTAATTAATGTGATTAATTGTTTAATGTGCTAATGTGACTAATTATCGGGGAACGGAAAGTAGCAGTCGGCAGTACTGTCGCCCGACGGGGAGAGGAGGGGGCGGTAAGGGCGACGCTGAGCGTCGGCCCTACTGCAAATCCTGTGTCTTCCTCACGGAAAGGCAATCTTGCAGGGCTGAAGCGGAATTAAGGCCGTTCAAAGAAAAATTTGAATGGCCTTTTTTCGTTCTTCGTTAACCGTTAGCCGTTTCCCATATTTTTTCCGCGCACCGTATCCCGTCGATGGCCGAAGAGGTGATGCCTCCGGCATAGCCGGCCCCTTCCCCGCACGGGTACAAACGCGCGAGCTGCACATGCTGCAACGTGTGTGGGTCGCGCACCATGCGCACCGGCGACGAAGTGCGCGACTCCACCGCCGCCAGCACGGCTTCTTGCGACAGGTAACCCGGCATTTTTCCCCCGAAGTGTGTGAACGCCGCTTGCAAGCTCCGGCCGACAAACGCCGGCAGCAATTCGTGCAGCGGCGCCGGCACAACCCCCGGTATGTAGGACGTCTTGGGCAGGGTGGCGGAAGTTTTTCCGGCCATAAAGTCCACGAGCCGCTGCGCGGGGGCGCTCAATCCTGGCACATGCACACGCCGCTCTACCTCCTGTTGAAACCGCAGGCCGGCAAGGACGCCGTATTTCCGGTAACCGGAAAGCTCGGCAGGGTCGACCTGCGCCACAATGCCGGCATTGGCATACGGCGAACTGCGCCGGGAATTGGACATGCCATTCACCACCGTTTCGCCAGACGCTGTGACGGCAGGCACCATTATGCCGCCGGGACACATGCAGAACGAAAACACCCCCCGTGCGCCAACTTGCGCGGTTAAACTGTAAGCGGCCGGCGGCAACGCCACCTCATCCGCCTGGCTAAGCCGGGCGCCGTATTGTATTTCGTTGATGAGCGCCTGCGGATGTTCGGCGCGCACGCCAAGCGCGAAGGGCTTGGCTTCGAGCGTCCACCGGCGGCGGTGGAACAGTTCGTACATATCGCGCGCCGAATGGCCGGTAGCCAGTATCACGGCCACGCCTTCGTATTGGTTGCCCTGCGCGTCTTCCACGCCAAGAACAGTTTGGTTTTTAACTATAAAATCGCTTACGCAGGTGTTGAAATGGTATGAGCCGCCGCAACCGGTAATCGTTTCACGGATGCGGGCGAGGATGCGGGGCAGCTTGTCGGTGCCGATATGCGGGTGGGCGTCGACGAGCATGTCGGGATGGGCGCCATGGTGCACAAACTGTTGCAAAACCTCGCTGATGTTGCCCCGTTTATTGGAGCGGGTGTAGAGTTTGCCGTCGGAATAGGCGCCTGCGCCGCCTTCACCGAAACACCAGTTGGAATTTACATCCACCACCCGTTCTCGCAACAGGCTTGAAATGTCGTACTTACGTTCTTCAACCGGCTTTCCGCGGTCGAGGATAACAGGCCGGAGCCCCTTTTCCAGCAACTTAAGCGCCGCGAACAATCCGGCAGGCCCCGCGCCGACAATCACCACCGGCGGCTTACCTTCTACATTCCGGTACCTGGGTGGCGCCGTTAAATCTTGAAGCGGCGTTCCTTCGGTATACACTTTGAGCTTCAGTTGCAGTTGCGGGTTCTTGTGCCTGACGTCGAGCGAACGCCTGACGATTTGCAGGGACGTAATATCAGCAAGGGGAAGTTGCAGGGCGCGGGCGGCAGCCTGTTTTAGCTGTTCGTTGCCGGCAGCCGCCGGCGACATACTCAGTTGAAGGTCGACAATCAAAAGTAAACGACACAAATTGCAAAATTACGCAATAAATTTCACATGGCCACCCAAAAAGATGCGGAGCCTTCAACTCCGCGCAGCGCTAACGCCCACGTGATTACAACTAATTGTAACTATATTATTGGGTTTGCCTAAAAGTCACCAACCTACACAATTGGGTAAATTGTTATTGTCGCTGTGAACGCTTCCGGTTTTGACTTTTAGACGCTCCCTCAATGCACAGGATAACGTTACCCAGAAATTAGTATTGCCGTATCCTGCCCCTAAGTACCAAAAAGCAAGCGCGAGCCTATAGATGATTTACTTTATGCTAAAGAGGTCTTACGAAACCCATACTATCAAATAAATCAGGCTCACACCGTATCTTTTTAACAACAAAAAAATATTGTAGTCAAGCGTATAAAAAAGAAAAAGTGGGAACGCGACTTTTATGCTTCAGATAGTATATTTAGAAAATTCGTAAGTTTCTTTACTTTAAAGTACAAAAGCAACGCCAAATAAATCAATAAAAGAACGATAAACATTTCCAAAAACAAATATAAAGCTTTTTCCTGGAAATACAAAATATAAAATTGTTAAAATGTGTTTAAGCAGGACAAAAATCTTTGCAAAAACCACAACTCATTAATTTTAAATAACTATAACATTAAAATTATAAAATATTATTAAAATGTTATAATATAATACATTATAATTCAGCCTGTTGTATAAGCCTATTATTTATGTTTTTTATGGCTCCGGCCAATAATTCGTACGGCAATATTGTTTCACTGACGTAATGTAAAATCAATTGTAAGGATTTACCCTGAGCGGTTAACGTCGTTGTTAGCGCTTGTTTGTGCAGGCGAAAGGCTTCCCGTGTACGTCGTTTTAATACATTGCGGTGCACCGCTTTTTTAAAATGCCGTTTCGGCGCCGTAATCATCACGCGGCAAGGCGCGGCCTGCGGTGCGGCCGTTGCGCCGGATATCCGGTAGTGAATTTTGAAAGGGAATACGAAAACGACGTTGCCTTGCGTGAACAGCATTTCAATCTGCTTTTTGGAGCAGAGGCGTTCTTTTTTGCGAAAACTGTTCATTTTTTTGCCAGGAACAATTCCAGCGCTTTCGCCATAGAAGGCGCTTCGGGTGTAGGCGCTTCCACTGCCGCTTTCAATTTTGCCGCCTTCAACGCTTTCAAGGTGGCCGAGCCGAAAGCCGCCAATTTCGTGCCGTTTTGCTTGAATTCGGGGAAATTGTCGGTCAATGATTTTACTTCAGCCGCGCTGTAAAACACCAACATGTCATAATGGGGAAGGTTTATGTGGCTCAAATCGCTGTTTTCCGTGCGGTAAAGAATGGCTTTGGTATGTTTCATCTTCGCCTTTTCGAACGCTTTTTGGATTTCGGGCTTGCTGTTGCTCGCCAAAGCCAGCAGGAAAATTTCTCCCTTGTGTTTTGAACCGATGGCTTCAATTATCGATTCGATAGAGCCATTGCCGTAAAATATTTTACGTTTGCGGTACACAATGTATTTTTGCAAATAAAAAGCGATGGATTCCGTCAGGCAAAAATATTTCATGGTTTCCGGTATGGCAATCCGCAATTCTTCACACAAACCGAAAAAATGGTCAATTCCTGTACGTGAAATGAAAACTACCGCCGTATGACTTAAAATATCCACACGTTGCGTTCTAAATTCTTTTCCCGAAAGTCGTTCTACATGAATAAACGGACAAAATTCAACCGTTATATTATATTTTTCTGCTAATTCCGCATAAGGGGAAGGGCCTGTAGGTGCCGTTTGGGCTATGAGTACATGTTTAATTGTCATACGATTACGCCAAAGTAATATACTTCCATATAAATAAAAATGGTGCAAATTCGAAGGTGCAAAGATACAAAATCCAAAAGAAAACAGAAAGTTTATAAGAAATAAAAATTTGAAAAGAACGTACAAGATACAATAAGATAATGAGAAGGGAACACACCAATCCGATAATAATTAACGGATTACAAAACGACGAGTAGCTATTAAAAAACAGTATCGCAAGGGGGAACAAGACGAGGCCGCCCGAAATGGCATAAAGTTGTCCGTAATAGCCCATCATGCGCATGGCTGTTTCTGTTTCCGTAAGGAATCCCAATATCCGGAGCAGGAATGTTTTTAAGATGTAAAAAGCGAAAAAGGACAATAAAATCAAGATATAAAACTGTGCAACAGTTAAATGACTGGGGAAAGCGTCGTAATGCCGAATAGTCAGGAACAGGAAGAACGATATACAAATTTGGCTGAATATTAAGAGCAACCGGCGAATGTTCGCCGCCACCGCCGAATTTTCTTCAAATTGCTTTTGCGCCAGATGAAAATGTATCAATCCCGGAAACGACAGCAGTAAGAATTGTTTGATAAAACGAAAGATTAGGAAGAACAATACCAGCAAACCCAGCCCAATCCAGCCCTCTAAGCGGGTAAACGACATGCGCAGCAGTTCAACGCCATCTAACCATTCCTCCGGCATCATGTTTAATTCCCCCGTTTTGCTTTATATCCCGCCTCCAGCAACAACGCCACCACCCGGTCGCGGAAATCGCCCTGGATAAGAATCTGTCCCTCTTTTGCTGCTCCGCCGACGCCGCATTTGCTTTTAAGTGTTTTGGCCAGGGCTTCCAACTCGGCTGCCGGCCCCGCAAAACCCGATACCAGCGTAACCTGTTTCCCTGCCCGCTGCCGGCGGTCAATGGTCACAATTAACGTTTGCTTCCCGGACGGCGGCGGCGCTTGCTTCTCGTCATGCGTATACACAAAACCGGGATTTGTTGAATAAACCACGCCCATAAAAAATTTTTCTGCAAAGGTAGGTAGAATTATTGGAATGTATATCTTGCACGGCAAAACATGCATTGTTTGTATGTATTTCGGAATTTTATATGTAAATTTGTCACTTTAATCTATTAATAATTCGCTACAAAATACAAAATGAATACCTTTAAACGCGTCAATAACATTGCTGGATGGGTTGTTTGTGCCATAGCCTCTCTGGTTTATTTGCTTACCATCGAGCCCACCACCAGCTTCTGGGATTGCGGGGAGTTCATTGCCTCGTCCTATAAACTTGAAGTGGGGCATCCGCCCGGGAACCCTGTGTTTCAGCTGTTGGGACGTCTGTTCAGCATGTTTGTTTCGCCCGAATATGTGGCGCCCATGATTAATTCCATGAGTGCATTATGTAGCGGCTTCACAATCCTGTTCCTGTTTTGGACCATTACCCACCTGGCGCGCCGCATCATGGAGCGCAAGGGCGACGCCTTCACTACCGGCAGCATAATTGCGATTATCGGCGCGGGCGCTGTGGGCGCGCTGGCCTACACGTTTTCCGATACGTTCTGGTTTTCGGCGGTAGAGGCCGAAGTGTATGCCATGTCGTCTCTTTTTACGGCGGTGGTTTTTTGGGCTATTTTAAAATGGGAAGAAGAGGCCGACCGGCCATACGCCAACCGCTGGATTATCCTCATCGCTTACCTCATGGGGCTTTCTATCGGCGTACACCTGCTCAACCTGCTTGCCATTCCGGCTATCGTGTTTGTGTATTATTTCAAAAAGAACAGGCAAATAAAACCCAGGGGTATTTTCCTTACCCTGCTGGCGTCGGGCGTGCTGGTGCTTGCCATGCTGTGGTTTATTCCGTTTATCCCGACCATTGCCGCGTATTTCGATTTGTTTTTCGTTAATGGCCTCGGCTTGCCTTTTAACAGCGGTACGGCATTTTCCATTTTGCTGCTCCTGGCTTTGGCGGCCTACGGTATTGTGGTTACCCATCGTAAGAGAAAAGTGCTGTGGAACACCATTATCCTTAGTTTCACGGTGGCGCTCATCGGCTATTCCTCGTTTGCGGTGGTAATTATCCGTTCTTCGGCCAACACGCCCACCAACGAAAACCAGCCCGACAACCCGTTCTCGCTCCTTTATTACCTCAACCGTGAGCAGTACGGCTCTGCGCCGCTGCTCTCAGGGCCTACATACGCCACGCCGCCAGTTGCCATGATAGAGAAAACAACCCACGTGAAAGGCGATGGGAAATACGTCAAGGCGGAAGCCATGCCCGAATATAAGTATGATTCGCGTTACAACATGCTTTTCCCGCGCATGTACAGCTCGCAGGAGAGCCATAAAGAGGTGTACAGGCAATATGTGAGCCCCCAACGGCGTGGCGCAGTCAACAATCCCTACGGCGAAGACCCCATTCCTTCGTTCCGCGAAAACCTGACGTTTTTCTTCGATTACCAAATTAACTGGATGTACATCCGCTATTTCATGTGGAATTTCGCCGGCCGGCAAAACGATATACAGGGGCACGGGAATTCCTACAACGGCAATTGGGAGTGCGGCATTCCGTTTATCGACAACACGCGGCTGGGCGACATGAGCGACATGCCTCCTTATTTGGCCGGAAACAAAGCGCGCAACCATTATTATATGCTGCCGTTCCTGCTGGGGCTCGCCGGCCTGTTTTACCAGCTGCAAAGAGATAAACGGAACTTCGTGGTTGTCCTGTTCCTGTTTATCCTCACCGGCATTGCCATTGTGGCGTACCTTAACCAAACGCCCATACAGCCGCGCGAGCGCGACTATGCCTACGCCGGCTCGTTCTACGCGTTTACCATCTGGATTGGGTTGGGCGTGTATGCGCTGTATGATTTCCTTCAGCGGAAACTGAAAACGCCTGCCGCCATTTCCGCAAGTGTTTCCGGGGCTTTATGCCTCCTCATCCCGTTGCAAATGGCGGCCGAAAACTGGGACGACCACGACCGCAGCGACCGCTATTCGGCACGCGACATGGCGTATAATTACCTCAATTCGTGCGACGAGAACGCCATCCTCTTTACCAACGGCGACAACGATACGTTCCCCATCTGGTACCTTCAGGAAGTGGAGGGCGTGCGCACCGATGTGCGGGTGGTAAACCTCAGCCTGCTCGGCACCGACTGGTATATCGACCAGATGAAGTGCCGCATGTATGAGTCGGCGCCGGTGCCCTTCAAGCTGTCGCGCGAAAATTATATCCAGGGGGTAAACGATTTTGTACAGGTCAGGGAGCAACTGCGCGGAACCGTGCCCGTGAGCACCATCATGGAATTTATTTCCAATCCGCGTTACCGCGCACAAACCCAGCGCGGAGACCGGGTGTCGTACATTCCTGCGCGCAACATTGCCGTGCCGGTAAATAAAGAAAACATCCTTAAAAGCCGGAAAATCGAAGAAACGCTACTGCCGGGATGGACGTCGTCAAACCCCGACGCCAGCAAACTGTTAGACACAATGGTGGTTCGCATCACCAAGAACGACATCCGCAAGCCCGACATGATGATTCTCGACCTGCTGGCCAACAATAACTGGGAGCGCCCGGTGTATTTCGTATCCATGGGCGGCGACATGTCGCTCGACCTCCGCAATTACTGTCAATATCTCGGCTTCACCTACAAGTTGGCGCCCACGCGGGAAACGCCCGGAAAGCAGGGCGTGACGATTAATACCGACGAGCTGTATGACAAAATAATGAACCTGTACCGCTGGGGCAACATGAATAAAAAGGACATTTATGTGGATTACAACAACTCCTTTACCTTGACGCTGGCGCTTAACGTGCGCGGTATGCATGCACGCCTCGCCGAGGATTTGATGAATAAAGGCCGGAACGGGGAGGCGGTGGCCGTGCTCGACAGCGCCATGGCGCGCATACCGGCCTGCAACTTCCCGCTCAATATCTCTACCGGCCAAAACGACGTGGAGATTATGAACATTATCCAACTGTATTACCGGTTGGGCGAAACCGGCAAGGCCGACGCCATGGCCGAAGAGTTTGTGACGCTCACGGAAAAAAACCTGGCCTTTTTCTCAAAATTGCGCGATGCGACCTACGACCTTGAAATGAATTTGGCCTACATGCAGCAAATGGGTACCGTGCTGGCCCCATACAACGAAGAACTCTCCACGCGGGCCAAACAGCAGCTCGATTTCTACCTGGTGAAGCTGGATGCGCGAAACAGGTAGGAATTAATAGTTAAGCATTCGGCGTTGAATGAATAAATTTCCACATAACTCCAAAGAAATGAAAGCCATTATCTCACAGGGCGAATCCACCACTGTTCAGTTCAAGGTCCGGGTGGAAGATGCTTACAAAATTGGCACGGAGATGACTGCTTTCAGTAATACGCAAGGCGGAATGCTCATTATTGGTGTTGATGACAAAACCAGTAAGATTAACGGGTTATCGTTTGATGAAATACAGGCAACCAACGTCCTTCTTGCCAATGCTGCTTCTGAAAATGTGAAACCGGCAATCGTGATTAAAACAGAAACGGTTAATATTGATGGGCAGTATATCGTTGTTGCCTCCATTCCGAAAGGGAGAAATAAACCTTACAAAGATAACAAGGGTATTATTTGGGTGAAAAACGGTGCTGACAAACGCAAAGTTTTTTCCAATAGTGAATTGCGTGTAATGATGCAAAGCTGCGGCAACTTTTCTGCAGATAAAAACAGCGTGGAGGGAACTTCGTACAGCGATATTGATGGCGCCACGTTAAAACGATTTCTTTTAAGCCGCTATGAAAACGAGTTAAAAGACAAGGGTTTTAAGGGAAGAACACTGCAGACTATTGAAGTTGACGAAATTGTTTCAGCAATTGATGTTAATTTTACGATTAAGCAATTGCTCACCAATATCTCGTTGCTTGATTCCAACGGACAATTAACGCTTACCGGATTATTGCTGCTTTCTAAAAGTGTTCAACGGTACGAACCGGTTTTTACAGTAAAATGTGTGTCTTTTGTTGGAAACAGTATCGGCACAACGCAATTTCGCGATAAACTTTCGGACAGAGACATGGAAGGCAACTTGATTACGCAGTACAATACAACGATTTCTTTTATCACAAGAAATTTGAAGAATATTCAAACGGAGCGCGACTTTAACACGCTTGGACAATTGGAAATTCCACTCGAAGTATTTGTTGAAACCGTGACGAATGCTTTAGTCCATAGGGATTATTATATAAATGCACCTGTTCGCCTGTTTATTTTCGACAACCGCATTGAGATTCATTCTCCCGGAATTCTTCCCGACGCAGTCACGGAAGAAACGATAAAAAATGGCATTTCTGTTCCCCGAAATAAACTCTTGTTTGAGTATGCCAAATACTTGTTGCCCTACACGGGTATTGGTAGCGGGATAACACGTGCCATGCGAAGTTACGATAGACTCGTTTTCCAAAATAATTTCGCTTCTGAAGAATTTGTAATTACGATTATGAGGGATGAAACTGTTAAAGGAAAAATAAAGGAGAGCGTAAAGCAAGAAAATGACCCTGTAAATGCAGGTGTAAATGCAGGTGTAAATGCAGGTGTAAAATTGTCTAAAACGGAAAAGAAAATCATTGCATTAATAGAGAAAAACAATCGAATTTCTCAAATAGAAATAGCCAAAAAACTTAAAATGAATGATGCTACTATTTATAGGAACATTGAAGGGCTTAAGTATAAAGGTATTATTGAGCGTTTCGGCTCCGACAAAACAGGGGAATACAGGATAAAGAATAATAAACTAAAATAGTTGTACAATTAAAGACGCTGGGGCGTAGCCACTTGTTGATTTAATTTACAAAAATCAAAGTATAAAGTGTTTATTTCACTTCCGGCGCTTTCTCTTTTGAAAGTTGGAAAACTACCGGTAAAGGAAGTTGCACAGCCACCGCTTTCCCTTCATGTTTACCTGGCGTCCACGCCGGCATGGCTTTTATCACACGCGCTGCCTCCGCATCCAGCAACGGGTCGACGCTTTTTTGCACAACTACGTCACTAATCTTGCCATCGGCTTTAACCATAAATCGTATGGCTACCCGGCCTTGTACTTTCCGGCCGGCCGCTTCTTTGGGATATTTCAGGTTGGCGTAAATAAACTTCATCATCTCACCTTGTCCGCCGGGAAATTCGGGGGTCACATCTACTGCGCAGGCTTGATAAACACCTGTAGTGGTATATTTCACGGTTGATTTTTTAGACACGGTATCTGCCGCTTGTGTGTGCGTTTCTACACCTGCGACAGTTGGTATTTCCGGCGAAGCAGTTTCCGCCGTGGAGAGTCCGAACAGGGCTACCGGCAAGGCAAGTGCAGGCAGCAAGCCACATAATTTCAAGGCAAAAAATTTGCCTGTGTTGTTTTTTGTCATCATAATTAATCGTTTTTTAGTAAGTGAATAGCTGAAACCATTGGCGTATTCCGGATGTACGCCAATGGTTTGGTGAAATAAAAGTTGTTGGTATATATTGACGTCGACGCCATGCGCCAATACCTGCGCATCCGCAAGGTACTCGTGCGTGGCTACGATGGATTTTTTCAAACGCCAGGCAAACGGATTAAACCATTGAAGCATCACAAACAACTGTGCAACAACCAGGTCAACGCTGTGCAACAGGTGGCCGTGCGCCTTGTGTCCAACAACGCCTTTCTGCGCTAATCCCGCTTTTTCTGCCCAAACGCTTGGAAGACTTAAAATATTCAGTTATATTTGTAAAATGAAAACTTAACTAAAACCGCGTGTTATGCAACGACGACAATTTTTTAAAACAGGAGGCGTGGCGCTGATGGGAGCCGCGCTGCTTCCTCAAATCCTTGAATCGTGCGGAGCAGGCTCGAAAGAAGGCCTGGCTGCCATGCTCGACCATTTCGGCGTCTCGCAAAGCGACCTGAAAAAGGTGCTGGCCGTGGCGCTCGAAAAAGGAGCCGGTTACGCCGATTTGTTTTTCGAACACTCTTTCGATAATTACCTGTCGCTTCGCGACGGAGCGGTGAACCGCGCCTACGCCAATGTGGACTACGGCGTGGGCGTCAGGGTGGTGATGGGCGACCAGACCGGCTACGCCTATGTGGAAAACATCAGCCTCAACGAAATGATTAACGCGGCGCGCACCGCTTCGCGCATCGCCTCGGGAAGCGCGCCCGGCGCACCGGCTAACCTCACCGAGAGGACATTCGACAACAACTACCCGGTCATAGCGCCGTGGGAAGACGTTTCGGTGAAAGCGAAAATGCCTTACGTGCAAAAGCTCAACGACCGCATTTTCGCCCTCGACAGCCGCGTGTCGAAAGTGTCGGCGTCGTTGAACGACGCCACGTCATTCGTCTTAATCTGCAATTCCGAAGGCGTGCTTTGCGCCGATTACCGCCCCATGGCCATCCTGAGCGCCTCGTGCGTGATGGAACAAAACGGGAAAATCGAAAACGCTTACGACTCCTATGCCCAGCGCAAGGGCTTTGAGTTCCTCACCGACGATATCGTGGAAAATATCGCGCAAGGCGCTGTGAAGAAAACGGCCATCATGTTTGAAGCCGTGAAACCCAAGGGCGGGGAACTGCCGGTGGTCATGGCGGCCGGCGGGTCGGGCATCCTGTTGCACGAGGCCATAGGCCATGCTTTCGAGGCCGACTTCAACCGGAAAAATGTGTCCATCTTCTCCGACAAGCTGGGCAAGGTGGTGTGCAATGAAAATATCAACGTGGTGGACGACGGCACCATCGACCACGACCGCGGCTCCCTCAACGTGGACGACGAAGGCGTGGAAGGACAAAAAACATACATCGTAACAAAGGGCGTGCTCACCAGCTACCTGCACGACCGTATCAGCGCCAGGCATTACGGCGTGGCGCCTACAGGCAACGGTCGCCGCCAGTCGTTCCGCTTCGCGCCCATTCCGCGGATGCGCATCACCTATATGGAAAACGGCAACATGGAGGAGCAGGACATCATCGCGGCGGTGAAGAACGGCATCTACGCCGAAAACTTCACCAATGGACAGGTGCAAATCGGCGCCGGCGACTTTACGTTCTTCGTGAAATCGGGCTACCTGATTGAGAACGGCAAGCTGACGCAACCCATCAAGGACGTCAACATCATCGGCAACGGGCCAAAAGCGCTTGCCGATATCACTATGGTGGGCAACAATTGCAAGATTGATACCGGCGCATGGACGTGCGGCAAAAACGGCCAGGGCGCTCCCGTGGCGCAGGGTCTTCCGTCGGTACTGGTGAAAAAATTAACGGTAGGGGGCGAATCGTAACATTTAAAATTTGTCATTATGAATTATAAAGAATTAGCGAAATGGGCCGTGCAATACGCACTGGAGAACGGCGCCCAGGCTTGCCGGGCGTCATTAGCCACCGGCTCGAGCAGTGAATTTGAATACCGCGATACGCAACTCGACAAGTTGCAACAGGCGGCCGAGAACAGCCTCAGCATTACGTTGCACGTCAACAACCGGTATGGCAGCTACTCAACCAACCGCATCGACCAAAGAGACCTGAAGCAGTTCATCAAAAAAGGCATAGAAACCACCGGATACCTGGCGGAAGACGCGGCGCGTCAACTGCCCGACCCGGCGCGCTACTACAAAGGCGACGGGCACGACCTGGGACTGGTGGATGAAAAGTTCCACAGCATCGCGGCCGACGACAAACTGGCGCTGGCCAAAGCCGCCGTGGAAGAAGTGTATGGCTCCGACCCGCGCATTATCTCCGTATCGGGCGGCTTCAGCGACGGCGAAAGCAGCAGCTACCTGGTCGACAGCAACGGCTTTGAAGGCGAAACGAAATCGACCTACTACAACCTCTCCGCTTCGGTGTCGATGAAAGGAAAGGGCGACGCACGCCCCGAGTCCTACTGGTATGACGTGGCGCTGCAATGGGACGAATTGCAAAAGTCGGGCGTTGGCAAGAAGGCGCTGGAACGCACCATACGCAAGCTGGGACAACAGAAAATAAAGTCGGGGAAATATGCCATGCTGGTCGACAACCTGAACGTACGGCGCATCCTGTCGCCGCTTGTTTCGGCCATGTACGGCGCCGCGTTGCAACAGAAGAACTCGTTCCTGCTGGACAGGCTGAATACCCAAATAGCGTCTGCCAGGCTCACGCTGACCGACGACCCGCACATCCCGCACGCCATGGGCGCCCGCTGGTTCGACTACGAAGGCGTGGCCACCGTGAAACGTCCGGTGATTGAAAAAGGCGTGCTGCAAACGTACTTCATCGACACATACATTTCCAGGAAAATGGACATAGCGCCCACCATCAGCGGCCCGTCTATCCTGACATTTGAGCTGGGCGACAAAAATTTCGACCAGCTGACGGCGGCCGTCAAAAAGGGAATATGGATTACCGGGTTTAACGGCGGCAACAGCAACAGCACCACCGGCGATTTCTCGTTTGGCGTGGAAGGGTTTTTAATTGAAAACGGGAAAGTGGTGAAGCCCGTATCTGAAATGAACATCACGGGAAACCTGCTGACCCTCTGGGGCGGCATCGCGGAAATAGGCAACGACCCGCGCCTCGACGCTTCGTGGCGCACGCCTTCCATCCTCTTCGATAATGTGGATTTTAGCGGACTGTAGCATGTGACGCCACATAAAATTGATTTACGCAAACTGTACCGGCGGCAAAAAAGCGACCGCGACATCTTTGAGGAACTGATGCCCTTCAAAGTGAAGGAGATTTTGCTTATTGCCAACTACTACGACGCCTACACCATTGAACGCGAAGGCCAGTTCTCCGAGAAACTGATTGGCGAATACCTCCAGCTTAACCTCTACAGCGCGCCCCGCTTCACCAGCGCCGCCAACGAGGAAGAAGCGCTGGACTTGATGAGGAAGCGCCGCTTCGACATCGTCATCATCGTGGCCGGGTTAGACAAGGAAACGCCGCTCGAAACCTGCCGGCACATCAAGGAGAAGTACCCGGCCGTGCACCTGATGATGCTGGTGAGCAGCAACGCCGACCTTACCTACTTCGACAAAAACGCCGACCTCGTAAACAGTTGCGTGGAACGCATCTTCATGTGGAACGGCACCACGCGGGTGTTCCTCGCCATGGCAAAATACCTGGAAGACAAAATCAACCTGAAGGCCGACACGAAAGTGGGCGACGTCCGCGTGGTGCTCCTGGTGGAGGACTCGGTGAAGTACTACTCGCGCTACCTGCCGATGCTCTACACCGAAGTGATGACGCAAACCCAGGAGCTCATCAACGACCGCACCCTGTCGGACGAGCTGACGCCCATCCTGAAGCTGCGCGCCCGGCCGAAAATTATCCTCGTGAGCACCTACGAAGACGCGGCGAACATCATCAACCGCTACCACAAGAACCTCATCGGGGTGATTTCCGACGTGGAATACCCGCACGACGGCGCGCCCGACCCCAACGCCGGCGTCAACCTCATCCGCTACGTCAAGGAAGTTGACTGGAAAATACCCTGCCTGCTGCAAAGCCACGACGCCGGCAACCACCGCCGCGCCACAGAAGTGCAGGCCGAGTTTATCCACAAGACGTCCGACACGCTGGCGCTCGAAATACAACACTTCATCAAGCACCGCCTGGGCTTCGGCGATTTCATCTTCCGCGACCCGTCGGGACAACCCATCGGGAAAGCCTCGACCATCGAGGAGTTCCGCGACATGCTGTCGGTTATTCCCGTGGAGTCGTATGTGTATCACGCCAACAACCACATGCTCTCCACCTGGCTCATGGCGCGCGGCGAAATCAGCATCGCCAAGAAAGTGCGGAGCCACGCCGTTGACGACACCCGCACCCTCGAAGGCCACCGCCACTACATCGTCAACCTGCTGCAAACGTTCATCCGGAAGAAAATGAAAGGGCGGATTATTCCTTTCCGGAAAGATATTGTAAATTCCAACAGCTATGTTACCCGCATCGGCGGCGGCTCGATGGGCGGAAAGGGGCGCGGATTGGCTTTCCTCTCGAATTTCATTGCCCACGTGAACCTCCAGAAGCTAATCCCCGACCTGCCTGTGGCCATCCCGAAGACCACCGTCATCGGTGTGGACGAGTACGACAGCTTCCTCGAACATAACGACCTCTACCAAATCCTCTACACCACGAAGAATGCGGAAAAAATCAAACAGGCGTTCTTAAAGGCCGACCTTCCGCCGAAACTCAAAACGAAACTGCGCGACTACCTCGACGTGATGAAAACCCCGCTGGCGGTGCGGTCGTCGGGCTTGTTTGAGGACTCGCTCAACCAGCCTTTCGCGGGGGTTTACGCCACCTACATCATCCCAAACAATAACGCGGACTTTGAACAGCGCGTGGCGGAACTGGAGAAAGCCGTCAAATTGGTATACGCCTCGGTGTATTCCGACACTTCCCTCGCCTACTTCAACGCCATTGATTGCAGGGTGCAGGACGAGAAAATGGCCGTCATCCTGCAAGAATTGGTAGGGCGGGAATATCGCGGCAAGTTCTACCCGAACATCAGCGGCGTGGCGCAGTCGTACAACTTCTACCCTTTCTCCTACATGCAGCCCGGCGACGGTTTCGCCGTCATCGCCCTGGGGCTGGGCGCTTACGTGGTAGGCGGCGAAAAGGCGTGGCGCTTCTGCCCGCGCTACCCGAAACTGCAACTGGCCTCCATACACGACCAGATGCGCGACTCGCAACGGTATTTCTATGCGGTGGATATGCTTAAAAAAGACCACGACATTGGAACCGGCGGCGAGATGGCCACCCTCGGGAAATATCCGCTGGAAGAAATAGAACGCGACGGCAACCTGCGCTTCTGCGCGTCGGTGTATGACCGCGTCAACGAAATAACGACCACCGACCTCTCTGTCCGCGGCACGCGCATCGTCGACTTCTCGGCCATCCTCCAGTACGACCATATCCCGCTGGCGCCCGCGCTCGACACCCTGCTCAACGTGTTTAACCAGGCCATGGGCTCGCCGGTGGAGATGGAGTTCGCCCTCGACCTGCACGACGCGAAACGCCCCACGCTGTACCTGCTGCAAATCAAACCGCTCATCAGGAACGAATACAGCGTCGACATCGAAGAAGAACACATCGACCCGGCGCGCGTCCTGCTGCAAGCCTGCAAGGGCGTGGGCAACGGGAAGCTCACCCACATCAGCGACGTGCTCTTTGTAGACACGGCCGCTTTCGACCGCACCAAAACTGAGGAAATCGCCGGGGAAATCAAGCAAATTAATGAGAAGATGACGGCCGAAGGGCGCGACTATATCCTGATTGGCCCCGGGCGCTGGGGCACGCGCGACAAGTTCACCGGCGTCCCCGTAGACTGGTCGGACATCACCCGGGCGAAAGTCATTATCGAGCAGGGGTTGCCCGACTTCCCGCTCGACGCCTCGCTGGGGTCGCATTTCTTCCACAACGTGACGTCCATGCACGTGGGCTACTTCCCGGTGCCGCAGGAGAGCGCCACTGCGTTCATCCGTTTCGACGTGCTGGCGCAGCAAGCCCTCGTCACACAAACGAAACACGTGAAACACGTGCGCTTCGCCGCGCCCCTCACCGTGCTGATGGACGGCAAGAAACAAACAATGGCCATCGTAACCGAATAACCATTTTAAATTCAATAGCCATGTCATTTGTCTATTATCATTCTCCCATTGGCCTGCTGCACATTAAAAGCCATGACGGCGCACAACTCCACGGAATCCGGTTTATGCGGGACAAGGAGCCAGTGGAGCCGGCGCCGCATGAATTTCATCCGTTGCTGCGCGAAGCGCAACAACAATTGGATGCATACTTTACGGGGCGATTGAAAACGTTCGACCTTCCTTTATATATGAACGACACCCCGTTTATCGTGAGCGTGTGGCGCGAACTACAAACCATTCCTTATGGCGTTACTTTATCGTATGGCGAATTGGCCCGGCGCATTGGCGCCCCCAAAGCAGCGCGGGCGGCAGGTCAGGCCAGCGGAAAGAATCCGTTTATTATTGTGGTGCCCTGCCACCGGGTGATTGGCGCTCAAGGTCAATTAACCGGCTATCGCGCAGGGTTGGAACGCAAAGTGTGGCTACTCAACAATGAGCTGAAAATCATCGGTATACAAACAGATCCAGAACTGTTTTAAATATTTTATAACATATTTTAACAACTTTATATTTGGAGTTTAGAAAATTGTATTTACATTTGCACTGAAAATATTATTTCGTTCTTTTTAATATAGTAGCGTTTGCTTTTAGTCCTCTGATAAGGAAACTTCAGAAATTTCAGTAAGATGTTAGGGAAATAAAGTTAGCGTTCATGCATTTCTTTCTTTACAATCCGGTTTTATTATAATGTTAGAAAAACAAGTGTGGATCTAAATTTATTTTGTGAATAAATTATCTACAAACTTGCGTTACTTCATTCAATTAAGAGTTAAGAATGACTTTTTTAACTTCTTAATCTCTTAATTATTTATGAGGCTGGAATAGCAACAAAAGATTAAAGGTTGGAGTCCTTGTAGTTTGCTCTTCATACTGCAATCTTTGGTCTTTTGTTGCTATTCTATATTTTTTATATACAATTTAATGCAATTAATTAAAACCAAAAGGTTAAATAATGAAAAATACTATTCAACGATTGACACGCGCAAGACGTCTGTTTTTCGTCTATTATCTAATATCTGTTGTCCGTCGGTATTGACCGCACAGAACGGCGTGAGCGTATCAAACCTTGCGATAAATGCCGGGGCGGTGACCTTCAACGTGAGTTGGGAAAAAGCAGGCATGCCAGCACTGTGGAGCGACACGGTGTGGGTGTTTGTGGACTACAACAATGCGGGCGTGATGACGCGGCTGCCGTTGGATGCGGGCGCTACATTGACCGCCACCTCCGCGCCGGGTGTTGGCCGGGTAATTCAATATTCCGACAACAACAAAGGCGTGTGGGTGGTTGGCAACGCCCGCAGTGCGGGGAGTTTCTCGGCTACCGTTCAACTGCTTGCTGCCACTACCGACATTGTCGGCGCGTGCGCATATGCGTCGAACTATCCGCCGGTGGCGGATACGCCACATCCTCGCAGCTTTCGTGTACCGGTACGCCGCCGTATGCATTTGTGCTGCAGGGTGAGGGTGGCGGTACGGCAACCGGGGAGTCGTTATAAATGAACAATGTCGGTAGGACGAACACACCGGTTCGCCCCAACCAAATCGCGGCCGGTGGCCGGATAAAATTTTTGAATTTCCGTTAACCGTTCGCCGTTCACCGGCGGGCGGCGGTTTTGTGGGGATGGCATCCCGTAGGGATGCAACCTTTGTGGAATTTGTACGCATACCTGACGGCATGCGCGGGTTAATTTCCTGCATTTTTCTACCGG
This sequence comes from Prevotellaceae bacterium, assembly GCA_031279475.1. Classification (GTDB taxonomy): domain Bacteria; phylum Bacteroidota; class Bacteroidia; order Bacteroidales; family UBA932; genus JAIRLC01. The sequence goes on along the minus strand of JAITIL010000054.1, from coordinate 9,278 downwards.
TCGGAAATCCCTATGGGATTTTGTTTCCCGCCGCCGCGCACAGCAGCCGGAAAAAATTTTTGAATTTCCGTTAACCGTTCGCCGGCCACCGGCGGGCTGCGGTTTTGTGGGGATGGCATCCCGTAGGGATGCACGCCCGGTAGGAATGGCATTCCCACCCCGCAAACGGCATCCCGTAGGGATGCAACCTTTGTGGCATTTGTACGCATACCTGACGGCATGCGCGGGTTAATTTTCCGCGTTTTTCTACCGGTCGGAAATCCCTATGGGATTTTGTTTCCCGCCGCCGCGCACAGCGGCGCCACCCGCCCGCAAGGGTGGGCGGTTTGTTTTGGGGAGTGGGGGCGAACCGGTGTGTTCGCCCGGCACAACGACATTATTTTTATTTTTGAAACACACAAGACAATCCAAGAATAAAAAAATTAAATCCACATAACATATTTTAACAATTACATGCTTGGATATTTAGAAAATGTATTTATATTTGCAGTGTAATACAATATGTTCTTTGCATATTTTCTACGTGTTAGCTTTAAGCACTTGCATATTAAAATCAACGAAATTTTAAGACAAATGGAGTATTAAGGTTAGCGCCTATGTAAAGCATGGGCCTAATTTATTTATTTGTCGGGTTTCGTTGAACCTTAATATGGGATATTTTAGATCTGTGCTTTTTAAGTTTACACCTGAGAAACAAATGGAAGTTGTTCGAGGGTATTTGTATTTTTCTTAATCCCCTAATCCCTTAATCACTGTTAGTGTGCGTTGCAATGGTTTTGCGATGTGGAATATTATTGTATATATGAAATTAGTGATTAACAGTTAGTGGTTAACGGTGAAGTAAAATGAACAATAATTTTTGATTTACGAATAAACAACGCAACAATTAAACAGGTCAACGACTAAACAAATTCTCTTGGTTCTCAGTTAATAAAGGGTTCGCTGGTGATTAGTTCTTCTTTCTTTCTTTCTATATCATCTGCTGCAAGCCGGCGGCCCTTTTCTTTAACGGTTAGTGGTTAGTGAAAAACAGGACATAGATGGAAACGGAAAATGGGCGATGTCCCGGAGGGACGCAACACGCATAACCCCGTGCAAGTGGAGCGATGTAGGGGCGTTGCATGCAGCGTCCGCCACCCGGGGTGGGATGTGTGAGGGCAAACCCGCGCGGAGAACAAACGGTGTGAATGCAGATGACAGTGTTCCGCGCGGAACAAAAAGGCCGACAATAGACAAAAACAATGTGACTAACTGATGTGATTAATTGTTTAATGTGCTAATGTGACTAATGAAAATAGAACATAAACAATAGATAATAGCCAAAAAATTCATAACTCATAATTTATAATTTTAATATAACATGAAAACAACAATGAGCAAACAAATTTTATTTTTAGCGGCCTTGGGCTGCATGGCAGCGCCTGTTGCGGCGCAGACGGTGGATGTGACGCTTCAATGCGGACAATCTTACATAATAAACAGTACGGTAGCGGCAACGGCTGCAACCGGCTTAACTTACCGTTGGTTGGAAAACGGGAGCACGGTAACCGGAGCGGCAGCCAACTACACCGTGCCGGCCACAAAGAGTGTAGGCATTTACACGTATATCCGGCAAGCCAAAACAACAGGATGTACCGATTGGCAAAATTCAAATGCGTTCACGGTGGAAGTCAAAAACAAGGAGGGTATTGATGGGGTATGCCTTGGCGGTGAGATGTGGGCAAAATATGACGTGGGTGAACCGGGCTATTTTGCATTATCGCTTACGGACGGAAAACCTTATCCGTTTAATCGAAAGATTGTACACGATGACCCGGACACGCCGTTCCCTACTATAAATGAGGAACTCGACTGGCAACCTGAAAATGACCCGTGCCCGACAGGTTGGCATGTGCCCACGCATACTGTTGCGTTGAACATGATCAAAAATACGTACGTAACGGTTGATAGCTCCTCATCAATATTGCATAACCTCGTGTCACTCGGCTGCCCTTCCGCTCTGCCAGACGAAAGTTGTTTCGTATCCTTTTCCGCAGCGCCTTGGTTCCTCGTTGAAGGCGTAAGCTCACGCACCACCAGATGGTGTGCTACCAGCTATACGGCAACAGGAGGCATAACTATAGTGACAGCAGGACGCGTCCCCAAACATAACGCACAGTGTTCATGGTCGTATAAAAATACTGCCATGAAAATTAGGTGTGTTGCAGATAACTAATAACCATATTCCATACACTGCGTTATTTTTTATTATTATTCTACTCTTGCCGCCGCATGCTTTGCGGGGAAGGGGGCTATTGGACGAATGAACAATGTTAATAATGTGCTAATGTGACTAATTGCCGGAAAAGGGAGAAAGGGGGAATGGAAAGTGGCAGCAGGCAGAGTACTATCATCCTAACCGGAGCAATCCCGGCAAGCGGAGTTCCGTAAGGGCAACGCTGAGAGTCGCCCCAACAATAAATAAACTGGATTGAAAAATCGTTTCTTCTGCAAACCCTGTGTCTTCCTCACGGAAAGGCAATCTTGCAAGACTGGAACGGGGAAGCGGCTGTTCAAATTTTTGAATGGCCGCTTTTTGTCAAATACATAAAAAACGCTACCTTTGCTTACATACTTTAACGCATGGCGACTATTCCTCCCCATATCATGGAACAGGCGGCGCACTTGCCGCACTCGCCCGGCGTGTACCGTTTTTTAAACGCTGCCGGCGCGGTGATTTATGTGGGAAAAGCGAAAGACCTCCGGAAACGGGTGGCGCAATATTTCACCGCCCGCCGATATGAAAGTAAAAAACTGCTGCATCTTGTAAGCAAAATTGCCGGTATCCAACATATCGTTGTGCCCACCGAAGCCGATGCGCTGTTGCTTGAAAACAACCTCATCAAAGAACTGCAGCCGCGTTATAATGTGTTGCTGAAAGACGACAAAACATATCCGTGGATTTGTATCAAAAACGAGCCCTTTCCGCGTGTGTTTTCCACCCGGCGGGTGCTGAAAGACGGCTCTAAGTATTTCGGGCCCTATACCTCGGGAAGCATGTTGAAGGTGATGCTCGACCTCATTCGCCAGCTTTATCCGCTACGCACCTGCAACCTTTCCCTTACCCCCGACGCCCTGGCCAAAAGCCGGTACAAGGTGTGTCTTGAATATCACATTGGGCGCTGCCTGGGGCCTTGCGTGCATTTGCAAAGCGAGGCCGACTACAACACGAACATCAACGCCATTACCCATATCATTAAAGGACACCTGAGCGAAGTGGCCGAACTGCTGCGCACCCAAATGCAAAAAGCGTCAGACAGTTACAAGTTCGAAGAAGCGCAAACATACAAAGACCGGCTCGACATGTTGAAGCGTTACCAGTCGAAATCGGTCATTGTAACGCCAAGCATCAGCAACGTGGATGTATTCACCGTCCTGGTTGATGGGGATGAAGCGTATTGTAACTTTTTGCGTGTCGTCCAGGGCGCCGTTAACCAATCGCACACCGTGGCGCTACGGCTGGGCATTGAAGAAGACAGGGAGGCGCTGCTCAGTTATTTTATCGCCGAAATGCACGAGCGGCTGGGCGAACTTTCAAAAGAGCTGATTGTGCCCTTCCTGCCCGACCAGGAGCTGCCCAATATCATGTATGTGACGCCGCAACGGGGCGACAAGGTGAAATTACTGGAACTGAGCGAGCGCAATTGCCGGTTATACAAAATCGAGAAACTCCGGCAATTGGAAAAGACCCATCCCGAGCGCCACGCCGAGCGCGTGTTGAGCACTTTGCAAAAAGACCTTCAGTTGCCAACCTTGCCGCGGCATATCGAATGTTTCGACAATTCAAACCTGCAAGGCGCCCACGCCGTATCTTCGTGCGTGGTGTTTAAAGAGGCCAAACCCAGCAAGCGCGATTACCGGCATTTTAATGTGAAAACCGTAACCGGCGCCAACGATTACGCTACCATGACGGAAGTCGTATTGCGCCGTTACAGCCGCATGCTTTCCGAAGGCGAGGCATTGCCGCAACTCGTGGTTATCGATGGCGGAAAAGGACAGCTCCATGCGGCATTTGACGCCCTCCGGGAACTCCACCTTGAACAAAAAATAGCTTTGGCAGGGCTTGCCAAGCGGTTGGAAGAAATTTATTTCCCCGGAGATGCCGTACCTTTATTTCTTGATAAAAACTCCGAATCGTTGCGGATACTTATGCAACTGCGTGATGAGGCTCATCGCTTCGGTATTACGCACCATCGCAAAAAGCGCCTGGGCGCCATGATTGACACCGAATTAACGGCCATTAAAGGCGTTGGCGAAAAAACAGCCGAAAAGTTATTGCTCGAGTTGCATAGCGTAGCCCGCATTAAAGCCGCTTCACTTGCGCATTTGACCACGTTGGTGGGCGGCAAAACCGCCCTGGCCATAAAAATGCACTTCGAGAAAACGGAATAATAATGCGGACTGCTATCAAACCTGCAAACTAATAATTCCGGATGCAACGCACAGCAAGGCCGATGCCTTTGTTCGTGCTGCCTTTGATATTAAAAACAGTGCTGGAAGAAAAGTACACGTAGTAAGCGTTATTGTTAGTGGAGCACACACTGGTCCAATATTGGCCCTGGCTATCTACCCCAGAGACTGCGCCGACAGAGGAAGAAACACCAGCAAACGTGGTTTCCCAAGCCGATGCGGAAGTCCAGCAAGAGGCATCCTTACAACCATAAGCGCTTTTAAACTTAGCATTGGCGTCTTCAAACTCCTCATTTGTGGGCAAGTGCCAACCGGCCGGACAAATACCCTGACAATTATTGGCAGAGGCGCCTAAGCCCGTGCAGCCTATATATGAACCACCTACGTATGCCTTGCTTTGATTTACTGCAGCGGCCCAATTATAGAGATAACCGCCCTTGGTATTGTGACGGCAATCCCCATAGTAGCCGGCAGCCACAGTACCGGTTTTGTCGGATCTGGATGCGGTAAAAGTAGCTTTGTCACACCCTTTCCCAAATTTCAAATTCTGTACTATCCAATAGCGCCCATCACCTAAAAGCTTTACCTTATAAGTTTGGACATTGTCTCTTTCCCGATCATCCTTAAGCATCCATTCCGAATTTATGGGCGAAGCGGCACAGGGATCAAATGTCGTAAACAAACCCGTTGAACCCGGCGCATTGCAGCAGCCGGTCTTTTTCATTGTAACTGCCGCTTCATTTGATGTTACCGAACAGGCGTCGGCGCTACTCATGATTACCGTATAAGTTGCATCACTGTTTAACTTCGCGGTGGTATAATCGGCCCTGTTATACCCGTTTCCTTCAGCTACGGCAACGCCATTTTTCAGCCATTGATAGGTTGTAACATTACTTGCCTTAACGAAAAGATTCACGGTATTATTCGGACACACCTCTCGTTTCGGGTCGGGCTGTACAGTAATTGTGGGACTGGCATACACGGTTACCGTAGCACCCGAATAGGGAGAAGCGCAATTCGAGCTACCCAACGAGGCCACCGCACGTACCGTCACTGTCTTTGCCCCGGCTGTAGCCGATGGATAGGTATAGGTGTTATCCTTGGCCATACCTCCGCCGTCCCACTCATATTTTGTTCCTGCAAGCGGCGGCACGGTAAATACAATATCGCCGGTATGTTGGCACCTATTCACAGGTTGGGATATATTCGGAGCCGCGGGCAGCGGATTGTCAGTTATCTTATGTATGCCGTTCATCGTTGCCTCACAATATATTCCATCATCCACTATCCGGGCGATATAAGTGCCTGCCGCATCAAATTTCCCGGTAAATGTGGCAGCGCCTCCCATACCTTTTAAGATTGTGCCGGTAGCCGCACCATCTTTATACAATTGGTATTGTGCGCCATTCTGCGTGTTATCCATGGCAAACACAACGCCTTCCGCACCTGTACAGAAACCCGAAGCCGATACATTCAAATTTTGCACCGCCGGATTGATACAATTATTCAGCGACACTTCTTTTGTTTTGGCCATACTGCAATAACCCGCGGCTTGTGCCGTTACCGTCACCAAATATGTGCCGGCAGTAGCCGGCGACTCTGTAGTAAATACAGTTGTAAATCCCATTTGCGATAAGGGATCAAAATCAGGCGCCAGCCAACAATAAGTTACGGAAGCATTAGGCGCAACCGGTTGTGTTGTTACTGCAAAAGACGTCTTCTGTTTTTTTGATATGTTTGCCGGCGCCGAAAAATCAATATCCCCATTCATTGGTATGCATTTAAGTACGCCCGGCATTCCTGTGGCGTCGGTGAATGATACCAGGGTATAATTTGCCGGCACCAAATACGGGCTATCCGATTTCGTGGCAATTACACTTCCATCGGTATGTTTGAGCACTATATTATACATCGGCGTGCCTGTAAATGAGATATTTGTGGCGGAATTATATTTTCCTGCCGGCCGGTCATTGGATACATACGCACAGACTCCGGCTGCATTAGACACCGATGTCAATAATTTGACCGAAGCAGAAAAATGACCGGCATGTTGCGTACTACCAACCACCCATACGCCATTGTTGTTCCCTTGCTCTTCAATCACCTTTCCCATACCGGATACCGGCGTAGTGGTTAATGTAGCGCCCGGTAATAACGGCAATCGCCTCCTTACGCCTGCGTCATTATAATCCACAAATACCCACGCCGTATCACTCCACTTCGCTGTAGACACAGGTGGCTTCCAACTCACGTCGAATGTTACCGTCCCGGCACTCATTACAAGGTTCGATAAAGAAACATCGTTTTGCGCTGTCAACACTAAAGGCCAATAAATTATTATTAGCAGTATTTTTTTCATATTATTTATCTTTATTACATTACAGGCTCTTTTCAATTCCTTCCATTCTTCATGAAAAAGGGCCGCTTTACTGTAAAATATGAACCATAAGAAGAATGAAGAACAAGAGCAGCCCTTTATTAATTGACAGTTAAGAACTAAGGATTAAAATATATTCGTACATTTGTCTTTTTAGTAATCACTAATTTCATATATACAATATTACATCCTGTAACAAAATAATTGTAACATATATTTATTATATAGAATAATAAACAAAAGATTAAAAATTAGAAAAATATGAAGAGCAAACAACAAACACAATAATTTTTAATCTTTTGTCAGTATTCTACATCACAATAATATAATGACCAAGTAGTAGAAAATCGCACTTAGCTTTTGTTCCTTACTTTTATCCCAGGCAAAAAAATTCAATAAACCTGTGCAAACACCCCCACTCCTACCTTTCTCCAACAATAAAAAAATGGATGAAATTACAAAAAAGAAAACAGGGGCATTAATTTTATTCCTCAGAAGTATATTCAGAAGTCTCGTAAGTTTCTTTACACAGAGCATAAAAGTAACGCCACGAAAACAAAAAGAACAAAAAAACTTTTACGGCTGCAAAGGTAACTACATTTTTTTTAATTCCAATCAAGATAAATGTTAAGATATGCTAATTTGAATTTCATGACCGGAACACTTCCCGTGTGAGCTCGTCAATCTTGCCTGTGGGGATCAGGGCAATGTGCTTTGTTTTGGGAATTCCTTTATGATATTTGGAAAGGAAAAATTTTTCAAATCCTAATTTTTCGGCTTCGGCAATGCGTTGTTCAATGCGCGCCACAGGGCGTATTTCGCCACTCAATCCCAATTCGGCGGCAAAGGCATACCGTGAAGGTACGGCCAAATCGAAATTGGAAGAAAGAATCGCCACCGCCACCGCCAAATCAACCGCCGGATCAACAACCTTTAATCCGCCGGCCATGTTGAGAAACACATCTTTTACGGCAAGTTTAAAACCCGCCCGTTTTTCGAGCACGGCCAGGAGCATGTTCATGCGGCGTACATCGAAGCCGGTAGTAGAACGCTGTGGCGTGCCATAGGCGGCCGTGCTCACCAGCGCCTGTGTTTCGATGAGGAACGGGCGTATCCCGTCGAGCATGGCAGCCACGGCAATGCCGCTCAAGGCCTCATCGTGTTGGGTGATGAGAATCTCGGAGGGATTGCTCACCTCACGCAAACCGGAATTTTGCATTTCGAAAATACCGATTTCCGCTGTGGAGCCGAAGCGGTTTTTAATACTGCGCAACAGGCGGTAGGCATGGTTTCCGTCGCCTTCGAATTGCAGCACCACGTCCACAATATGCTCCAACACCTTTGGTCCCGCAATGCTGCCATCTTTCGTGATATGCCCAATAATGAACACGGGGATGCCGGTTTGCTTGGCAAATTTCAGCAGTTGCGCCGCACATTCACGGATTTGCGACACGCTGCCCGCCGACGATTCCGCACGGCTGGTAAACAGCGTCTGGATAGAATCAACCACCATAAATTGCGGCTTCAGTTGTTGCGCCTGCGTAAAAATATTCTCGAGGTTCGTTTCACTCAGGATGTAACAGTTGCTGCCGTCGCCTTTAAGCCGGTCGGCGCGCATTTTGATTTGTTGCGCACTTTCTTCGCCCGACACATACAGCGTTTTCAGCGACGGCGCATGCAACGCTAATTGCAGGCTCAATGTCGATTTTCCGATGCCTGGCTCGCCGCCAATAAGCACCAGCGAGCCCAGTACCAATCCACCGCCCAGCAAGCGGTTCACTTCTTCGTTTTCGATGTCCAGGCGTGGTTGTTGTTCAAAGGCTATTTTATCTACCCGTTGCGCCGCAGCCTTTTCCTGCGAGAAGAAATTAGCGCCGTTCGCCGCCGTATCCTTGCTCACCAATTCTTCTACAAAGGTGTTCCATTCGCCGCATGAGGGGCAACGCCCCAGCCATTTTGCAGATTCGTATCCGCATTGCTGACAAAAATATGCCGTTTTCGTTTTAGCCATTGTTTGAATTTACGTCACTCCAAAGGTAAGAAAAATTAGACATATTTTCCCCGTTTAGAAAGTTTATGTGACCAAAATCCGACTTTTTTGGATTTTATTCCCGAAAAGTTGAATTTTTGCTTGTTTGTATTCCCGAAAAGTCGTATTTTTATGGCTTAAGCATAAAAGTTATGATAAAAAGAAGTCTGGAAAATACAATTCAAAGTAAATTGTATCAAGGAAAAGCAATTATTTTGATGGGGCCCGGCAAATATCGGCTTATGAATTTAAGTGGAGCCCTGCGGCCAAAGCCAAATCGCCAAAATCATTTTTAGAGGCCTACGACCGCGCGACATTTACCGTAATACACCGCGATAATTGCGAAGATTTTTTGTTGTAAAAAATCCTGTTTTTCTTCCCGGCAAGCGTCAAAAGTCCGACATTTGGCAACCAATTAACTGA
>JAITIL010000051.1 GCA_031279475.1 Prevotellaceae bacterium | reverse complement strand
GGGTTTGGTTATCAATTATCCATTCTCCCGAGAGTTTAAACCACCCCGTTTTTGAAATTTTATATGCGTTTGCCCTTTCTCCGAAAATCTCAAACTTGCTGCATAACTGAAAAAAAAGCTGCCTCGCTTTTGAGACAGCCTCGGTGAATGGCCCGCGCGCGGTGAAACTATTTTATCTTTGTTATCCACTTTATCTGTTTTATCGCTGCGAAGCGGCGCACAACTCTTAACTCTTAGTTCTTAACTCAGACCGTGCAAAAGTAGAAAAGAATTTCGGAATATCAAAAAAAAATAGCGAAAATCGTTTGACTTTCGTATATTTGCACCTTAGATTTTGTACGTTATATCGTAAAAACATGCTGGTAGTAGAAAAATATGGCGGGTCGAGCGTGGCCACCATAGAGAAAATTAAAGACATAGCCGCCCACCTGGCGGAGCGGAAAAAGCAAGGCGACCAAATCGTGGTAGTGGCCAGCGCTATGGGAAAAACCACCAACCAGTTGATTGAGGAATCAAAGCAGGTATCCGGCAAGGTGCATCCGCGCGAATTGGATGCGCTGCTGGCGCTCGGCGAGGGAAAAACGGTGCCGCTGCTGGCTATGGCGGTGCAGGATTTGGGCGTGGACGCCATTAGCCTCACCGGTATCCAGATAGGGCTGAAAGCCACAAGCCGCCACCAGCGCGCACAAATTAAGCACATCGACGCCACGCGCATCAAACGCCACCTGGATGAAGGAAAAATTGTGGTTGTGGCCGGTTTTCAAGGCACTAATGACGAGGGCGACGTCGTAACGCTGGGACGCGGCGGAAGCGACACCAGCGCCGTAGCCCTGGCGGCCATCCTGCAATGCCCCTGCGAAATTTACACCGACGTAAACGGCCTCTACAGCGTTGACCCGCGCAAATATCCCGACGCCAAAAAACTCGACACGGCTTCCTACGACTTGGTCATGGAAATGGCCAACCAAGGCAGTAAGGTGATGGAGCCGCGCTCGGTGGAAATTGCAAAAAAATATAACGTACACCTTTATATCGGACAAAGTTTATACCCTAAACCCAAATACGGAACAATAGTTATGGACAATCAACTGGCGCTTGAAGACAAAGTCATATCCGGCATTTCTATCAACGAAAATGTGAGTATGATTACCGTGCGCAACATCCCCTCGGGCGGCGATACCACCTGCAGGATTTTTAACCTCATCAATCAATATGAGATTAACGTGGACATGATAAACCAGAGTATCGGGATTAACAACAACCTCGTGCTGTCGTTCAGCTGCAACAAAGACGACGTGCACCTGGTCGATAAAATGGTAAAAGAAAATCCCGGCATTTTTGCGCCTCTAACCGTCGACAAACAGAACGACCTGGTAAAACTGAGTTTGGTGGGCGTTGGCATGGCGTCGCACTTCGGCGTGGCGGCACGTGTGTTTAATGCGTTAGACAAGGTGAACGTGCATTTTTACCACATCACCACGTCGGAAATCACCATTTCCGTAACCATTGATGCAGCCAAATTAGGCGACGCCGTTCCGGTGCTGGCGGCCGAATTTAATTTATAAATTTTATGGAACTTTTCTTTGCGAAATATCATGGCTTAGGCAACGACTTCATCCTCGTAGAGGAGGAAGAAGTCCAAACTTTCGACGTCGGGAAACTGGCGGTAACACTATGCGACCGGCATACAGGTATCGGCGCTGATGGATTAATCGTACTCCGGAAACAACACCGTCTTGAAATGCTTTTCTATAACAGCGACGGCAGCACCGCCCCAATGTGTGGTAACGGAATCCGCTGCTTAGCCCACTATCTTTACACCTCAGGGTTGACGCTGAACAAGTATGCATTACAAACCGGCGCCGGGGAGATGATCGTGGAAATAGTAAGCGAGGAGCCGTTTTTAGTGAAAATCAACATGGGGAAACCCGATTTTAATACGGCGAATATTCCCGTAAACGCCAATCAAACGGAGTTTATTAATCAAACCTTGATAATAGGCAATGAAACGATAACCTTGTCGTCGGTATTTATGGGCGCCGTGCATACCGTGGTTTTTGTGGACGACCTCGAGAAAGTAAATATCGAAAAAACAGGCGAGGCCATTTGTCACTATTCGTTATTTCCAAACCGCACCAATGTGAATTTTACACAGGTCATTGACCGTGAAACATTGCGGGTGCGCACTTATGAGCGCGGCGTGGGGCCTACGTTGGCGTGCGGCAGCGGATGCTGTGCGGCTGCCGTAATCAGCGAAAAGTTGGGACATACGGGTAAAAACGTGAAGGTGGAATTAGCGCTCGGTGCGCTACAGGTTGAGGTAGGTGAAAATGTATATATGACCGGCCCGGCCGTGCGGGTTTATGATGGCAATCTTTCCCTGGAATTAATACCTATGTAATAAAAACCTTAATTGTTGCATTTTATGAATACTCTATCCGGCTCCTACGTGGCGATTGTAACGCCCTTCAACGACGACCTCAGCGTGAATTTCGACAAACTCACCGAATTGGTCGAATGGCACATTGCCGAAGGCTCTAATGGTATTGTGGCTTGCGGCACCACCGGCGAAGCCTCTACCCTCAAAGACGACGAACAACTGGCGGTGATTGAACACGTGGTGAAAGTCGTGAATAAACGGGTTACAGTGATTGCCGGTGCGGGCTCCAACGAAACGCCGCACAGCCTCTACCTGTCGCTGGAAGCCGAAAAGCGGGGCGCCGACGGCCTGCTACTTATTACGCCCTATTACAACAAAACCAACGACGAAGGCCTGTATCGCCATTTTGCAACAGTGGCCGAGAAAGCGCATATTCCCATCATCCTCTACAACGTGCCGGGGCGCACAGGGATGAGTATCCCCATAAGCGTGTTGAAACGGCTGGCGCAACAGGCAAACATTGCAGCCATAAAAGAAGCCAGCGGAAACCTCGACTACGTGCTGAAAGTGGCCGCCGAATGTCCCGCCCTGGCTATTCTCTCGGGAAACGACAGCCAGGTGTTGCCTATCCTCTCATTGGGAGGCGTGGGTGTGATTTCCGTAGCGGCGAACGTGGCGCCGAAAGATTTTGCGGCCATGTGCGCCCACTACCGTGAGGGCAGGGTGGCCGAGGCCACGAAACTGCAAATAAAATATGCCAAATTTATTGAGAGCCTTTTCATCGAAGTGAACCCTATTCCTGTAAAAGAAGCCTTGAATTACTTGGGATGGAACGTAGGCGGCTTCCGTCCGCCACTTTATCAAATGAGCGAAAAGAACAAAGCGGTATTGGTAGAAGAATTGAAAGGAGTGGGATTACTTGGAATCAAGTAAAAATTTGTGTTTTTTGGGATATTGACGCTATGCGTCAAAGGGCGTATTCAGTTTATTGATTATAAAAACACGGGTAAATCAGTATTCAAGGATGTTTGAACTGTCACAAGTTGAACAATTAATATTAAAATTGGAATTATGGAACAAATAAAAGATACAGCATTGAACATCGCAATTGCCGGATATGGGCAGATGGGGCGCGTATTGGAACAAGCGGCGGGCGAAAGTGAGGTAAAGGTAACAACCATTGTGGGTAAAACGCCGGATGCCGATGTATATGCCGAACTCTCGGCTATTGACACGCCGTTTGACTGCCTCATTGATTTTTCGCACCACAGCAACATCGAAAAAATACTGCAGTATGCCCTGACACATCAAAAGCCCCTCGTGGTTTGCACCACCGGGTTTACTTCTTCGCAGGAAGAACAAATAAAAACAGCCGCAAAAAAACTGCCCATAGTATATGCACAAAACATGTCGATGGGAATTAATGTGATGATAAACGCCGTGCGGAACATGAGCGCCGCACTGGGCAACGCCTTTGACGTGGAACTCGTAGAAGCGCACCACAACTTGAAAGAAGATGCGCCCAGCGGCACGGCCAAAATGCTTCTTTCCGCCATCCACCACATTGAGGATAAAACAGTGGTTTATGGCCGCGAAGGCCACAGGAAACGCACCAAAAACGAAATCGGCGCACATGCGGTGCGCGGCGGCACCATAGCTGGCGTGCACACCGTGTTGTTCGCCGGCGACGATGAGATTATTGAAATTAAACATACGGCGTTGTCGAAAAAAATATTTGCGACAGGCGCGCTGCAAGCCGCCCGTTTTGTGATACATCAACCGCCCGGGCTATACGGAATGACAGACGTGTTAAAATATAATTGAAATAAAATGATTAACTTTGTCGCGATGTAATGTTTCATTCTCCTTATTTAGTATATGGCTTCAACATCCAATCTATTAGACACTAAAACCCTAACGCTGAATGATATTTTAGGAAACGGCAAAATTTACCACGTGCCGCAATATCAGCGCGATTATTCATGGGAACAGGACAATTGGGAAGCGCTATGGACGGATCTGTTAGACGCATATCGTGGCAACTATGCCCATTACATGGGTTCGATAGTTCTTCAAATCAAAGGCGACGAAAGCGACAAACAGTATTGGATTATTGACGGACAACAACGATTCGCCACATTAAGTGTTCTCATATTGGCGGCTATCGATAAAATCAATAAATTAGCGGAAACTGGAAATGATGCGGAAAATAACAGGGAACGCGCCGATTTATTAATGAAGCAATACATCGGGCAAAAAGACCCCTCTTCACTGTCTTATTCAAGTAAATTGTTTTTAAATGAAAATAGTGATGGCTTTTACCAGCAACGCCTGTTGCACTTCAAACAACCTATAAGCTATGCCAAACTCAACGACGCAGAGAAGCTATTATGGGATGCTTTTGAATATTACCGTAAGCAAATAGATCACTTGTTCCCGGAGGAAAATGGAGAAAAAATAGCCACTTTTTTAACCAAAACGGTAGGAGAATCTTTAAAATTTATTCAAATCACCGTAACCGATGAACTGAATGCCTACACGGTGTTTGAAACCCTAAATTCAAAGAGGGTTGAACTGACGGCTACAGATTTATTAAAAAACTTTTTGTTTTCTTTGGTGTCAAAAAGTCCCAGCGATCTTCAAATGGTTAAGGCGCAGTGGAAAAAAATAATTGATGCGGTAGGACTGAAAAAATTCCCGGTTTTTCTCAGATATTACTTAAACACAAAAAACACATTTGTTAAGCAAGAGCAATTATTTAAAAGCATTAAAAAAACGGTAAAAACAGCGCAAGATGTTATTGACTTATTAGAAAAATTAGAAAAGTTCGCTTATATTTACAATGCTCTCAACAATCCGGAAGATGAGCTTTGGGGTGGCGACAAAGAAATAAAAGACGACATCGGTAGCCTAAACTTATTCAAGGTTACCTTATGCCAACCTTTGCTCATGATCGCTTTTGACAAATTAGACTTGACGGCATTCCGAAAGGTACTGAATGCTATCGTGGCCATTTCGTTTCGATATAATGTGATTGGAAAACTACAAACCAACGAGATGGAAAAAGCTTACAACAACACGGCAGTTAAAGTATATAATGGCACGCTAACATCGGCGGCGCAAGTAATAGATGACTTAAAAGATTTATACTTGGATGACGAAACCTTTAAGCGATACTTCGAACTTAAAAGTATAAACACCAGTAACAGCCAACAAAAGAAAATTGCCCGTTACCTTCTTTACAAGATTGAAGGACAGTTGCCGGATGGAATTAAAACCGATTATGCAATCGACGACGGAACTGTTGAACATATTCTACCGGAAAATATGAATTCGCACTGGAGTGAAATATTCAGTACCGAAGAACACTTGCGTAATGTATATCGGCTTGGCAATTTATCGTTATTGGAAGCCTCGAAAAACAGCAAAGAGGCAGCGCAAAAACCTTTCGCCGACAAGTTGCAAGTATATCAAACCAGCCGGTATGCCTTGAGCAATCGCATCACGGGTACGGAGTGGAATACAAAAATGATACAACACCGTCAAGCCAGTCTTGCGAAAACGGCTTGCGGAGTATGGAAAATCTAACAATACAATGAATATCGACACCGCAACACAAATTATTGAATTTATCCGGAGTTCGAAGAAAAAAACGCCGGTAAAGGTTTACCTGCAAGGGAAAGTGCATCCTTTGAACGAAGAGGATTTGCAAGTGTTCGCGCAAAGCGACGCCGCCACAATAATCGGCGATTACGAAAAAGTGAAAAACTTTTTGGAACAAAATAAAGAGAACATCTTGTTTTATCATATTGAAACAACGGCTCGAAATTCGGCGATACCATTAGCCGACCTCACGCAGTACAATGCCCGTATCGAACCCGGCGTAACCATTCGCGACCACGTGAAAATAGGCGACAATGCCGTGATCATGATGGGCGCTATCCTCAACATCGGCGCAACTATCGGGCAAAACACAATGATTGACATGAATGTTGTTGTTGGCGGGCGCGCCGAAGTAGGGCGTGCGTGCCATATTGGCGCGGGAACGGTGCTGGCGGGCGTGATTGAGCCGCCCAGCAGCAAGCCGGTAATCGTGGAAGACGAGGTAGTGGTTGGCGCCAATGCCGTAATCCTGGAAGGCGTGCGGGTGGGCAAGGGCGCTGTGGTGGCCGCCGGCACGGTAGTAACCGGAGATGTAGCGCCCAATACCGTAGTGGCCGGCGTTCCGGCGCGTTTTATCAAAATGAAAGACGAGAAAACCTCATCGAAAACCCAAATTATAGAAGCCCTCCGGCAAATTTAACACCTAAATATAAATGACAGACATCGTAAATTTTTTAATTGACTTCGTGCTACACATCGACCGGCACTTGGACGTGATTATTCGCAATTATGGCGCCCTCACTTACCTTATCCTGTTTCTCATCGTTTTTATGGAAACCGGCCTGGTGGTTACGCCTTTCCTGCCCGGCGACTCCCTGCTGTTTGCGGCCGCCACATTTGCCGCCATCGGCTCGTTAAACCTGATATGGTTGATTTTGCTGCTTATCACGGCAGCCATCCTGGGCGACGCTGCCAATTATTTTATAGGGCACAGATTAGGAAACAGACTCATCCACACCAAATGGGTGAAAAAAGAATACCTCGATAAAACGCACCGCTTCTATGAAAAACACGGCGGCAAAACCATTATCATTGCCCGGTTTGTGCCCATTGTGCGCACCTTTGCCCCGTTTGTGGCCGGCGTTGGCGAGATGTCGTACCGGCGTTTCGCGTCGTTCAATATTATCGGAGGCGTGCTATGGGTATTCTCATTTCTCCTTGCCGGTTATTTTTTCGGCAATTTACCTTTTGTTAAAAACAATTTCGGACTGGTGATTATCGCAATCATTATTATTTCAGTGCTGCCGGCCATTATCGGTTGGTTTAGCGCACACAAGCCGAAACAAAAATTAAAATAAACATGAAAAAAATTATTCTCTTAACAAGTAGTATTATGCTTTTAGCGAATGCTTGTACCAATCAACCCAAAGTGTCGGGTGTTGAATTATCGAACATCGACGCTACGGCAAATCCTGCCGATGACTTCTACCAATATGCCTGTGGCGGATGGATGGCTAATAATCCGCTGAAGCCGGAGTACGCACGTTACGGCAGCTTTGATAAATTGGCCGAAGACAATGTAAAACAAGTGAACGGTTTAATCACCGGCCTTGCCGCTGCCAAAAATGAACCCGGCTCCGTAGCCGATAAAATCGCCACGTTTTATAATGTGGGAATGGACTCTGTAGCCCTCAACCAGCAAGGCGCCGAGCCCATCAAAGAATTTCTTCAAAACATCGCTGCACTGAACGGCAAAAGCGATATTGAAGCGCAAATCCTCTTCCTGCATAAGAAAGGAGTGCATCCCTTCTTCGGATTGTTTTCCGAAGCCGATTTCACCAACAGCAGCATGAACATTGGCTGGCTGTATCAAACCGGCATCAGCATGGGCGACCGCGACTATTATTTAGATCAGGACGCCCGCAGCAAAGAAATCCGCGAGAAATATGTGTTGATGCTTACCAATTTGTTCCGCTTGTCGGGCTACGACAAGTTGGTTAATGAGAAACCGGAAGCGCTGGCAAAGAATGTGCTCGCACTTGAAACCCGCCTGGCCAAAGGCTTCATGAGCCGCCACGACCTCCGCGACCCGTACAAATCGTTCCACAAAAAAAGCGTGAGCGAACTGGCCGCGTTAATTCCCGGATTTGATTTCAACGCTTACTTTGCGGGGTTGAATTTAACGGCGCTCGACTCGCTGAACGTGGCGCAACCCGAATACATCAAAACCGTGAACGATGTATTAAAAACCGCAAAGCCGGGGGACATAAAGGCATACTTGGCCTGGAACGCAATCCATGCGGCCACGTCGTACCTCAGTGATGACTTTGTGACGGAGTCTTTCAATTTTTACGGACGCGTGCTCTCGGGGCGCGAACAGCAACAACCGCGCTGGAAACGGGTGGTGAACAACGTAAGCAGCGCTTTGGGCGAAGCCGTAGGACAGATATATGTGGCCAAATATTTCCCGGCGGCGGCAAAAGAAAACATGTTGCATCTGGTAAGCAACCTGCAAACCGTGTTGGGCGAGCGCATCCAAAGCGCCGAGTGGATGGACGGCGCTACCAAAGCAAAAGCGATGGACAAGCTGCACGCTTTCCGTGTGAAAATCGGATATCCCGACAAGTGGAAAGATTATTCGAAGTTGGAAGTGAAAACCGACAGTTATTTTGCCAATGCCATTCGCTCTAACGAATTTGACGTGCAGGAGGATTTGGCCAAAATCAACAAGCCCAAAGACGTTACGGAATGGGGCATGACGCCGCAAACGGTGAACGCATATTATAACCCCACCACCAACGAAATTTGTTTCCCGGCCGGCATTTTGCAACCGCCTTTCTACTTTGCGGACGCCGACAATGCGGTAAACTACGGCGCTATTGGCGTGGTTATCGGCCATGAAATGACGCACGGGTTCGACGACCAGGGACGGCAATACGACCAGGAAGGAAACTTGAAAGACTGGTGGACGCCCAGTGACGCCGAGAAATTCAAAGCGCGCGCCCAAGTGCTGGTCGATTACTTCAACAATATTGAAGTGGCGGCCGGCGTGAAAGCCGACGGCTCGTTTACCTTAGGCGAAAACATTGCCGATAATGGCGGCGTCCAAATTTCTTACCAGGCGTTGCAAAAGGCCAGGGCGGCCGGCGAAATTCAAGGCGAAATGGACGGATTTACCCCCGAGCAGCGTTTCTTCCTTGCCTATGCCGGCGTATGGGCCGGGAATATCCGCGAACAGGAAATCCTGCGCCGCACTAAGGAAGACCCGCACTCTTTAGGAAAATGGCGGGTAAACGGCACGTTGCCCCATATTCAGGCGTTCATTGAAACGTTTAATGTGCAGCCCGGCAACGGTATGTACCTTGCCCCCGATAAACAGGCCCATATCTGGTAAAAAGAAAATCTTTTTATTTTTTACTCAGATCATAAATTAAATTATTATTTTTGTAAGTCAGATTAGTGTTTTCGAACAAGATAAAATCATGAAAATCGAAAGTATTACTATAGAAAATTTTAAGGTTTTCAAGAAGGCAATGGTAAAAAATTTGCCCAAAATGGCAGTTTTTCTTGGCACCAATGGCTCAGGAAAAAGTACTTTTTTTGATATCTTTGGATTTTTAGGCGACGCATTGCAAAATAATATAACGATTGCTCTGAATAGACGGGGCGGATTTCAGGAAGTAATTTCAAGAGGTTGCGACATAAATAAAGATTTCATTAAATTTGAAATTAAATTCAGAAACCGCGTGGACGAAAATGAAACGACGCCGGTAATAACGTACTATTTGGAAATAGGCTTTGAACAAGGGAAAGCTTACATTAGCCATGAATTATTGAAATACCGGCGAGGCCAGTATGGGGCGCCTTGGCATTTTCTTGATTTCTCAAAAGGGGAAGGGAATGCTATAATTAACGAAGAGGAATATGGAAATGAGGGAGCAAAAGCAGTGCGGCGCAAACAAAAAGTGACAAGCCCAGATATCTTGGCCATAAAAGGACTGGGACAATTTGAAGAATTTAAAGCTATTAGCACGTTTAGAAATCTATTGGAAAAATGGTATATCTCAAATTTTAAAATAGAAAATGGCAGAAATTTTTCTGATACGGGCATATCCGGCCACCTCTCGGTAAATGGCGATAATTTGGCACAAGTAACCAAGTACATGTATGATTATCACAAGGATTTATTCGATAAAATTTTAGAAAAATTGCCGAGAAGGATAACAGGGATTAATAAAGTAGATGCAAAAGAAACGGAAGATGGCCGGATTATTTTGAAGTTTCAGGATAAAAATTTCCAAGACCCTTTTATTGCCAGATATGTGTCGGATGGAACAATAAAAATGTTCGCCTACATGATTTTACTCCACGACCCGGAACCACACCCCTTGTTGTGTATTGAAGAACCGGAAAACTTCCTGCACCCCGATTTATTGTTGCAGCTTTGCGAAGAAATTAGAGAATACTCCGAAAAAGGCGGACAAGTATTTGTTTCCAGCCATTCACCTGATTTTGTTAATGGATTAACCCTGGGAGAATTATTTTTTCTCGTAAAAGAAAATGGCTATACCATAATCAAGTCGGCAAAAGACGATGATTTACTGAAAGACCTGGCTAAAGAAAATCGATTAGGCTGGTTATGGCGTAACGGCTACATTAAAGGCGCTAACATCTCATGAAAATACATATATTTACCGAAGAGGGTTCCATAAAAAATGTCTTTGACACTATTCTCCCAAAGATTGAAACGTCATTAAAAATAGCGCCCTTTATGAATGTGGAAAACAATAAATCAAAGAGTTTTTATCACACTATTTGCGCAATAAAAAAATTAGCAGAAATATAACTCAATATCTATACTCATGAAAAAATTATTCCCGGCATTGGCGCTGATTGCCTTACTCTCGTGCAACAATAAACCTAATATAGCAACGACTATGAACGACTACAAAAAGACCGACATCAAAGACCTGCGTGAAAGCCCCGCCAAACTTATTGGCGATAACTGGATGCTGATTACGGCAGGCTGCGCCAGCAAGTTCAACACCATGACCGCCAGCTGGGGCGCGCTGGGACACCTGTGGAATAAAAACGTGGCGATTGTGTTTGTCCGCCCGCAACGCTACACCTTTGAATTTATGGAACGCGGCGAACATTTCACCCTGTCGTTCTTCCGCGAAAATTACCGCGACGCCCTCAGTATTTTGGGCAGCAAATCGGGTCGCGACAGCGACAAGGTGAAGGAAGTGGGCTTTACCCCGCTGGAAACACCCGTGGGCGCCATGGCCTTCGGCGAAGCGTACATGATTATAGAATGTAAGAAAATTTACAGCGACTTCTTCGACCCCGAACTATTCGCAGACCCTGCAATTGCCGAAAAAAATTATCCCCGGAACGACTTCCACAAAATATACATCGGGGAAATCATCAATGTGTGGAAAAAGTAGAAAAAATAGTGACCCATGATGCCATTATTTAACAAAAACCTAAGTAAAATCCAGACTTCAAAAATACGGCAGTTCGATACGTATTGCAATCAATTCAAGGACGTGATTAAACTCACGCTGGGGCAACCGCTGTTCCCCACGCCTGCGCCCGTGAAAGAAAAAGCCGTTGAAGCACTGCGCAACAATATCACCACCTACACGCCCAACCGCGGCGCACAGGTCACCCGGGAAACAGTTCTCCGCTATTGCAAACAACACTTCGGCGTCGGCTACGACCTCGAGGAAATCATTGTGGGCGTGGGCACCACCGAAGTCCTGGCCGCCTCATTATGCGCCATACTGAATGAAGGCGATGAGGTGATTATTCCCGCACCTGCTTACTCGGGGTACGAGCCGCTGGTTTTGCTGAACAATTGTACGGTAAAGACCGTTGATACCGCGTCCGACGGCTTTCAGCTTACGGCAGAAAATTTGAAGAAACACATCACCCCGAAAACAAAATGCGTGATTCTTACCGACCCGTCCAACCCCACGGGGGCGTCGCTCAGTCGCGATAACCGCAACGAACTCGCTGCGTTTTTGGCCACCACCGGCATTTTCGTGATTGCCGACGAGGTGTACAACCGTATCCTGTATACCAATGATTACAGGTCGTTCGGCACGTATCCCGAATTACGCAAGCAACTTATTATAGTCAACTCGTTCTCCAAATCGCACAGCATGACGGGCTGGCGCTTGGGCTGGGTGCTGGCCGGCAAGGAAGTGATTAACGAAATCGCCAAGGTACATCAATACTGTGTCACCGCCGCTTCCACCATAGGGCAGTATGCGCTGCAAGCCGTGCTCGACCCGCAAACCGAGAAGGCGCTGGCGCACATGACGGCGTCGTACCGCGACAACATGGAATATGCCTGCCGTGTGCTCACGCACGCGGGATTTGACTGCAAGCCGCCACAGGGCGCTTTCTATTTATACCTTTCCACCGCAAACTTTGGCATCGACGGCGACACGTTTGCCCGCCGGCTGGTGCAGGAAACCAGCGTGGCCATCATCCCCGGCGACGCATTCGGCGACGCTTACAAAGATTATGTGCGCCTTTCCTACTGCGTAGACAGGCCAACGTTGACCGAAGCCCTGCGCCGGATTACAGGTTTTGTGTCGAAGCTGTAACGACATCCCGGGATACCCCGGGAAACGCCCCCGCCAGCACTGGCGGACAATGTTATACATGCTTAAAAATTTCTTCGGGCTCCTGTATCATATCGTCGCCATCGATACCGAATTCCAGGTAAGTGATGGGTATTCCTTTTTTGAGAAACAGTTGTTCGTAATGTGTTTTAATGGATAACACGTTGTCGGCAAATCCCAATTCATAAATGTCGGTACTGCTTTCCCACACTTTCAAATGATTGTGCATGGCCAGCGCTTTGGTGTAGTCGTGCAGCAGGCGGCTATCGGTTTTCAGGTGAATGTGTCCGCCGGGTTTTAAAAATTTGCGATAGCGGGTCAGGAAAAGCGGTGAAGTGAGCCGTTTCCGCGCCGCTTTCGGTTGCGGGTCGGGGAACGTAATCCAAATTTCGTCAATCTCGTGCGGTGCAAAAAACGATTCGATAAAATCAATGCGCGTGCGGATGAACGCTACATTTTGAAGTTGTTTTTCGGTGGCCGTCTTTGCGCCACGCCACAACCGCGCCCCTTTGACGTCGACGCCGATAAAATTTTTTTCGGCAGCATGCAGGGCAAGCGTTACGGTATATTCGCCTTTTCCGCATCCCAGCTCCAATACAATGGGGTTGTTATTGTGAAATACCTGCTCGCGCCACACTCCCTTAAACTTGAAATCACGACGGAATATCTCTTCAAATGCCGGTTGATACAGCAACGTGAAGGTTTCATTTTCGCGAAATCGCAAATACTTGTTTTTGCCCACTACTTTTCAATATCAATCAATTCGAGACGAAGGCCCACAGCGCCTATCCCAAGCAGCGTGTCGGCGCGCATGCCATGCCGGATGCCGAACGCATAATGGCCGGTATCGGGAAATATCACCGTTGGGCGGTAAGACAACCGGTGGTCAATCCAGTAGCTTCCCCGTTTTCCAAGCCACTTTCCTTGCATGTCCGACAACTCGTATTCTACCGTGTCGCACACGGTTACGCCGGTTGGCGATACCACGTCGACGAAAAGATAAATGTTGCGGAAAGGATAATCATTGTTATTGCGCAAATCAACAATGATGGCATAAACGCCCAATGTGTCGGTTACCGGCAGGGTAATATTGATGACGCTGTCTTTCAGCCATTGGTCGTTATTGAGCTTAACAATCTTTTCAAATGTTGCAGGCGTAGTACACGCTGTGAACAAATATCCAATCGTAAGTAATAAATAAAGAATATAAACTTTATTGTTGCTTTTCATTTTTGGCAGGGTTGGTCTTGTTATTATGCGGATGTCTCCGGCGCTTGTGCCTTTTTTCGTTATTTTTTGAAGACTGGGCAAACTGTTCTTGCCGCGGACTTTGTCCTTGTCCCGTTGCCCCATGTGGCTTCTTCTTTTCTTCCTTTGCACGACCCTGCCTGTTGTGGTTGTGTCGTTTTTTCGACCGGTCGAAACGGGTGATGCTATCTTCACCTGCCGAGCTTATAAAGTCGGGCCTTGCGGAGGGGATATGATTATTTTCTACGAGAAATTCGGCTTTTTCTCCTTTCCGGTTTAGCTCAATAATTTGTTTTACGCGGGTTACCGGTACAGCAATCTGATTTACCGGATTACGCGGATCAAAAGTAAACCACATGATTCCTTTCAGCACATCATTTTTTACCAGATAGGCTGGCCCTTCTATCGTGTCTAACGGATTTTTCACTTGTGGAAAATCTTTTTGCGCTTCGGCATAAGTGGCGGCTTCGTAATTCAGGCAACATTTCAGTTTGCTGCATTGGCCGGCTAATTTTTGAGGGTTCAGCGAGAGTTCCTGTGCCCGCGCCGCCGAAGTGTTCACCGAGATGAAATCAGACACCCATTGTGCACAACACAATGCCCGGCCGCATACGCCAATGCCGCCAATGAGCCCGGCTTCCTGCCGTGCGCCGATTTGCTTCATCTCTATGCGTATGTGGAACTCGTCGGCCAACACCTTGATGAGCTCACGGAAATCGACGCGGTCGTCGGCGATATAATAAAAAATCGCCTTGGTGCCATCGCCTTGAAACTCCACATCGCCCACTTTCATGTTGAGCTTAAACTGTGCGGCAATCTGCCGTGTTTTAATCATCACCCGGTGTTCGCGCGCAATGGCTTCTTGCCATTTTTCAATATCGGCCGGCTTGGCCTTGCGATAAATTTTTCTCAGGTCCGCCACATTAGCCGTTATATTCTGGCGTTTCATCTGCAACAATACGATAGGCCCCGCAGCGCTTATGATGCCTATGTCGTGACCGCTGCTCGCTTCCACCGCCACAATGTCGTCTTTGGCTAAGGGCAAGTTGTTTGTATTGTAAAAGAAACCTTTGTGCGTATTTTTAAAACGCACTTCAAAAATTTGGTAGGCGCGGTCTTCGGGAATATCGCGGAGCCAATTGTAAATATTCAACTTGCAACAACCGTCGTGGGGTATATAGTGTATTTCGCCCGGCCCTGTTTGCCCGGCCCTGTATCCCCGTTCGCAGTTGATGATATTTAGTAAACGCATGATGTCAATAAATTATTCTTGCAAAGATATAAAAAAAACGTTAATTTTGTTTTTTAATGATAAAAAATAAATGGCTACGATTGCTGTTGCGATATTAAACTGGAACGGAAAACATTTTCTTGAGCGTTTCCTTCCGCAGATGTTGGCGCATACTTCGTGGCCAGGCGTTTCGTTTGTGGTAATTGATAACGGCTCCACCGACGGCTCCGTTAATTTTCTCCGCGCGCACTTTCCTTCTGTCACTTTAATTTGTCTCGATGAAAATTGCGGGTTTACCGGCGGCTATAATCGGGGCTTGCAGCAAATAAAAGCCGACTATTATGTGCTGCTTAATTCGGATGTGGAAGTTACGGAAAACTGGTTGCAACCTTTGTTTACCTTGATGGAACATGACGCCAGCATCGGGGCATGTATGCCAAAAGTGTGTGCGTGTGCGTCGCCCGGTTTTTTTGAGTATGCGGGCGCTGCCGGCGGTTTTATTGACAAGTATGGGTATCCGTTTTGTCGCGGGCGTATCTTGAACCACATAGAGCCTGATGCGGGACAATATAACGAAAAGCGTGCGGTGTTTTGGGCTACGGGCGCCTGCATGATGGTGCGTGCCGCGCTATATCACCGCTTGGGCGGATTTGATGCGTTATTTTTTGCGCACATGGAGGAAATCGACCTTTGTTGGCGGATGCAAGCGGAAGGATATAAAATAATGTGTGAGCCGCAATCGGTGGTTTTTCATGTGGGCGGAGGCACGTTGCCGAATAATAATCCGCAAAAAATTTACCTCAACCATCGTAATAATCTTTACCTGTTGTATAAAAACCTGCCGGCGGAAAAGCGAAAAACGATCCTGTTGGCGCGCATGGCGCTCGACGGCTTGTCGGCGATGGTTTATTTGTGTAAAGGGAAATGTTCGTTTTTTGCGGCAGTATTTCGCGCCCACATCCATTTTTGGAAAAACCGCCGCAAATTGTCGGTTTCCCCCGAGACGGCTGTGAAAATCGGTGGTGTGTATGAAAAAAGTATCGTGTGGGAATTTTTTATACATCGGGGAAAATTGCGTTTTTCCGATTTATTCAGCTAAATGTCGAGTAATATCACACTTGTGAATCCAAACGCTGAACAGAAATATTATGTATTATGCTCGAATGCTCAGAACGGTATAGCCTTCCCCGTAGACCCGAGTAGCTGCTTAACAGCGCCGCCACATCATTTGCGGACTGGCGGAAATAATTTGAACTGGCCAAATAGGATGCACTGGTGGAATAGTGAGCAACGTCTTCGTACTACCGCTCACTCTATAATACGTGATGGCGGAACCGCACGATTCGTGTGGGAAAAAACTTATGCGCTGCCAATGTGAGATATGGACACGTATAAGACAGAAAATTTGTTGATTTATTTATGAGATGGCGGGCAAGATAAAAATTGCAGGTGAGCCACAAAAATAATGGAGCGGGCAGGAATGCCCGCTCTCCTCCAGCCTTAGGAGTAAACTTCTAAAACCACCCAAGCGTCTTATTTTTACACAGTAGCGTGGGAGAGAATTGAACTCTCGACCTCTTGATTATGAATCAAACGCTCTAACCAACTGAGCTACCACGCCAAAAATGGACTGCAAAGATAATGCTTTTTTGTGAATTTGCAAAAAATGGATTTTATGACACAGCTAAAAATTAGTATCTAACTTCATGCCTTTGTCCTTTCGCGTCACAACGGCATTAAACACGTAGCTGTAGGCCAAGTTCGCCGAATATTGCACCCGGGTTTTGCTTTGACCCGCACTGTGTATCATGGCTACATTCAAACTAAGGTTATGGTTTTTGAAGAACACATATCCACCGGTTAACCGTACATTGAAAACATTAGATAAGTTTCCGCTATTATTGGCCATGTTGCTATAGGTGCAAGTGAAGGCCGTGCGTAAGGTTTCAAAAAAAACTTTTTGCAGCGACCCGTTATAAGTCATTGCCCGTATGTACAGGTCGTCCGGCATCCGGTTATGGTTGTAGTTTACCGAGGCCGAAGCATTAAATTTGGCAGGAATGACGGCATATTGATACGACAGCGACCCGTTATAAATGTCATTGCCTGAATAGCCGGTAAAATCTTGCTGTTCGGCCGATTTCTGATACATAAAACCCACATTAAATCCTTGCCGCCGCTCCTTGCCGCTTTGCAAAAGGTATGCGGCGTCCAGCGAAGCGGTATAGTTCAGTTGCGTCACATTCAGCGTATCGAGGTTTTGGAATTCGTTGGTTTGGGTTACCCGGTCGTAAATATCGTTAATATAGACATACGACTGCACATTGGAAAGGTTGGCAGAAAGCGTAAGTTCCTTTCCAATATTGGCAGACACGTTTCCCGAAAAAATCATTCTTGAGGTGGTATTGGTTTTCTGCCCGTTCAGGTTGTCGCGTTGATAACCGCCATCTATTGCAATGTTCACAGTTTTTATCGCTGTGGAATAATTTGCCGTGATGTTTTCATAGTCATTGGTCATGTAATACGCGCCCAGGGTGATATAGTTCGGATCGATCCGCTCATAAGTGGCGCCAATTGCACCAACAGGAGAAGTGTAGGTAAGATTGGTTTTTATGGCATGATACATCGCCACATTGCCGCCTGTTTCCAACAATCGAAAACCATGACGTCCCTTGCCGGTATTCTGATTCAGCGCACTAAAACCATATTCTGCTCCAAAACGGATATTCTTAATGAAATTAATCGCGGCGCTGACCGTTCCCGACAGGTTGTCCTGCGGTGCAATGGCAACGCTGTCGGGAAGCGAGGAGGAGAGGTCTTGCGCCTTAAAAATATTGACGCCCACATCAAATTGTTTCCCCGCATATTCTACTTTGAATCCGCCGCCCATTCTTTGATACGAAGAATCTAAGCCTTCCCCGCCCGAAACGGCTTTTTTCAATCGTCCGCAGATGGCGCTTATCTTAAATCCGTTGCCGGGCGTGAGTTCTACGCCACCGCCAAACACCTCATGTCCGGCAAGAGAATACGGAGAAAATTGCATGGACGCATAGCCGGCATATACCTTTACCCATTTGTAGGACGGCGCAATAGAAAACCTGTTAAACGGAAGGGATACTTCCTTGCTCAACTGCCGGTTGGTATAGGCGAAAGAAAGTGGAATATGAACGACGTCAAAAAAACTTAAGTTAAGATTACCGGCCAAATACATGGCATACGGATCTTGTGCCGTGGTATCACCGGGCATAAAAGTGGCAATCTGACTTAACGACAAGCCTCCGTTTAGAGTAAGTACAGGCGCTTTCGCTATGGCTTCAATATCCTGGGCAACAACGGTGCATGTAGAAAACAATGCGCCTAACAAAAAAGCGGTACACCGCGCGCGTTGCCTCCAGTTATCAATTTCATATTTTAAGGTTTTTTGTCGTGCCATATCCCGGTTACTACAATTTTACGGTCACTTCATCACTTAACGCCGAAGAGGCGCCATCCACATATATGGCTTTAATCCTGTACCTGTATGTTTTATCCGGAGATATTTTATTATCGGTATAGCTATCTTCCGTTGAATTGTTATACAGTTGTAAGGCCGCATCATCCGCCGCCTTGTATATCAAAACCCGTGCTACATTTTTCTTCGATTTAATTTCCCAATGAAGGACTACCCGGTCGGGGTGTTCCCGTTTTTTCAACAGCACCTGTTCCACAATGCCGCCAAGGGCTTTTTGTTGCACCGGCGTTGATGGCGCAGAATATAATTGACTGTTGTCTTCCGCTTTCACCTGGTAAATGTATATCTCCCCGGGTTCGACAGTCCGATCGGCGTAGGACGATTGTTTTTCGGGCTTCCTGTCAATACTTGCAAGCCATTGAAAAGTGGTATCGCCTTTTTGTTTTCGATAAATATGATGACGTACTACATCTTCACTCGAACTGTTTATCCACGTGACCAGCAGCGCGCCTTTTTGCGCTTCCACATTCTTAATAACCGGCGCTACGGGCGGTATAATATCGGGGCGCATCACTTCAAGCACTTCGCTAAATTCCGATTGGTTTTGGCGCAGGTCTATTGCCCTGAGCCGGTAGTAAACCCGTCGCGTCAAGGTATTCAGCGTTACGGAATCGGTATAAAACGGTTGCTTTATCACCGCCGGTGTGACGAGCAGGAATTCAAAATCGGGGCGGTTGCTCCGGTACACCCTGTATCCGTCAAGGTCTTTATCCTTATTCGGCGCCCAGGTAAGCCACACTTTCCCGGTGCTGTCAACCCGGCCTGCAAAGCCGGAAGGCTTCAATGGCGGGACACTGTCTATTAATTCGGCATACGTAATATTTGACGAAAATTTTTCCGTTTCATTATCAAATACAGAGATGGTGTAATAATTGGTAAGGCCAGGCGAGAAGTCTGTAAAGGCGCGGTCGGCAGGGGTTTTGCTTTCATGTATTTTTTGCTTCATCCCGGCAGGGTTTGATGAGCGGTATAAACGGAAACCCGAAATATAGCGATTCATTTCCTCCGGATAGCTCCACAACAAGTAGACTTCCGAATTATTGAGCACTTCCTTATTTATAATCATGGGCGCATCGGTTATGGGAACACGGCCATGCCCTGCCACCGAATCGCCCGGAGGGCCAAGCTCCCCGAACGCATTGACGCCTCTCAGGCGATAATACCATTCGGTTTCATTATTGTTTAACGAGTCTGTTTTGAACGCATGTACAGGCGAAACACCAGGATCGGCAAGCTGTACCATGGCATTGTCGCTCACCGGCTCATAATGCTTCCCGTCTGATGATTTTTCAAGCACATAGCTGTTGTAAATATGACTTTGGTAAAAAATATTCCACGATAATGTCACTTTTTTATCGTCCCATTGCGCCATAAGTTCTATGGGCGGAGGCAGCGGCTGGTACTCCGACAGCCCTGTAAAGACAAAAGCCGTATCCAAAGGCGGCAAGGCGTCGGGAAGTGCAATGTATGCCCGATACAAATATTTTTCATCGGCTTGCGCCGTTTTGTCCGCCAAAAACAAGCCCGACAGGCGGGCGGCCAACACCGACTGGTCGACCGCATACATGGCGAATGCGAAACGGTTTTGCTCCTGCCTGTAGCGCCGGGCTACCGCCACCGGATTAATCGCCGGAAGGCTTTCCACTTCCTCGAAAATACATTGCGCCGCTGTAGCCACATACTTGTTGTCTTCATAGCGTTTCCATTCCTCAAGGGGTGCAGGCTTTTGCGGTACAGCGGTCAATACGACACGTTCCAGGTCGTCCGTCAGTTGTCCTTTGCGCAAGATGGTATAACGTTCAACCATGTACCCATATTTGTTGCCCAAATCCCATGTTTGCTTATCGGTCGGCGCCCAACGTAACATAATAGAATCACGTACCGGGCGGCACAGCAATTTTACGCCCGCTTCTTCGGCAAATGCGCTACCGTAAACGCACCAGATAATTAATATTACAGCGACAATACTTCTTTTCATTTTAGCGTTTTAATATCGTAAATCAACACTTGTCTTGTGGCAATAAACGTGTTTAATTGAAATTTATTCACATCCATGCCGGCTTTCCGGCATGCCAATTTTGTTTTCATTTCTTTCATTGTGCAACAATCAATTTCACCAACTGGCGTTCATTGCCTGCCATCACCATCATCACATACATGCCGGCACTCAGTTGCGGGATGTTATAACTGATATGATAGTAATCCGATCCTCGCCCGGTACGGTCGTCCAGACGAGCGCCGGGAACCACCGAGAACAATATCAATCTCACATCCGCCGTTTCCCGCAATTTTACCTCCACAGCAAATATGGCCTTATTGGGATTAGGATATAATTTGACCGAAGCAATCAACGGCTCTTCCTTTTCCATGTCCGGCACTGCGGCAGGCGCGCGTTGTACACCAACATCAACCGACTTGGTGACACGCGAATAACACCCGCCGGAGTAAGCATACAGGTTAATATTATGCAACCCCGGCTCCAAACTGCGCAATGATAATATATACGAATAGTCGTAGTCGTTGTTCCATGAAATGCGTTCAAAAGCGGCAGGGTCATATTCCCACCTTAAACTGTCTAACGTCATATTTGAGAGCTCAAATATCATAATCGTATCGCCCAGTGCGGCCTCCGACGCCAATAGAAAATCGGCTGCCAGTGCATTGTTTCCTATGGCTATGTTCACTTCGCCCAAAGCCGGACAACTTCTTGCATCCATAGCTTCCAGGAAATAACGGCCTGCTTCACGCACATGCACATATCGTTCGTTGGAAACATCGCCCGCGGCCGTGTACCAGCGGTATGTCATATAATCTTTCCCATCTAAAAGGTGTGTGTTGCCGGGACATATCACCACATCTTCGCCCAAGTCTATGGTTTGTGCACCGGGTTCTTCAAGGGCAAACGACTTTTGATATACACAACCGTTGGCGTCTGTCACCACTACGTTGTAATTGCCTTTGGCAATATTTTCCACATCCGGCGTAACAGCTCCATTCGACCATTGATAGGTATATGGCTGCATGCCGCCCAGGGCGCCGGTTAGAATGCGCCCATCATTGTAACCATAGCAGTGCGGTTCTCTCACTTCCGTTACAGACAAATACAAAGAGTCGGGTTGTGTGATATCAAAATAGCGCGTAGCCACACATCCGTTAGCATCGGTTACCGTTACATGGTGCGTGCCTTCGTAAAACCGGCTGGATGAAGCGCCTTGATCGCCATTTGACCAACTAATCGAATATGGCGCATAAGGCTCGGCCGGCACCACAGCCACTACCTGCGCCGTTCCTGTGGTATCGCCATAACACTGCACCGGCGTGGTTTGCAGGCCGGCAATAACAGGCAAAGTAGAAGGATATATACGTTGTTCCAATTGTTGCATACAGCCATTGCTGTCTGTCACTTTCAGCCGATATATTCTATTTTGCGATAATCCCGAAATTTCAGCATTATTCCCGATGACTGTATTGCCGGAATCCGTCCATTGGTATTGGTAGGGGGATGTACCGCCTCGCACATTCACTGTTATTTTCCCATTGTTTTTTTCACAAGTGGTGTGTGTTACTTTTATGTTTGTAAATAAGAGCGAATCTGGTTCCGGCACATACACCGTAAGCGTGTCCTGCCCCACGCAGTTATTTTGGTCTTTAAACACAAAGGTGTGTGAGCCCGCACGCAAACCATTGGAGATATTTCCTTCCCGCCATATTCCACTATCCAACACCGACAAGGAATAAGGCGCCGTGCCGCCATTCAGCGAGAAAAGGACACTGCCGTTGAACGCATCTTTACATTTCACGGGCTCAATAGTGGCCACCGAAGTTCTTACATACTCCGGTTCCGTAATATCAATAAAAATGCTATCTATCACGCCCTGCCGGTCGGTCACATAGAAATAATGCCCGGCCACTTCCAGGCCCCGGTACATAGCGTTATTGCTAAAATAAGCTTCCGACCGATGGCGAAACTGGTAATCGCCCCATCCGCCGGCAGCCGACAGCGCCACATAAGCATCTTGCGCAGTTTTGCAACTTTGGTTTTGGTAATCGGCCACATTTAATGTTAATGCCTGTTCCGGCTCTTCTATCACGATTTCTTTTTGCAGTATGTTGCCGTAACAATCTTCTACTTTCACGGTATAGGAGCCGGCCGGCACATCACGCAGTATGCTGCTGTAATCATCATCTACCGAAGAAGCCTGTATTCCCTCAGCAGTTGTCCATGTGTAACGGTTGCCGCCGCCCCCGCCCCGCACACTAATACGCGCCTGTCCATCGGACAGTCCTTTTTTCCGCACTTGTGAAATCGAAATATTATCAATTGTAAATTCATTATATACATTTATTGAAAATTCCGATACGATATGATATCCTGCCGGATTAGTGCCTGAAACCAACCATTTTCCGGCGCTTAAACCATAAAAGGAGACCGTATCATTTTGCACACGGAAAGCATCGGTCACCTCACTGCTTGTATAAGATACCTTAGTACTTCCCGGTGTTATCAAGGTATAGTCCGACAACAAAGCATCGGCACGCAAGACCGCATAACCGTTGGCTGCCTGGAACGCCGTTTCGTGCCCCAAGTCAAGCAGTGTAAACGACACATAAGAAGGATCTGTTAGCATCACGTCCTCGTGTACCGTGCATCCTCCGGCATCTGTAACTTTTACGCCATAGTAACCCGCGGGAATACCCGTCAAAACCGGACTGTTCGCCGTCAATTCCGCTGTTACATCCTGCGTCCATTGATACATGTATGGCGCTGTACCGCCCCGTAGCATCACTTTAATTTCCCCATCAGACGCCGCCGGCAGGAGAGGATATTTCACTTCCACTTCCTCAATGGCAAGTAACGAAGTGGCCGGAAGGTTTTCTTCCAACTCAAAGCGGCATCCGTTATTGTCCACAAGGTGCAACAAATAATTTCCACTGCCTTTGCCTGTCCATTCTACTGTTTGCGGATGGGTATACCATGCGGTATCGGCATTTTCGTAAAGTTTGTAAGGGGGCGTGCCGCCCGACAGTTGTATAGAAAATGCGCCGTTATTGCCACAAGTCGGCAATATCCGGTCCGTAACCACTGCCCTTAAACTGTCTTTCGGCTCATGTACCATAATGGTTTCACTGTATGTGGCGCCCAGTTTGTCGGTTACCGTAATTACATAATGCCCCGGATACAAATTGTCAAATGTATTCCATGTGGTAAAATTCGTTTCCTGTTCCCGTTTGTAGCGGTATTCGCCCCACCCGCCGGCGCCTTCCACCGTAATGCTCCCCACCTGCGACTTACAACGCGCATCTTTCACTTCCTTAATTACGAATTTGAGCTGATTTTCCGGCTCTTCTATCCGCAGCTCCCCGGTAGCATCCCGGCAACCCTTGCTATCCACAACTTCTATGCGATAGACGCCGGCATACTGTGTAAAACTTAACGGAATCACATTATTGATATACGTCAGGCTATCAACCGCCACACCGTCTGTCCGCTTCAGCCAGACAGTCTTATGTCCTGTATTTCCACCGTATATTTTAAATATAATTTTTCCGCTGCGGGAACCTTTTTCTACTACCGGTAAAATGGTATCTACTACAACGCGCAATGGCTCAGGCCCATGTAGAAAAAGCGGATAGGGTGTTGTCGTATAACAGCCCAAGGCGTCGCGCAGGGTCAAGGTATAGTTTCCCGTATCCAATTTGTTAAACACCTTGCCTTGATTACGGTATTCATAAGGCAAATAACGATGTTTCAATATCACACTATCAAGCGGCGCAGCGCCCGATGTGGCCAGTAACTCCACCGTTCCATCCTTGGCGCCGGCGCAAGTTGCATCTGTTAGCTGCACCGTTTCTACCTGCGGGTTACGATAGGTATGTAAGGTAGCCGTATCGGAAGCCACACATTGATTTCCATCATATATCTGCAATTTATAAAATCCAGACGTTAGCGTGTCGCCTAAACTTATTTCGTAGATAGCGTCATAGTCTGCCGAATTTATCAGGTTGTTGTTATGATACCAGTCATACCGGTAATATCCGTCACCTCCCCTCAAAGTGGCCGCCAGACTGCCATTCCCCAATTCGCATTTTGGTTGTTTCACATCAACAATATTCACCTTTAACGTGTCCGGAGCGCGCAATTTTACGCCATGCAGGTGTTGCGGCTCACATTGATATTTTTTATCCCTCAGGTACACGTTGTAGGCGCCCGGGCCTAATCCATCTATAGCCACAGTGGTATCTTTCCATGCATTATCGTTTATTTTGTATTCATAATCCCCACTGCCGCCTGTAAAATCCGACAGTTGTATTTTCCCGTTGGCTAAACCCACACAGGAAGGCGCCTTATAGTCTATCTGCGCCGATACCGGTTCCATAGCGGGCACCACAAAAGGAAACGGTTGCACCAACACGGCATGAATACTGAGATTATCAATTCTTGTAACCATCGTATCACGCAAAAAAGCATCATACCTGGACGCATCCAGGTTAAACTTTTGCGGTTTGGTATAATTCAGCCTGTCTACACTTGCTTTTATAGCTGAAATATTACCAAAACCGCCGCCTTGGATGTTTATGGTTGCCGTGCCCATGCCTTGCGGACAAACCGGCGGCGAAATGTCCACACTCGCCTTGATGGCGTCTACAGGAAATGTAAATTCATGCAACAACAATGAATTATTTTCCTGTGCATGATGTGCATAAAGCGCATACGCACCCGGTTGCCGAATCACTGCTTTCGGTTTTTTGCTTTCGGTTATGAGTTCACCGGTTGATTTTATAATTTTGAATTTATACGGATCAAACAATACATTGCCATTGAGGCTACCGGGCAATATCAAATGGCTATCTTTTGTGTAGTGCAAATTTATTTCTCCCCAAAAAGCCGGTTTATCAATCGTCATGGTGGTACTAATCGCACAGCCGGTGTTGCTGCGGACAGTGAGCGCATACGTTCCCGGACTTATTCCTCCGTTCCGGGTTGTAACCGCAGTTTGCGTGACTTCATGCGAATCAAAAAGCATACCGCCGTTCTGCCATTCCGCCGTTCCGTTAAGATTAGCGAATGTAAACGTAGCGCTGCCATTGCCCTCCAACGTAGTAGCAGGCGTGACGGCAATATCCGTGATGTTGAATATTTGCGATCCCACTTCATATCCTTCCGTCTTTTCAAAATGGCAGTCGTCCTGCGACACCGACACGTTATACACGCCGGCAGGTAGTCTTTCAAATTCATAGCTATTACCGTTTGAGGTATGGGTATATGATTGAGAAGGATAAACAGAATGCGTTAAGCTACAGGTTTTCTCCCCGGGCAAAAAACCGCCCAAGGTCACCTGGATGCGTCCGTTAGGCGGATCACATGTTTGATGGCTGGTCACTGTAACCCCTGTTATCCCGACAGTACTCCCGACTTTTACAATTAAAAGATGACTTTCACGTCCATATTCATCGGTAAATTGAATTTCATTATCACCGTATTTCAAGCCGTTCACGGTAATTTTATCCCCTATATTCCGCAAAGCGCCTGAGTTGTAAAAAAATGGAGCAAGCCCGCCCCCTTTGTATGTAATAATGGCTGTTCCATCCTGCGCACACACATTTGAGGGAAGACTTTTTATTGTATATGTCATACTCGGACTCACGGGCGCTTTTATAAATACAGGAAACTCATTATATACACAACCGTCGGCATCTTTCAATGTCCATGTTTGTGGCGCATTAAGTTGAATATAGTGGCTGCTGACTTTGGTGCCGAGGTTTTTATTAAGGAACTGGTTCCATTTATTTTCTTTAAACAAGGGTTCCGTATCTTCCAATGCGTCCTTATCACTCATATATTGCTTATATACGTAACCGGTTACAGGATCTACGAATAAGAAGTATCTACCAGTGCCTGCAAAGCAAATATTAGAACTTTTTTGATTTTGAATCAACATATCTCCCGCTGCCGTGCTGTTCTTATAGGTATGGCCATTGTTGGTAAACACAAAATCTGTATTATTCGGACTTATTTTGAAGTTTGAGCCGGAGGGAATGGCCGTTGAACTTGTCGAAGAAGATATTTTTCTGTAGGTAGTATTGTCTAATATAATCACAAAACTGCTGTTGGGCGCCACAGTTAATAGCGTTTTATTTTGATTTAGCCTATAAGTTGTACATTCTTTCCTGTAAATCGTTTTTTCTCTGTAACAGTTCGTTGGAGACTCTATTGTTGGCAGGTCTATGCCTATACTTGAGCCCCCGCCACAATATTCCTTCTCACAAACAGTAATTTCATCCAAACTATCTTCGAAAGCAATCAAAGTGCCGTCTACACGTTGTGGTAATGATGACGCTAATACGCACCCTGTATAGGGAGGATAAGAAACCCCGGCTTTCTTGTAGAGTTTATATACACAATTTGTTCTACTGTCGTTATAACTATAAAATAAAGTTGTCCTCCCTCCCGGTAAATTCGGAGGATTTATTATGTCTTTGTGGATATCGTCATCTATTGGCACCTTAATACCCATGTTTTCATTTTTCCTCCCCATATCTACTTTATAAATCCGATATGTAGAATTACTTGAAGAAAGTGGTTGCTCATAAAACCCAAAACCTTGCT
Source organism: Prevotellaceae bacterium (assembly GCA_031279475.1). Lineage (GTDB taxonomy): Bacteria > Bacteroidota > Bacteroidia > Bacteroidales > UBA932 > JAIRLC01. The sequence continues at coordinate 8,751 of JAITIL010000051.1, read as the reverse complement.
CCAATACGTGTACTGGATTGGATAGCGATGTAATGATTGCTTCGTTCCCCTTGGGAATAGTAATAGCATACATATTATGATTATATACCGATGCCACCGCCCAACTCCCCGAAGTATCTTTATAAATATGATTAGGCAGTTCCTGGCCAAATCCACTTACAGTAGCAGCACTTGATTTGTCGGAAAGCCGTGTGCCGGAAGATGGAATGGCGCCGGTGAGTGGCAGAATAAACAATCCGGCCGTATTATATTTTTTATATATACAATATGCGCCATCGGGGGTAACCTCAAAGTCTATCACATTTTCGGACGGAACAAGTGGCGTTGTTTCAATGTTTTTACCCGAAACAAACGTGGCCTTGTGTAAGCGATAGACGTTCGTGCCTGTTTTCTGGTTATATAAGAAAAATGAACCGTCTTTCGGCATGGCGATGCGCTCTACTCTTTCAAGTAATATTTCGCCCTGTTGCGCGTTAGCAAAATTTTGCCGGACAGTAATATCTTTACGATCTTTGGCATATCCTTCTTCAAAATTGCTTTTCCATTTTTCCTGCTCGGCCGGCGTTAAATCTTCAAAGCTTGATGCGCCCAATTCCGGAATGGGTATCTCATGCCCAGCTCCTATATTCACAAAATACGGCACCCGGCGATGCGAATCATAACTGGGGTCGGTGATATTCAGCATGGCAAATTTGCTGTTGCTGTGCGGCACATCATAGTCCACATTATTTATAGTATAACCCGGCGGCATTTGACTCACCTTAATTTCTTTTGGTTTGGCGGGAATGGTAAATTTTCGCACGCAGAAAAATTGACTTTGATCCGTCCGGTCTTGAAGTTGTAAATACCAAAAAACATCGGTTTCTTCTATAAATGGGTCTTGCCTGGGTGGGTCATAAGGCGTCATGTCTGGTTCTATGTGAAATTTATTATCACCTAATGATGTCATAGTACAATAATGTGCCTCGGTCAATTTCGCACTATCCAGAGCCATAACCCAGAGATATCTATTTGTATCCAAAGTCATATATTTGGCATCCTCCGGGTTTTCCAAATGTACCGTTAATTTCACCTCATCTTCACAACAGGTTTGCTTGGTACTGGTAATGCTGAATTTCGCACCATCGGGGTAAAACGTAACCGGTCCTGTATCATTACCTTTTGTTTTAGTGCCGTTAAGCAACGTTTTCACGACCCTAAAATATAAACCTTTCCCTAACCATGACTCAAAATCTATATCTAACTTTCCCACTATTGCATCATACGACAAGCTAATCGTTTGATTTGGGCTCACACTTTGTAGATCTTGCCATGTTTGTTTGTTGTCAGCACTAACTTGCAATATGGGTAATGTCTTATTATTTTGGTAAAATTTTTCCACTCTTAAAATTAGTTTATCGGTTTCCGTAGCATATTTACCATTATTTTTATATGATATATTCGTTATAAATACCGGATCATCAACAATAACTTTGTATTTAGCATCAAGCGACCTGTTACAACAATAGAACCATCCACAATCTGAGAATGCCGGGCACACTACAAGATTTACCGGATCAGATCCTTTCACATATTGCCACGTCTTATAGTCTTCATCAAAATCATCATCCTCATCACCGGCTTTTCCCAATAATTTGAAAGAACTTGGTCTTGATGAGAATAAACCATATACAACACGCTCCGGAAAAAGCCCACTGTTAATCCCATATCCTCCATAAGAGGATTTTCCAATAACAGGGGAACAAAATTTACCCAGACTGTCTATTACAGTAAACTCCAAATAATGGTAGTCATCACCACAACCGCCTCCTGACGTTCCTACAAGAACCTTACTATTTCGACTAAACTCTACATAATATTGATTAAACTCCTGTGCATACAAGTTGAGCGCTAAACACCCTGTCAGCATTGTGGCGAATACTATTTTTACCAAGGTTTTCATAAGTTTAAGTTTTTAGTGATTCATGTTAGGAACATCAATTATAGAATTAAATTTTATTTCTTTACACAACGTACGGATAAGGCCATGCGTTTACTCCACCATCCCCGACCACCGGCGGTATCTACACCTGCACCAAACAGCATAGGGGGAGAAGTAACTCCTTTATCTTCGTTTGACCAATAGCAGCCATTTTCCCCGATCCATTGGTACAATTTGTCTTGGATAGAAAGAAGATGGCCATCAGATGTAATTCGGGCGCCAGCTGCAGGAAAAAACACGGCATCATCTGGAACCGTTGGATATAGAGAGGCAGTTTGCGCACCGGGGCCGAACCATGTGCCCGGCCCATCCTCTTCTGCTGTTACCCAACGCCAACCGGAAGCTGCCAAACGCTGAAATTCAGACTGTGAAGGCACACGCCAGCCTTCCGGACAAGGGTCGTTAATCAGGAACCAGCCTCCATATTCGGGAAGTGTATCATCCCATTCGGGAGACAAGGGATCGGTAGAAGTATAGGCCACCACCCGATTAAACTGATAGAACTTCCCATTCTCATAAGGTGAGGCGAAAGTGCCAAAGTCATTTACATTCCTCGTTGCCCATATCACACCACCGATATTTACACCCGAATCATAAACCGGTTCGCCATGCTGAAAAATTATAACCGAATCACGCAATGTCCCCGCGTTAACGAATATAGTTGCCTGACGCTTAAATATTGCCTGGGGTGCGCTTACCGTAACAGTGCCATTACCCTTGCCGGAAGCTGTAGTCAGTGTGCACCAGGCGGCGGAGACCTCTACAGCGGCCGTCCACGAAGTATTACTGGTAACGGGTATAGTATATGTTCCTGCAGTACAATCAAGTTCTATCATAGTGTGATCAACCGATATTGTGGCAGCGCTTGCCTCCTGCGTAATGGTTACCACTTCACTCCGTCCATCCTTGCTAATGGTTACAATGGCTACACGTGGTTCCGCCATTAAATTAGATTCTAGGGCTAATCCAATCTCTACACCACCTATACCGTCTCTAACACTACCACTATAATCAATTTCATCAACAGTACACCAATCTGCCGCCGCCGCATCAACAACTACTGTCAATGAAAGCCTGCTGTTTTGCACCTGTATGTAACAATATTGATAATAACTTGGTACAACGATATTTTTCTCTACAATCTCCCAATACGGATTTTCTTTCTCGCATCCACTACACAGCAGCAACCCTGTTGTAATTCCTATTAAAAAATGTTTCGCTTTCATAATTATTTTGTTTTAAATGTTTTACTTTGGTTTTAAAATCGGGTTAGTGACACCGTTTTTTCTTCGGCGCTGGTTACTACTCTTTGTCCCGGCCCCTGCAACACATAACTAATTTTTACAGGATACTTGCCGTTTTCGATAAGGGGAATATGGTCAGTACGGAACAACGCGGCGGCGGCTTCACCCAATTGTGCACCGCGCGCCCTTTTGTTGGCAAGGGCGTTTTTTATGGCGCAATAATCCCTGTCCACGTAGTAGGGCGCCCGGTAGTGCAAACTTCCCCATGGCGAAATCACATGACGGGCATTGGTTTCTATCATTTCTTCTTCAAGTTCCTTGCTTGGCGTTCTCGTGCTGTAATATGACACCTCTTCCTTTGTTAATTTCATATCCGGGAGCCCGGCGTCCTGCAAAAGCCGGTTGTCATAAATAAGTGGCTTCACTTTTTCAATGTACCAATCGGTTTTTTCATACGCCGGTTCTATCACCACCAACCGTTGTGCGGGATCGAGCGGATCTATTTCGGCCACATCAAACATCTCGGCCGGCCTGGCGTAATCGTAAATATTGGAAATAATATTATAGACATACGGATACTCTTGCCAGGCCACTGCTTCGTCAACCGGTATGGCGTCTATTTTCTCTAAAAAAGTATTGTACTCGCTACTCCTGAAATGCATGGCATAAATTTCTTTCTCGTCCAATTGCAGTAAGGCGCCGTCGGCTTTCTTCCTGTTTACTTCCACCTCTTCCGCGCCTTCCACTGTTGTGGTAACGGTTGTGATGTTACTCGTTACGTCGGCATTGGCCTGCTGCGGCACATTCACAATGGCCAATGTGTAAATTTGATTTTTTTCAAACGGAATTTGTTCCATTGAAAAACCTATTTCAAATTTAATTCCATTATCTGCATTCCTGAGATAATGGGCAAACGGTTTTTCATATTTTTTCCCATTTATATCGCTAATACGCAATATTTGATTAAAGCCTTCAGGTTTTTCAGTAGTAAATAGGTAGGTATAATTTTGAGCAATCATGATATATCCGTTCTTATATTCATCGGGATAAAAATTATATTGCCGGTTCACCGGATAGCTATACTTTACATGCTCCGGGAGGATTTCTTCAGGGCGATCGCCGGTACGGAATTCTTCTTTCTTTTCTTCATACAACGGGCTGCCGTCATCGCCGAGCACATACACCCAATTGTTGTTTATTTTTTTCTTGAAACCCACTTTTGCATATACTTCCACGTCCTTCTGGCTTTCAAACGGCTCCGCCGGGTCAATCATGCAAACCGATTTATCGCTGCTGAACTTCGATTTCGCTGTTATTTCTTTCCCCGTTTCTTTATATTTCAACTCAAATTTTTCGAGGGTGGCTTTGTATATTCCTTTTACGTTTTCTTCTTCTATTTCCATTTCCACTTCCACCGGCACATTGAAAATGGCTTGCGGCGCCACAAATACGCTGATATCTTTTTCACCGGTAACAGGCGTTAATTCGGCAATCACGTCCTCGCCAAACGGAGAGCCAGCGCTGAGAATGCACTGTTCTCCAATTTCGAAATCGAAACTGCAATTTCCGGAAATCAAGCCGCCCAATACCCTGAACCGTCCTCCCACGGCGCCCGCAAAATACATCGGATTAGGCCCCGAGCCCTGCAACAGCGCGCCCACCGAAATATCCAATATACTAAAATTCCTGCTTCTTCCAAAAATCCGCACGCCTATGCCTATATCGGCTTCCACATAAGCCCAGGCCTGCACGGAGGCATACCAGCCATTAATACCCGGCTTTCCGGCATAGTTGGCACACGTTCTTCCGCCTATATCAACCAGCAGGAATTCCGAGCCCACGCCCGCACCGATATGTGCATAGAAAGGCGGCAGGGTGGCGTTAAAATCCACCTCCAACCCGGCGCCAAATGCAATACCTTTGCCAAACATTAATTTATCGGAGCTGGTTCGTTGCAGTTTTTCCTGTTTGTCGCGACTTAAATTCTTCAATACTTTTTCGGGCGGCAGCGGCAAGCCGGGAATATCATTGCCCACCATGAAATAGCCGCCCAGGTCGGCCAAACCAAGCACCTTCACACCAACCTTGTCGGAAGGCGTACCTACACGGGCATACCATTTATCGGGCGAGAAATAGGCCGAGGCCCATCCCATACGGCCACCCTCTCCCCTGCCTGTTATAATCCCGGCATTCAAATAGGTATTCAAGTCTGCCGAAAAAACGCTATGCATCATATCATACTCGATATTTACATTAGCGGTAAAAAACCCGCTATTTACATGCGACGGCGATTTTTCTATATCTGCTTTTTTGGCTTTTACCGGCTGCACCGTCCCCGATGCTTCCAGCTTATTCATACGGTCGGTGATATTATCCATTAACTTTCCCCATTTGTCGGGAGGCGACATCACACTAAGGTCGCCGCGCAATTGTGCAAAATTCAAACCGCCATGACTGTTAAATTGCATCTCAAAACCCACATTGGCATTTATGGCGCTGCTTGCCGCCTGCAATGCAAATTTAGTGGTGGCCATCACACCCAAACCCACTTTTTTATCCGGCACATAGGTAATATTCGACAATGATTTCCCAAATTCAGGATCTACGTTTGCAACCGGCTGCGGCATTCTCGACATTTGTTGCATCCGCATATATAACCCGCCGCCAAAGCCGTAAAACGAAAGCGCCGGCGGTATATAAATTCCGGCAGATGGTGCAAGTTCAAAAAACGCATCGGTCAGAAAATAGCGGTAGTCGTCCTTTTTCCCAAATACGCCCACCGCTTTAAAGTCAAACGTATTCAGCAGGGTCAAGTTTATATCACCCCTGAATCCATCGCCATACACCGCATCCCCGTTTTTAAACCACACGCCGCCCGAAAGACTGAATGCCGAAGATTCGAACTCCACGTTTACTTTATCCACATACAATTCCTTAAATTTCCAATGCTGATAATCGCCATAGAGCTGCAAGCCGGCCTTTCCGCTGAACATGTCGCTTAACGTCACTTCGGCTTCAAAAGCCAATCCGCTTCCTTTCTGGTTATCGACGGTGTGAATATCATTTATAGAAAGTTCAAATCCCCCAATCTTCGGAGCTTGCAGGTTGCCGGTAATACCTATGGCGCCAAGTTTAAAATAAGGGCTCTCGCGGCTGATCACCATATTTTCAAACGTAATGCCCGGAAGCGTGAATTTTTTGGAACTGTCGGAGCCGATCGGCGCATTAATGTTCAATATGCCCGAAGCATGAATGCTCGGATAAATATCGGAATCCCTGATCAGGACTTCAATTGTAGAAAGGTCGTTCAGTTCGAGCGTACTTCCCAGCACCGGGAACTCATATTTTCCGGCAATGCCCGCTTTAATTTCATATTCCTCCATAGCCGGGTTAAACGTAGCCATATAAGGGATTAATGAGTGGGAGCCAAACGGAGGAATGCTAAGGTCGCCGCCAAAGCCAAAGGATACAATTTCATTTTTCAAAACATCCAATGCAAAATCATTTACCGAGACGCTCCACTGACTGGGGTCAATGGCCGCACTGTTCAGTAAGTCTTTTACCGACACATTACCTGTAAATCCGTTTTCATCAAACAGCACTTGTTGTAACGCTATGGTCACTCTTTCCCCGTCGCTTCCCGGCTTTTTTATGATGGCAGGCAGGCTCACCGACGCCTCTGTAATAGCCAGCCCTTTCCACAGCCTTATTTCGTCTTCGCTTCCCGAAGCAAAATATTTTTCCGGGAACCTGGTCATGGACGACGTCTCCGTATCGCTTTGATCCAGGGCTGCTCCCTTTAATGTAAAAATAACATCTTTCAATCCTTTGATGGAAAACGCCCGGTTAATACTCAGCGACAAGGTGTAATTTTCGAAATCCCGGAATGTGGCGTCAAAGTCAAATGCAACAGGCCCATTGGCCGGCTTGCCGCTATTATCAATCGGGATAATCGTATTGGATGTAACGACAAACGTCATTTTAGCATCAAATAATTCTATACCCTCACAGCCGAACTTCACACTTGTTCCCTCACGGATAACAACGGCCGCCTCCTTTCCCATATTTCTCCGCACCGGCGCCATCAAGCTCAACAGTCCTTCCGTACCTATTCCGTTTCGACCTTCCACAACCGCTTCCCCTGTAAAGGCTATGCGCTGCCCGGAGTCCTTAAACTCAAAGGCGCAGAGGGCATGTACTATTGCTTTTCCGGTTTTCTCATCATGCGTAATTTTTTCAATAATCAAAGCATAGCCCGCGTCCTTGCTCTTTATACCCACCGGCAAAGTGATTTCCCCATTTTCGAATAATGCCGCCAGCGATTCCACGTATGCGCCCGCTTTTTGTACGGCGTCGGCAATGACAAATGCCGCGTTGACGTCTTTTTCATATTTGGCCTGAAGCTGTTCCACTTCTGCCAAAAGCGTGGAATTTCCATTACCGGCATTTTGCGCATGGCTTGCAAAGCAAAGGAGCAAGCAAGTTGTACTAATAAACAGTCTTTGCATCATGTTTCTAAAAGTTAATTACATCCTTATTTTTTACATTTATCCTATTTTATACTCCGCAAGGCAAAAGCCTTGCTTTTGAAACGCTAAGCCGAACGAAAGTTCTGTCTACATACATGCTCCGCCTTAACAATACATCCTTAATCTCATCACACTCGCTTCCATCAAACTACACATCTCCATCCATTCGAAAATCGATTAATATGGAAATAATATTTCCTTCTTTAATTTTAAATTTTAAACCCCCGCAATAATCAACACCTCCTATAAATTTAATTAATAACGGTTCTCCAAAATAGGCAGGTTTTAAAAAATTTTCTTCATGTTCTTCTATGTACATCTGATACTCTTTTTTTATATTAAAAAATAATCCTCGTATATTATCTATATTCATCCCTACTCGAAATATCAAATTTTGCAATTTTATGGTATATCTCGGAGAGAATATCTCTATATACTTAGTATACAGCCGGACGCTATCATAGGAAAACATATATATAAAGAGAATCACTCTCATAAATTACATCTCTCACATTAACTTCTTCCCAATCGTTCCACATAATTGTATCAGCTATTGTTTCACCTTTAAAAAACACTCTGTAATCTTCTTGAGACGACTGCATTCTAATATTATTCACAAAAATATCATGGATATATTTTGTCTGTTGGGCATGGGTTTCTAATTGTACGGTAAACATAATAAAAAGAAAGAAAAAAACTAATTTATTGCATTTTGTTTCCATTTTCATTGAATTTAGTTATTATATATTTTATTGGATTAATTCTATTATATTTAGATGAAGTATTTTTTACATATACTGTCAAATGTAAATGATATTATCATGCCCAACGTGAGTAAATTCACTAAAATAATAATCTTTTTCATTATTTTTACTCTTTTATTCAAAAAAATATTCCTCCCAGCCTAAATCTTGAAGGGCATACGGTGAATACTCTATATCTTCAATCGCATTTGATTCCTTTTTTACTTTAAATGTAATACTGCTCTCATCTATTA
>JAITIL010000167.1 GCA_031279475.1 Prevotellaceae bacterium | reverse complement strand
GGCCGCATCCTTCTCCGAATACGTCGGTCAACGTATATCGTACGAAACGCGCTTTGATTGCCCCGGCAGGAATAACCGCCCCGGCAGATTTCAATGCCCGCGTTTCACATGCCATCTGCTGCAAAGGCTGCGACGTCCATGCGACTATCTGTGCCGAAACGCGCTCTCCTCTCCATGCGTGGAGTTTATGTGTTTTTACGACCTTAATATTTGGTTCTTTATGTTTACTGTAACGTATATTTGTAGAGCCAAAAGAAACTTTAAACCCGGTAGCGTTCCACACTGTTGTATCGGCATGCGGGTCGGGTGGCTCGACAAAAGTACTACACTTTTTTCCTGCCATTTTAGGCGCACACCCGGCTAGAAATACACATAAACAAATAATTACTGTCTTTTTCATTTTTGTCGATTTTTTTAATCCGAATTGCCGGGCGCACAAAAGAAATTATATACGGTCAACCGACTTATTTCTTCGTATTGTTCGCTATGCTGGCCAATGCTTTGGCTATTTCGGCCAAAAATCTGAAACTTATCAATATCAGAAATCCGTAGATGGGCGCAATAAGAATACCGGCAATGCCAAATCCAAACACAGCCCCTCCTCCTACGTAGTGAAACAGGTTACTTATTACTGAAGGATCAATAAATATCCATAAGAATAATGCGGAAAGTGCGCCAACAATGGCCACATAGCCGCCCAGCCACTCGCCGAATGTTTGCAATAAATGGGCATAGAGAGGCGTTACTATGAACTCGTCGTTGTTGGAAGTGAGTGTAGCGACTTTTGTCATGCGGTTCCACCAAAGTTGAAAGCTGAACCACCCGGCAGCAAGAAAAACCAGCCATAGCAGTATCATTCCAAAAATTTGTTGTCCTCCAAGGGAGTCAAAAAAACCAATGAACCAGTACAAAAGAAAAAACGGGAAAAGGGCATTGAGGATAGCAATGAACCCATACAGCCAACTGAAAGGCTTGCGGAAGATTTTGCCGGCGTCGATGTAGGCAAAAAACGGATCGAAAAATGTTAAAAACTTATTCATGGTTATTAAAAATTAAATTTTCCTACTCACTAAGGCTTTTCGGTTACTCCTTAAGTGTTCGATGTCTTACACTTTTGATTACAAAATAAAGTGTATTTTCTTTAATCAGCTATAAAAAGAGTGATGTTTTTTTTAACAAATTCAAATTTTTATCAACAGGCGTTGTTTTATATGGCTATAAATTAGGTTTTTGCGAGGTTATGACTCCCGACCCGAGCAGTTCGTCGCCGTTGTACCACGCGGCGAATTGTCCGGCGGTGACGCCGCGTTGCGCCTCGCGAAACAGGATGTACAGGCCCTCATTCCTGCGGTAAAGTGTGGCGTCCTGCAAGGGCTGGCGGTAGCGGATACGCACCTTGTAAGCGCGTTCTTCGCCGGTGGCCATGGCGGCGGCGGGGCGTATCCAGTGAATGTCGGCGGCGGCAATGAATAATCCTTCGCGGTACAAGCCCTGGTGCGCGTGGCCTTCACCCACATACACGGTGTTGCTATGCACATCGGTGGCAATGACGAACAGCGGTTCCGCATGTCCGCCCACATTCAAGCCATGCCGCTGCCCGATGGTAAAGAAGTGGGCGCCCTGGTGCGTGCCTGCTTTCTTTCCGTCGGCAGACTGGTAGCGGTAGTCGGCACAGCGTTCTTGTAGCGTGATGCGCGGCGGTTGTGCGTCGTAAAATCCAGGCATGATTTCTATGACGTCGCCCTCTTTTGCCGCCAATTTTTGTTGCAGGAATACCGGCAAGTCCACCTTTCCCACGAAACATATTCCCTGCGAGTCTTTCTTGTCGGCGCTGGGCAGTCCGGCGGCTGCGGCTAATTTCCGCACGTCGGGTTTGAGTAAATGCCCAATGGGGAAAAGCGCTTTCGACAGTTGTTCCTGCGACAGTTGGCAAAGGAAATAGCTTTGGTCTTTATTCGGGTCGGCGCCGGCCAACAGGCAACAGGCGGCGTTCCCGTTTTGATTTATGACCTCTTTCCGGCAGTAGTGTCCGGTGGCTACGGCTTCAGCGCCCAAGTCCAGCGCCGCTTTCAGGAAGACGTCGAATTTGATTTCGCGATTGCACAGCACGTCGGGGTTGGGCGTTCGTCCCCGTGCATATTCCGCGAACATATAGTCCACCACTTTTTTGCTGTAATCGGCGCTCAGGTCGATGAAGTGAAAGGGGATGTCGAGTTTCTTAGCCACCAATTGTGCAATGGTAAGGTCGTCTTTCCACGGGCAGTCGCCATGCAGTGTGCCGGTGGTATCGTGCCAGTTTTGCATGAAAAGCGCCATCACCTCGTGCCCCTGTTGTTTGAGCAGCAGCGCGGCGACACTGGAGTCAACCCCTCCCGATAATCCTACGGCGATACGCATGGCAGTTAAGAGTTGAAAATTAAGAGTTAAGAGTTGTTATTTACTTTGAAAGTACATTAAAAAAAGGGCAAGCGACTTATATCGCACCGCTACAACTACTTATCCTTGCTGCCTTCCGGCCCTGGGGGAGTTCAGTAGGAGCTGGTCGTATAAGACTTACCCGGTGCAAAGGTAATGAAAAAATTGGATTTTTTACGCACCGGTAGAGAAAAATTGAAAAAAAGCGTATTCCCGAATTTTTTATATCTTTGTAGCCTATACATTGAAATTATTGCTTCAAATTAAAAAAATAAACAACTTATGAAATCAAATTTTGTGCGTCACACTGCGCTTTATGGTTTATTTATCGGTTTAGCCCTTGTTCTGCTAAATGTAGTGGATACGCTCCTCGGGTTTTACAATACGAATAAATTTTTCAACTTGCTGACTTATGCCATTCCGGCCGGAGGTATTGTTTGGGGCGCTTTGCAGTTCCGCAACAAGGAGGCGGACGGGTTTATGCCCTACGGGCAAGTGGTGGGTTATGGCGTGCTCACGGCCGTGTTCTTCGGTATTATCGTGGCGATATATACCATATTGCTGGTTACAGTTATCGACCCGTCGTATGTGGATCGTGTGCAGGCGCTGACGGCGGAACAATTGTACGCTGCAGGCGCTTTAACAGAACAACAGATAGACCAGGCGCTGGAAATAAGCGATAAAATGATGCGAAATCTGGCGTGGTCTTTTATCAGTAGCCTTTTTGGCGCACTGTTCGAAGGCTTGATAATAGCACTGATCGCCGGCATATTTATCCGGCGTAACCGCCCCTCCACGCCTTTTGATACGGTTGCATAATTTTCGTTGTCATGGACATTTCCATTATCGTTCCTTTGTATAACGAAGCGCAGTCGTTGCCCGAATTGACGGCATGGATTGAACGGGTGATGCAGGATTTCCCCCATTCCTACGAATTGCTTTTTATTGACGACGGCAGTCGCGACGATTCGTGGGCGGTCATCAAGCAGTTGTCGGCCAAAAATCCGTGTATCCGCGCTATTCGTTTTCGCCGCAATTACGGGAAGTCGGCCGCGCTGTATTGCGGATTTGAAGCGGCGAAGGGCGGGGTGGTCATTACCATGGACGCCGATCTGCAAGACAATCCCGATGAAATTCCCGAACTTTATCGCATGATCAAAGAGGAGCGTTACGATGTGGTTTCGGGATGGAAGAAGAAACGTTTCGACAGTAAAATATCAAAAAATATTCCTTCTAAAATTTACAATACGGCTGCCCGGTGCATCACAGGCGTGAAGTTGCACGACATGAACAGCGGGTTGAAAGCCTACAGGAACAAGGTGGTGAAAAGTATTGAAGTGTATGGCGAGATGCACCGCTATATTCCTGTGCTGGCCAAACAGGCCGGTTTCACAAAGATAGGGGAAAAGGTGGTGCAACATCGCGCCCGCAAGTATGGCGTGTCGAAGTTCGGCGTGTCGCGATTTATTAACGGCTTCCTCGATTTAACCAGCGTGGTGTTTGTGGGGAAGTTCGGGAAAAATCCCATGCATATTTTCGGGTTGATTGGCTCTGTGGTTTTTCTGGCGGGCTTTGCGCTTACCGGATGGCTCATCTATGATAAGCTGCACGCACAGGCACAGGGACTTCTTTTCCGTCCGGTTACCGAACAACCGCTGTTTTATTTGGCGCTGGTCACGTTAATCACAGGGGTGCAACTGTTCCTGGCCGGCTTTATCGGCGAGCTCGTGACCCGCAACAGCAGCGACAGAAACAAGTATTTGATTGATGAAACTCTTTAATTTCGTATGACTCTAATAAAATCTATCTCAGGTATCCGCGGTACGATAGGCGGGCAGCCCGGAAGCGCATTGACGCCGCCCGATTTGGTGAAATTCACAGCGGCTTATGCCACGTGGTTGCGGCGTACCCAACCGGACGCCACACGATTGAAGGTTGTGGCAGGCCGCGACGCCCGTGTGTCGGGCGCCATGGTAGACCACCTGGTTTGCGGAACGCTGATGGCGTGCGGCGTCGATGTGGTTAATATCGGCCTTGCCACTACCCCCACGGTGGAACTGGCGGTGGGTTGGGAGAACGCCTGCGGCGGCATTATCCTTACAGCCTCTCATAATCCCGGGCAGTGGAACGCCCTCAAATTATTGAACCGCCACGGTGAATTTTTGAATGCGGAAGAAGGTAAACTGCTCCTGCAACTGGCCGACAGCGGGGATTTTCACTTCGTGGAAGCCGGCGCATTGGGCATTTATACGTCGCAAGATAATACTACCGACAAACATGTGGAAGCCGTGTGCAACTATCCTTTGGTGGACGTGGAGGCCATTTACAAAGCCGGTTTCAAGGTGGTGGTCGACGCTGTAAATTCGGTGGGCGGGCTGGCCATTCCCAGGCTGTTGCGCGCATTGGGCGTGCAAACCGTGGAACTGTACTGCGAGCCTACGGGACAGTTTCCGCACAATCCCGAGCCCCTGCCCGAACATCTGACCGAGATTGCGGCGCGCGTGGTGGCGGAGGGCGCCGATTGCGGCATTGTGGTTGACCCCGACGTGGACCGACTGGCGCTGGTGTGCGAAAATGGCGACATGTTCGGCGAAGAATATACGCTGGTGGCGGTGGCCGACTACGTGCTGGCGCGGCGCAAAGGCAATACCGTGTCGAACCTCTCTTCGTCGCGCGCCTTACGTGATGTGACCGAGTTGCACGGCGGGCAATATTTTGCGTCGGCGGTAGGAGAAGTGAACGTGGTGGCGCAGATGAAGGCCTGCGGGGCGGTGATCGGCGGCGAGGGCAACGGCGGGGTTATCGTCCCCGACCTGCACTACGGCCGCGATGCGCTTATCGGCGTGGCGCTATTCCTTTCTCAACTGGCACATAAGAGGATGCCGGCGTCTGCACTGCGAGCTACCTATCCGTCGTATTTTATCTCGAAGAATAAAGTGGAACTGAACCCCGACATTGATCTGGCCGCCTTACTTCAAAAAGCTAAACAGGCCTACAGTAACCGGCGGATCACCGACATCGACGGCGTGCGCATTGATTTTGACGTCGATAAACAATGGGTACATATCCGAAGCTCTAACACTGAGCCGATTATACGTATTTATGCGGAGGCGCAAACGCCGGAAGCGGCCACAGCATTGGCCGGTGAAATTAAAAATTTCCTGTCAAAATAAATTTGTATATTATAAATTAATTTACTACCTTTGCACCCCAATTGGAAAAAGATTTTGTTATGAAAAAAGAACTTCATCCCGATAATTACCGCATGGTCGCTTTCAGAGACATGTCGAATGACCATACTTTCCTCACCCGTTCGTGTGTGAATACGCGCGAAACGGTGACCATCGACGGAAAAGAATATCCTTTGTACAAGGTCGAAATTTCCAATACCTCGCATCCGTTCTATACCGGTAAGATGAAATTGGTGGATACCGCCGGCCGGGTGGATAAATTCCGCAGCCGCTACAAACACCTGGAGAAAAAATAAAAGTAATTTTAGTTATGATACGGTAAAGTTGTCCAAAATCGGACAGCTTTTTTTGTTTTTTGAATGGCAAATTGTTGGCAAATTGGATTAGTCTGTTTTGATTTAAGTTTTAAATCGTTATATATAACGTCAAAAACATTAATAATTTACACTATTAATGTTAAAAAAATTGCATTTTTAAATTTATTTGCATACCTTTACGTCACGAATGAATTAGATGCAACCAATCTAAAAAAAACATAGCGTTTGGTTTAAAAGCGAATTAACCTGAATGACCTATATTTTATTAACTCTTGAACTATTTTTATGAAGAGAATTAAGGTGCTTTTAATAAATAAGGCATTTTCGTGTATAAAACGCTGTCAACCAGTTTTAAAAAACGTAAGGCGTTTGTCTTTTACCTGTTATTTAATGTCTGTGCTTTGTGGTTTGTGCTGCCCGGCGACCCTGACGGCGCAGAATGGCGTGATCGTGTCGAATTTTTTGGTAAATGACAGAACGATAACCTTTGAGGTGAGTTGGAAAACGCCCATGCCGGCAGTCGTGTGGAGCGACACGGTGTGGGTATTTGTGGACTACAACGATGCGGGGGTGATGAAACACCTGCCACTGTTATCGGGCAGTACGCTAACCGCAACCTCTGCACCGGGCACAGGGAAAGTAATTGAGACTCCCGGTAATAACAGTGGCGTATGGGTAGTGGGCAATGCCCGTACCGTCGGCAGTTTTTCTGCTACGGTGAAACTGATTACTGCCAATACTTTCTTTTTCGGCGCGTGCGCTTACGCTGTTAACTATCCACCGATGGGGCAATATACTTCTGCTACGACCATCAAGTTCACAGGTACGCCAAAGTATAAGATAGTACTGGAGTCAATAACCGGAGGTGGTACATCTACCGAGTACTCGGATAACGCTTATACGGTGCCTGCCGGCTATACCATCAAATCGTTTACTGACGTCACGGGTATGCCGGGAATTATAAAATGTGTGCCGCCTGTAGTGCAGGCGTTAAAAGTGTCGGCTCCGGGTTTCTGTACGGGGTCGGCAGGGGTAACGTTCTCGTTATCGGGTACGCAATCCGACGCCAATTATCAGTTGTATAGAAACGGCACGACTGTAGGTGCGGTATTGCCGGGCACCGGAAATGCCGCCACATTCAGCAGCGCATTTAATATCGCAGGGACTTATATCGCACGGTCGGTAGCCGGAGGAATATATTGTCCGGCCGGCATGAGCGGAACGCACGCAGTAAATGTTATTCCGCTACCGGCGGCGCCGACTGCTCCAAGCCGCAATTCCCGTTGCAGTGCAGGTATAGTAACCTTTAGCGCTACGGCGCCCTCCGGTTGCACCATAGACTGGTATAATGCAGCCAGCGGAGGCTCAATAGTGAGCGGCGGAAATGGCGTAACCTCATTCTCTCCGAATATAAAGAGCACCACTACTCTATTATGCGCAGGCACGGAATACCTCCACCGGTTGCGTATCGGCGTCGCGGCTGGCGCCTGCCAAGTAAGGATGAATTATTATGTATGTACTATAATAGATCTTCATTGCCAGGTAGTTACAATAATTCTTGGTACTAGAGCTCAACGGAACGCGGCTCCCAGATGGTGACCGTTTGGTTCAATCGAAAGCTTCAAATTTCGAGTGCTTTCAAAGATTATAAGAGGGAGTTCAAGTGCGTGAAGTAGTGGTGTAAGATGACTTTTTTCCTTTCACTAAAATGTATTATCTTTGTGCCGGTATTTGATCATTCAAACAGATATGAAAACAACCGGAAAGCAAATG
>JAITIL010000146.1 GCA_031279475.1 Prevotellaceae bacterium | reverse complement strand
CCACATTATCCGGACAAAGACTATCTACAAACACAGGATGCGAGAACGCCTGCCCGTAAAGGCTAACGCTCAATCGAAATAACACTGTAATTATAAATAATCTTTTCATTTTTTGCTCTTATAAATTGTCAACCTATAGCAGGACAAGACACCTTGCTTTTAAACACGACGTAGCGAAACGCTACGCCGAACGAGGAAAAACACATTACAACAAAAATCTATTAAGAACATTTAATTGATACAAGATATTTTTTTGGCATGAATATGTTGCTTGATTTACATTTTTATCAAATTGCCATAAATAATATTTTGTACCTGAAATAGTAATCTCAACATGAAAATGCCCACTAATATCTCCATTAAAATAAACAATAATATCATTTTTCTCATTTTTATATTCAATCCACCAATATCCTGTATAATAACCACTTTTTAATAATTCAAAATTTGTAAATTCTTTTGAAAAAACTTGAGTAATCAAATTAATACAATCTTGCGGATACAAAAACATATTTTCTACCATATTACCTTCCATGTGTTCTCATTAATTTTTAAAAAATCTTTAGCTCCTAAATCGATTAAATATTCAGCTTCTTTTGATAAAGACTCATGAGATTGAACAATCCAAGGTTCGTATGAAAAATAAAATTCTTTATCTTTCACTATTTGTTCATCTATAAACTTTTTATTAATTTTCCACATTTCGTCAGCATTTTCATTTACTAAAGCTTCTGCTTCTTTCCATTTTTCAGCTCCCATATCAAAATAGGTATGGTCTTTCCCGGCACGAGCTATATATGAATTTTCTCCACCGTCTAAATATTTTCCCAACATCACTTTCTTCGCATCCGGATTTTTGGTTGCAAATTTAACATAGTCGTCTATTTGTTGTGTAGTAAATCTTCCTCCTTTTGCAGCATTCACCACCGCCACTACAACATCATCGGTTGTACCGGTGGTATTTACTGAAATGGTGCGGAAATCTTCATACCCTAAATCTGTGGCTTTTGCGATATCATCGGAGTAATTGCAAATCAATGTCTGTCCCGTTCCCACATCATACTTGATAAACCGCGAATGTTCCCTGCTGACAATCTCAATGATGTTATCGCCTTGCTTGCCTAAGAAGGTCTGGGCTTCCACCGGCGCCTCGGTTGATAAAATGAAACTCAAACGGGCAGTCAATAATTGCTTTTTTGCCAAATAATAAACGTCCTGTCCGGCTATCTTCGTCCCCGCCCACGCCGAAAGTTTGAATAACCCAACAGCGGCCGCCTTGATAAGAAAAACATCCGATACGCCAATTGCCGCATTAAACGCTGCCTGCGATTGAAGCATTTTATCATTTTCCGCTACCTGATTTAAAAAGTACGCCTCCCTTAAACTTCCATAAACAGGTATCCAAATTCCGTCGCCTACCTGTTCGGCTGCCCATTGTTCTTTTAATGTGCGAACCGTCAGGTATTGCGTGGTGCGCCACAACGTTTTTTCAAATAATGCTTTATCGCTGTATCCCAATTTTAAGCCGCTTTCATGCTGGGTCATTTTTTGCTGATAGTACCACTGGTGTACTTTCTGCACGTCTATTCCTTCCTTCCATACCGGATTACTGTCAAACTCACCCGAGAGATCCACCCATTTCCCCTCTTTAACCAACCAGTTCCGCCCATCACTATCCCAATAAGCATCGCCATTAACAGGATATTTTGGACAAGTGGGGCAATCGCTGTTGGTCGTTAAAGACGCGGATGCATGTGCATTGTAATAACTCTCCAACGAAACATAATATTGCCTTAAAGTTTCTTCATCCTGATGACTCAAATGCTTATTTTCAGCAGCGAATTTGACGAAGTCATCATATTTTTCGGCATCATTTCTACTAACTAGTAAGCCTACTTCATTTACCAAACCGACATACGCACTAAATCCTTTTCCATTGAGATCGGACATCACTTCCTGTCCTTTAAGTATAGATTTTACTTCCCTCTTAAACAATTCCTCGCAGGCAGGCGCCTTACTTTCCACGTATTCCGCATTCCATTGTGTATTATCTACGCTATTTATCTGTTGCTTTATAGATTCAAAATTATTGATGGTATAATTTTGAACTGGCATAAATTGATAAAGTGTGTAACATTCCGGATGATTGCTCCTTCTCCAAACAGCTACTTTTCCGGTTACAGCCGTCTCATCCCACTCTTTAACGGTTTCCCTATTAAGAATATATGCTTTTTGGGCATCATTCCATGTATAAGTCCCCTGTTCCGTTATAAACTGCTCTACAAAAGGAGGCGCTATTGAAACAAGTCCCTTGAAATCTTTTGCACGTTCTTTGATAACATGTCCATCGGGTGAGAAACCGACATATTCATCATCTTCAATCTGCATCATTACCTCCTCTGTACTGTCAAAGACAGTTTCGCCGGCCTTGCTGTCGTGGATGATGTCCCACTGGAACTTGGCTAAGTGATGGTCGTCGTTATAGCCCATCAGGTTCAGCGCACTGTTAATTTGTGGGTTGTCGCTGATGCCGTATTCCGGGTCAAAGCTGTGCTTGAGCCCGAAAGCGCCATGCCCCAACTCGTGGGCTATGGTGCGCGCCACCTGTTTGTCCGACAATCCGGGCACTTTCACAAAGCCATACTGGTTGGCAAAAGGCATGTAGCCCATGTCAGTGTTGGAACCCGTAGTAAAGCCACTGACCAAGAAGATGTACCGCGTCTTCCTGTCGGGCTTCACCCGCTCCTTAAAGGCCTTGATCACGGCTTCCATCGTAGGGCAGTAGGGCCGGTCGCTGCTGAGGTCGTCGGGCATCTCTATGCCGGCGGCATACTGCTCCAGACTGCGGTCAATGCTGACCTCCCAGCTCACAATGGCCTGGCGGTATATGTCACTCAGGGCGGTTTGCAGGGCGCCGGCGTCGGGGATGGCCACGCCCTGCAGGGGCACCAGCACAACCTTGTACTTCTCTTCCTTGTAGGCAGCCACGTTCAACTGCCCGGCAAGAATGTCCACCCCGCGGCCTCCTTCGAGGTGCTGTACCGCTTTCAAGACGTTGTCGCCCTCGCGGAACCCATTTATGGTAAATTGCTTCACGCTGTCCTTGCTGGAGAAATTAGCTTGCAGGCTGTTGTCGAGTTTGAGCTGGAGCGGGTGTACGGTGCTGTCGGGCAGCCATTCCTTAACCGTTCCGTTCACCTGCAACGTGGCGCCCTTCTTCACCGCAGCCCACTTCGCTTTGGGCAACGACCCATAAAATTTGGCGGGCGCGCCGGGCACATCTACATCGTCGTAGTATATCCGCAGTTTCTCCGCCACGCAGGAGTCGTAAGCGCAGGCGTTGACCGGGCGCAAGTCAACGCTTATCGGGGGGATTTCCGAACCGAGGAGCTTGAGCAGTCCGTTTACAATCCGCTCGTTAAACTTGTCGATAAATCCGTCCCGCTGTATGGCGGGGAGTTCTTCGTGTATATACTGCTTGAAGGCGTCCCACGTTTCCTCCTTGATGAGGCGGGTGTTGTACAATTCATCCCCCACGACGCCTGTCCGGTATGTGATTGTCGGGCGGTATTGGCCGTCGCCTGTGGGCGTGAGCTTGATGTCGAACAAAAGGTTATACCGGCCGCCGGTGAGGGTGTCGCAATTGCCGTGGAAGCTTTTCCCTGACATGTATTTTACCCAGAAATGCTGTTTGTCGATGCGGCAGCGGACACACACGCCGGTAAGGTTTTTTTCCTTAAAGTAGTCGATGGTTTGGCGGAGCTTGCGGTTGCCGAATTTCCCCGCCATCTGGTTGTCGGTGACATACCCGAAGCGGCGGGTGGTGATAACGTCAAGGAACATCTCCACGTCCAAAAAATCGTCGAATGTCTGTTCGCGGACACGTTTTTTCTCTTCCGGGGGCAGATTGTGGTAAAACTGCTCGGGGGTTTCCACGTTGTCGTTCTCCTGGCCGGCAGCTGAAAAACCCAATACAGCAAAACATATACAAAACAAGATCCGGTACATATAGGGTTGGTTTATAAATTTTTCACCAATAGTTTAAATATTCTTGTCTGTTTTCCCGCCGCTATATGCACCAGATACAAGCCGGTGGGATAGTTGCCGGTATAAAAATAGACTTGCTGACAGGGCGCTGCGTTGAGCGTTTTCTTATCCATGATC
>JAITIL010000050.1 GCA_031279475.1 Prevotellaceae bacterium | reverse complement strand
AGTCGCGGGGAACCGCTGGCAGGAGCTACCGTGAAAGTAACGCATGTTCCGTCGGGTTCTATTTATTTTGCCATGACGCAAGGCAACGGGAATTACTTTA
Organism: Prevotellaceae bacterium; assembly: GCA_031279475.1. GTDB lineage: Bacteria > Bacteroidota > Bacteroidia > Bacteroidales > UBA932 > JAIRLC01. The sequence goes on along the minus strand of JAITIL010000050.1, from coordinate 3,986 downwards.
CTCAAGGGGTTCGCGTGGGGTCGGATTATAAGGTAGAATTTTCATTTATCGGTTTTGCACCCAAAACTGTAGAGGGAATTACCATTTTATTGGGTGATCCAACACAATTGGACGCCACACTAACAGAAGAGAGCGTTACCTTGTCGGAAGTGGTTATTACAGGAAGTTCCGTTTCAAAAACCGGCGCGGCTACGAACGTGACTAATCGCCAAATCCAGACCTTACCGTCGATTAACAGGAGTATTAACGATTTTACCAAATTAACGCCCCAGTCGAATGGCAGCAATTCGTTTGCCGGTCGTGACGGACGCTATAATTATATTACCGTGGACGGCGCAGCGTTCAACAACAGTTTCGGGTTAAGCGGACAAACCCGCAACCTGCCTGGTGGCGATGCACAACCAATTTCACTGGATGCGATTGACCAGATTTCTGTAAATATTGCTCCGTTTGATATTCGCCAGTCTAATTTTACCGGCGCCAGTGTTAATGCGGTTACCAAAAGTGGTGATAATACATTTAAAGGCTCAGTTTATACTTTCCTGCGTCCCGAGTCGTTTGCCGGGAAAACCGTTGACGGCACAAAATACGAGTGGGATGAAACGTCAAAACAAACCTACGGCATTAGCCTAGGCGGACCGATTATCAAAAATAAATTGTTCTTTTTCGTGAACGGCGAATATGAAAAATCAAACAAGCCGAGCACCTCCTGGAAAGCCAGTACGGACGGGAATGCCGATGGGGTTAATTATATTTCCCGCGCACAGGTTTCAAAATTGACAGAATTGAAGCAATACTTATTAAATACTTATGATTACGACCCGGGCGACTGGACGTGGAAACCCTTTACAAGCGAAAACTATAAAATCCTGGCACGAGTGGACTGGAATATTAACGACAGTCATAAATTAACGGTACGTTATAATCAAGTAGTATCGACAAACGATGTATTGACGAATGCCTCAAGTGTACCATCAGGTGTTTCTCGTTCCAATTACGGCAGGATTAGCGAATATGCGATGGCATTTACCAATGCCGGCTACGGCTTTGAGAATACGGTGTATTCGCTTACAGGTGAATTGAACAGTACATTCGGTTCGCGGTTTGCCAACAAATTTTTGACTACCTACACTTCACTCCGCGACAAACGGACATCACCCAGTGAGGTCTTTCCTTTTGTAGATATTTGGGAAGGGGGGAATCCTTATACTGCTTTCGGATATGAACTGTATACTTATAATAATGACGTCCAAAATAACACTTTTAGTATTATTGATAACTTCACGGCTTATTTGGGCGACCATACTGTAACTGCTGGATTGTCATATGAACAAATGTATTTTGGTAATGCTTACATGTCTTTCGGCACAGGATTTTACCGTTATAATTCTATAGATGCCTTTTTGAACAATGAAAAACCGGCAGCGTATGCTATCACTTACGGATTAAACGGAAATGATATTCCTTATTCGGAACTGTCGTTCGGAATGGGAGCATTCTACGTACAGGATGAATGGCAACTGTTGCCGAATCTGAAATTGACGGGCGGTATCCGCTTTGAGTTGCCGTTTTACCTGAACGAACTGCAGCCCAATCCATCTATTGCAGCTTTGACTTTTGCCGATAACTACAAAATAGACGTAGGGACATGGGCAAAACAGCAATTATTGATTTCCCCGCGCGTGGCATTCAACTGGGATGTGTTACAAAACGGAAAATATAAGGTGCGTGGAGGTACGGGTATTTTTACCGGTCGCCTGCCCTTCGTATGGTTCACCAACCAGCCGACGAATGCAGGAACGCTACAGTATTTGAAGTCTATTACTGGCGATGCTGTTCCTTCCGACCTGCGTTTCAGCAAAGATATTTATGAGCAAATTAACAAATACCCCTCTGTTTTTGCAGCAGCAGCGCCCAGTACGTTAGCAGAAGTAGAAAAGAATTTCAAGATGCCGCAAATATGGCGAACCAACCTGGCCGCCGACATAAAGTTGCCTTGGGATATGACTTTTACATTGGAGGGACTTTACAGCAAAGACATCAACGCGATCCTCCAGAGGAATGTGAATGAAAAAGCGCCAACTGCCGCTTTTTCCGGTTCTGACAATCGACCCCGCTACGAAACTTACAATGACGCCAACAGGAGGGTTAATCCCGCCATCGCTTCAGCTATTGTATTGGGAAATACCAGCGAAGGATATCAGTATTCCATTACCGCCCAATTGGCAAAAGATTTCAGTCATGGTTTCGCGGGTGCTATTGCCTATACCTATTCCGAAGCTAAGGATGTAACGAATAATCCCGGCGACCAGGCCTATTCGGCATGGGCTTCCAACGTGTCAACCGGAAGTTTGAATTATCCCGGTTTGGGTTATTCTTACTTTTCCATTCCTCACAGGATTATTGCCTCCTTGTCATACCGGTTTGGTTATATTAACTCATCTTCTTCCACTACTATTTCGCTATTTTATGAAGGCGCACCGCAAAGCCGCCTGAATTATGTTTACAGCAACGACATGAACGGCGACGGTAATTCTACGGATTTGATGTATATCCCCAAAGACGAAAACGACATTATCTTTGTAGATAAAGGTACTATGACGGCACAAGAACAGAAAGCAGCTTTCTTTAAATTTTTAGAACAGGATGACTACCTGAACAGCCACAGGGGAGAATATGCACAACGTTTCGGTGCGGTGATGCCCTGGATACATCAATTTAACCTTAAACTGACGCAGGATTTTGTGATGGACAATGTCCACAAGACAAAAATCCAACTTACACTGGACATTCTTAATTTGGGCAACCTGATTAACTCCTCGTGGGGCGTGCGCAAAGCGCAAATTACCGGGTCATATGATAATATTCCCTTACTGCAATATGCCGGCGTGGATGCCAACAACAGACCTACATTCACACTTCCTACCAGTACGGTTGCAAGTTATTACACGGAAACTTATAAAAATGTATTGGACTATGCCAGCACGTGGTCAATGCAGTTAGGATTTCGGTTTATCTTCTAAGATAGCTTGTACACATAAGATCCCCGCTCCGGATTCCGGGGCGGGTTTTTTTTTAACCCGGAACCAATAGATAACCAGTATCCGTAAAAAGGGCATTGCCAGTTATCATTCGCACGTGTTTTTAGGAAAAATACACGTGTTTTTGCCTTAAAAGCACCTGCTTTTATGATAAAGACACCTGTTTTTATATTAAAAGCGCGCGTCTTTATATTAAAGACGCGCGTCTTTGCAATAAAAGCTCATGTGGTTATTCTATTCGCACGAGTTTTTATAATAAAAACACGCGTCTTTTTGCTAAAAGCATGTGTTAAATCAAAAAAAATTGGTATCTTTGCATCGGGAAATGTAACCTTTTTAATAAAATACAACCATCATGGGAAGAACACAACCAACCAGAGACGAGGCATTTATTGCATGGGCGCTCAACCTCGCCGCCCGCTGTACGGAACGTCAGGAAGAATGGGGCTTGAACCCGGCATCGGTGCAAAAGTTGAACACGCTGATGAAAACTGCAGAAACCGCCTACTGGAATAACCTTAACCTCGAAACCCGCAACCGTAAATCGGTGGCGCTTAAAAAGGGTGGCATCGCCGCCCTGCGGTCGTTTTTGAGTGCGTTTATACTCGCCCTCAGGGCTAATGAAGCCATCGGCGAGGACGACCTCGAAGCGTTGGGGCTCCCTTCGCGCAAACACCACAACCGCCTGCCGCTGCCGGCGCCCACCGAAGCGCCCAAAGTAAGCGTAGTAACGAAAACAGGCCACGAAATCAGGGTGTATGTGTCGGTGATGAACTATGGGCATGCCACCGCGTCGCTCACGAAGAAATCCTACCACGGCTTTGTGGTGCGCTACCGCAAAGAGGACTGCGAGGAATGGCACAGCGGATACTCTACGCGCCTGCATACCGACCTTTTCTTTAACGGCGAGGATAGCGGCAAGCGCCTTATCCTCATGGCAGCATG
>JAITIL010000113.1 GCA_031279475.1 Prevotellaceae bacterium | reverse complement strand
CCGGCATACAGGTAACGGTAACCACCGTCCGGGTAATAGTAGGGGACACAGATCGTGTGTCGGCGAAAGTCAAACCCGATAATGCCCATAATAAAACGATAATATGGACGACCGACCATCCTGAAATCGTTACTATTAACAACGGACTACTAACCGCTAAGCAGAAAGGAACTGCTACGGTTACCGCTAAAACGGAAGACGGTGGATACAAGGCTGTCATATCAGTGATAGTAGATGTGGCTATTCACGCCCCGCAAGGCTTCAGCCCTAACGGCGACGGCGTCAATGATTATTTCGTGTGCACCCTCGACAGCCGCGACGCCTACACGCTTATTGTATTTGACCGCTCGGGACAGGTGCACTACCGCTCACCCGACTATCAAAACAATTGGGACGGCACGGCCAGCACCGGCCAGCACGCGGGAAATAAAGTGCCCGTCAATACCTATTTCTACACTTTATCTGCAAAAAACTCCGGACAGGTAATCACGGGATTTGTAGTGATAAAATATTAAACCCCATTATTAATGGGCTTAACTCATAAATATATATTATGAATATAAAATTAAGAATTATAAAACAAGGCATAATATTGGTGCTGGGTTTAGGATGGAGTATCGGAACGGCTGCCCAGCCACGATTTCAAAGTGAAGTGGGGAACTTCCGTTACCGCGACTATGAATTATTGATCAACCCGGCTTTTGTGGGCGCCGCTAATAGTTATTATACGGCCATAGGCCTTCACAAACAATGGACAGGCAGCGCGTCGCCCTTAGCGGAGACTTTTCAATTCCATACCCCTGTAGCGCAAAGTGGTGGATTAGGCGCCTGGGTGCATAATGAAGCCTATGGCCCGCAACACAACACCCAGTTTGGCGCCGCCTATGCCCACAAAATCAAAGTGGGGAGTAAGAGCAACCTGGCTTTTGGGTTGAACCTTTCATTGCTGCTCATGAACGAGCGCCGTGTGGAAGGTCTCAACGAGGCCGATGAAATGTTTGACCAACCGTTGAGCAACCAAATAGGATTTAATGCCGGCTTCGGCGTCTATTATTTTACCGGCAAATACTATGCCGGTTTATCTGTTCCGCAATTGCTTACCAACGAGTTGCTCTATGAAAAAAAGGAAGGGAAATTAGAAAATAATTTTCAATTCCACCAACTTCAATATTACCTTACGGGCGGATACCGGTTTACACTCAGTGAAAAAATCGACTTCACACCTTCCGCATTACTGGCTTTGTCGTCATACACCTCGCTGGCTTATGAATTGATGCTCACGGCAAGCTATGAACGTCGGTTTGAGGTAGGAGCAGGGTGGTCGGCTCACGCGCAATTACAATTTACATTCGGGGCCATTGTGCTTAAAAACCTGTCGCTACGCTACCGATACGCCCATCAGTTAGGCAATGATTACCACCAAATGGGTGGTTCGCATTTTATTGTACTAAGTTTCGGATGGGGGGAAAGGCGGGGTGAGTAAAGTTCAGATGAATTACAACTTATTCACCGGCGAAATGTGGATGGTTTTGAAACAAGAAAATTAGATACCCACGAAATGCTGCTTTTTCGTGGGGTAAATATAGTGTATCTATCTACGGACGGACGGACGTAAATATCGTGTAGCCAACCGTGCCGTTTTTTTTAATATTTTCACCACGCAAATCCGAAATAGAAACCTGCTTAAAAGAAATACCTGTCGACTTTACACAAGAAAGGGATGTGAGTCGTTTGTTTAATTTTTATATTACGAACAAATAAATGATGTCCCGCCGCTGAACTGTCGCGCCTTTACACAATATATTGAATTCCATCAAACGGGCGGTATATTGATGCAAGTGGTTTTCATACCCCAAAACGACTTTTTGACAAGAACCCATAAAAATTTAACATTGCACTATAAAGAATTGTATATAAATATTTTTATACTGATACTTTTTTGCTTTACTCTTAATGTCAAATTATTATATAAATAACTAAAAAACAGTATATATTAAATATTATTGTCGTAATAAGTTGCAAATTATATTTATTTTATATAGTTTTGTGTCATAGAGTAAATATTTATTATAATTATTTAAAAAATAATATAATATGATAATATAAGCAAATCTGCCTGAAGAAACCTGTACATTATTAACCTTAAAACTGTTTCTATGAGAAAAATCAGAGTGTTTTTAGTCTGTATGGTCTTTGCAGGCACAAGCGTACTTTCTGCACAGTCTGTACAAGTGTCGGGCGTAGTCACCGATGCAACCGACGGACAACCGTTGCCCGGGGTGTCGGTAGTAGTTAAGAATTCCAATGTGGCAGTAATGGCCGATATCAACGGCCGTTATACCGTCTCGGCGTCGGGAGACGCCACGTTGATTTATTCGTTTTTAGGAATGAAAACGCACGAGGAGGCGGTAAAAGGCCGTACAGTGATTAATGTGGCTATGGTAAACGACGCAGTGGCGCTGGATGAAGTGGTGGTTACCGGCTTCGGGCAAGTGGACAAACGCCTGTTTACGGGCGCTACCGACAGGTTGACGGCCGAAAACGTGAAGCTCGACGGGCTTCCCGACATCAGCCGTGCGCTGGAGGGACGGTCGGCGGGGGTTTCCGTGCAGAATGTGTCCGGCACCTTCGGTACGGCGCCCAAAATCCGTGTGCGCGGGGCTACTTCCATTTATGGCAGTTCCAAACCGCTCTGGGTGGTTGATGGCGTAGTGCTGGAAGACGTGGTGGAAGTGGATGCCGATGGCTTGTCGTCGGGTGATGCAACCACGCTCATCAGCTCGGCCATTGCCGGCTTGAATGCCGATGACATTGAGAGCTTCCAGATCTTGAAAGACGGCTCGGCGACTTCTATTTACGGCGCCCGCGCCATGGCGGGGGTGATCGTGGTCACCACCAAAAAAGGGAAGGCCGGTACGAGTTCCATCAACTATACCGGTGAATTTACCACCCGCCTGGTTCCGCGCTACAGCGAATTTAATATCATGAACTCGCAGGAACAAATGGGGGTTTATCAGGAATTGCAACAGAAGGGATGGCTGAATTTTGCCGAAACATTCCGCGCGCGCAATGGCGGGGTGTATGGTAAAATGTATGAATTGATCAATACTTACAACCGGGAAACGGGCACGTATGCGCTGCCCAATACGCCCGAAGCGCGCAACGCCTATTTGCGCCAGGCCGAGATGCGCAACACCGACTGGTTTGATGAATTATTCAATGCCAATGTGATGCAAAACCATGCCATCAGCATGAGCGGCGGCACGGAAAAATCGACCTACTACGCCTCGTTGAGCGCTATGGTTGACCCGGGTTGGTCGGAGGCCAGTTCGGTAAACCGTTATACTTCCATTATCAACACCAGCCACAACGTGCTGAAAAACCTGACGGTTAATTTCTCGGCGTCCGGATCCTACCGGAAGCAAAAAGCGCCCGGCACCCTGGCGCAGGAAACCGATGTGGTATCGGGCGAAGTGAAACGCGAGTTCGATATCAACCCTTACAGTTATGCGCTGAACACGTCGCGCACCATGGATCCAGGGGAGCTTTATACCCGCAACTATGCGCCGTTTAATATCAATCACGAGTTGGAGAATAATTATATCGACTTGAATGTGGTGGATTTGAAATTCCAGGGCGAAGTGAAGTGGAAAATCCTTCCCGAGTTGGAAGTCTCGGCCCTGGGCGCCGTAAAATATTCGGGCTCAAGCATGGAGCACCATATCAAGGATGCATCGAACCAGGCGCTGGCCTACCGCGCCATGGGCGACGCCACGATCCGTGAAAACAATCCGTATCTGTATAGCGACCCCGACCGTCCGTACGATTATCCCATTACCGTATTGCCGGAGGGGGGGATTTACACCCGTACCGACAATAAAATGCTGGGCTACGACTTCCGTTCTACCTTAAGCTGGAACAAGGTATTTGACGATACGCACATCACCAACTTTATGGGCGGTATGGAAGTTAATTCCCTGGAACGGGGGTCAAACTGGTTTCGCGGATGGGGGCGCCAATATACCATGGGCGATATTCCCTTTTATGCATACCATGTGTTCAAAAAAGGAAAGGAAGAAAACTCCGATTATTTCACGGTGAATAATACGCGGAACCGCAATGTGGCTTTCTTCGCTACGGGCATTTATTCCTATGAAGGCAAATACACGGTAAACGGCACGGTGCGCTACGAAGGCTCCAACCGGCTGGGACGGTCGCGGTCTTCGCGCTGGCTGCCCACATGGAACGTATCGGGCGCCTGGAACGCGCATGAAGAAAGTTTCTTCGCCGCACTGAAACCGGTATTGTCGCATTTTACCTTGAAGGCGTCATACAGCTTGACGGCCGACGCCGGCCCTGCTTTTGTGACCAACTCAATGCCTGTGATTAAGAGTCAAAACGTGTGGCGGCCCGACGCGGCGTCTCAAGAAAGCGCCCTGGCCATCGAAGGCCTGGAGAACAGCGAATTGACGTATGAAAAGAAGCACGAACTCAACATCGGTGCTGATGTGGGTTTCCTCGATAACCGCTTTAACTTGGCGGTGGACTGGTACACCCGTAACAACTTCGACCTGATTGGCCCTATTGCCGTAATGGGCATTGGCGGCGAAGTGGACAAGTATGCCAATGTAGCTGAAATGAAATCGCACGGGGTTGAATTTACACTCTCGACCAAGAACATTGCAGGACCGGAATTTACGTGGACTACCGACGTTACGTTTTCTTACAACAAAACCGAAATTACCAAGTTGAAGTCCACGACGCGGGTCTTTGACCTGATTACCGGCAACGGGTTCGGGCGTGAAGGCTACTCCTACCGCACCCTGTTCTCCGTACCCTTCGTGGGGCTGGACGAAAACGGTATTCCCACGTTTATCAATGAGGACGGAGATGTTACCGCTACCGAAGTATATTTTCAGGAACGCAACAATATCGGGTTCCTGTTGTATGAAGGCCCCTCGGAACCGACCATTGGCGGCGGATTGGGCAATATTTTCAGCTATAAGAATTTCAAGCTGAATGTGTTTATTACCTATTCGTTCGGAAACAAAATCCGCCTCGATCCGGTATTCCGTGGCAGCTATTCCGACCTCAACGCCATGCCCAAGGAATTTGCCAACCGCTGGACGCTCCCCGGCGACGAGGCTTACACCAACATCCCGGTGATTGCCGATAACCGCACCCTCAGGGATAATTACAAAATAGCGTATGCTTATAACACCTATAACTATTCGAGTGCACGCATTGCCGACGGCGGGTTTATCCGTATGAAAGAAATTTCATTGTCGTATGACTTCCCGAAAAGCTGGATAGCGGCGTTAAAGATCAATAACCTGAGCTTGAAATTGCAGGCCACGAATTTATTCCTGATTTATGCCGATTCCAAACTGAACGGGCAGGATCCTGAATTTTTCCGCTCCGGCGGGGTATCGGCGCCGGTGCCCAAGCAATTGACATTTACTTTACGCGTAGGACTATAAACACCAAAAAAGTATGAATATGAAAAATAAATATATTATAAAATTAGTAGCCGTTGCGCTAACGCTATGCAGCATATCGTGTAATGAGTTTCTGGATGAAATGCCCGACAACCGGACGGAAGTGGATACCGAAGACAAAATTACCAAATTGCTGACTTCGGCCTATGCCGATCGCCTGCATATCCTTACTACGGAAATGATGTCGGACAATATAGACGACATAGGGAATACACTGGGCAGCAGTTTCGGCCGTTTCCATGATCAAATGTTTAACTGGGAGAACGATATAGAAGATGCCGGAACCAATGAATCCACAAAAGACGTGTGGGGCTCCCATTATTTGGCCATTGCGCATGCTAACCAGGTGTTGCAGGCGATTGGGGAAATGGGTAACCCGGCCAGCCTGGACCCGCAACGGGGCGAAGCGCTAATCAGCCGCGCCTATCACCATTTTATCCTGGTGAATGTGTTCTGCAAGCACTACAGCGAGCAAACCGGCAATGTCGATCTGGGTATTCCGTATATGGAAAAAGCCGAAAACACCGTGGATCCCAAATATGAAAGAGGCACGGTAGCCGGCGTGTATGCGAAAATTGAAGAAGATATCGAAAAAGGCCTGCCGCTGATAGACGACGATATCTATACGGTACCCAAATACCACTTCAACCGTAAAGCCACTTATGCCTTTGCCGCACGTTTTTACCTCTACTACAGGAAATACGACAAGGTGATCACGTGTGCCAATGCAGTGCTGGGCGCCAATCCCACCAGTATGTTGCGCGACATGGCCTACTTCGGTTCGCTGCCCACCGGCGTGTCAGAACTTAACAATGTGGCGGAAGACTATGTAAAGCCAACGCATAATGCCAATTTATTGCTGATGACTGGCATGTCACATGCAGGACGATTTTATAGCGCCTACACCAGTGGTAAAAGATATTGCTATTCCGACATAATAGCGGAAAAAGAAGGATGCAAAACCGGCGGGCCATGGGGCGAATTTACCACTTCACCCTATTATCTTTCGGGCGCCTCGTTAGGTTTTACCGGCAACCCCGTGCGGTTTACAACATTTCCCAAATTACCGGATTTGGTGGAATACACCGATCCGGTGGCACAGACAGGTTATTTCCGCACTGTTTACCCGGCCTTTCAAACCGATGAGACCCTGCTGTGCCGGGCCGAAGCCTATATTATGAAGCAAGAATATGACTTGGGTGTGGCCGACCTGAACCTTTGGGCAACGACCCATGTGAAACAGGGAAGAAAGGTTATGACTCCAGCCTCTATTGATACCTATTACGGAAACATGGCCTATTACCAGTTTGACAAGCCTACGAGGAAGAAACAGCTGAACCCCGAAACGCCATTCGTTTCCACCTTGCAGGAAAACATGATCCATTGCCTGCTGCATATCCGCCGTATTGAAACGGTGCATGAAGGCTTGCGCTGGTTCGACGTCAAGCGCTACGGCATTGTAATCTACCGCCGCGCCATAGGCGCTAACCTGGAAATTACCCAAATCGGGAAGCCGCTGACCGTGGACGACCCGCGCCGCGCTATCCAACTGCCGGCCGACGTCATCACCGCCGGTTTAACCCCCAATCCCAGATAGTAACAACCATTAAAAACATTGATCAATATGAAAAAAGCAATAATATACCTGTTTGCGCTCTCCCTGCTGGTGGGCGCCTGGTCGTGCGACAAGGACGAAATCAACAGTAACAGCATATTCGACAACCAGGACACGCCACAAAACGCGTTCGACGAATGGCTGCTCATGAACTATACCTATCCCTACAACATCGACTTCAAGTATAAACTGGAAGATATTGAATCGAGCCTCACCTACCAGCTCGCGCCGGCCAGGTTGGAGAACTCCGTGGCCATGGCCAAACTGATTAAATACCTGTGGCTGGAAGTGTACGACCAGGTGGGCGGTATTACTTTCACCCGCACGTATGTGCCGCGCATTATCCACCTGATAGGCTCGCCCGGCTATAACCCCAATGGCACCGAACTGCTGGGTACGGCCGAGGGCGGCTTGAAAATAACCCTTTACAAGGTGAATAAATTGAATATCAGTGCGCTAAGTATAAACAACCTGAATGAATATTATTTCAAAACCATACACCATGAATTTGCCCACATCCTGCATCAAACCAAGAATTACCCCTCCAATTTCTTGCGAATATCTTCTACAGACTACATCGGGGAAAACTGGAGCAGCAGCACTGAAACGTTGTCAAAGGCCAATGAGCTGGGTTTTGTGAGCCGGTATGCACGGAGCAGTGTGGACGAAGATTTTGTGGAAACCTTGGCGGTGTATGTCACATCGACTCCGGCGCAGTGGAAAGCAATACTCGCCGCTGCCGGAACTGCCGGGATGCCAAAGATTGAACAAAAATTCAGCATTGTGAAGGACTACCTGACCGCTGCATGGAATATAGATATCGTAGCGTTGCGCAACGCCGTGCAGGAACGTTCGGCGCTTATCGGAAACCTCGATTTAAGAAATCTCTAAAATCAGACGAATATGAAAAATAAACTCTTATTAATAGTGTTATTGGCATTCGCAGCATTGCAAGCCTGCGTCAAGGATCAAGAAAAAGTATTCGACGCCTCGGCAGCCGAAAGGACAAATGAGGCCGTAAATACCCTCAGGGATATTCTGGTAGCGGAGCCCAACGGCTGGCTGGTGGAATATTATCCCGAAACCGACCGTTCAATGGGCGGGTATTACTTTATTTGGAAATTTAACGCGAATGGAACAGTTGTGGTAGCCGGCGAACAGGCCACGGTCAACTATCCGGTAGGGGATACGGTCAGATCCTGCTATGATGTGATTGCCAACAGGGGGGTGGTGCTCACCTTCAACACCTACAACGAAGTGTTCCACTATTTCTCGGAGCCCCATAGTACGAAAGATGTAGATGGCTATGCCGGCGATTATGAATTTGTCATCCGGGAAGTGACGCCCGGACAAATTGTGATGACCGGTAAAAAGTACGGCAATAGAATTGTGCTAACGCCCTACACCGGCGGCGGCGAGTCAACATGGAAAAGTTACCTTGAACAATTTAAGAAACTGGAAAAAAAGTTCAATGCACCGGTTTACCTTGTTAAGGTGGATGGAGCGGTGGCGGCTATTAAAAGGGTGACCCGGAAAAACAGGACGTTTCAATTTGAGTATGAAAAGGCGGAAGATAACACAATAGTGCCTTACATTATAACTGCTACCGGTATTAAATTGTATGAGCCGCTCACTGTAAATGGGAAAACGGCGCAATATTTCACGTTCAATGAAGTTGAAGAAGAACTGGTTAGTGAAGATCCGGAGAACAATATCGCCATTAAAATGAATTGGGTTTCTCTTAGTGAAGCATTTGCCACTACCGTCACACAATGGTTTTTTGGCTCGCCGAAGCAGTCTCCGCCACAATCTGGTATGTGTGCTCCCCTTGCGGATGCTATTCGTACTGCCAACACATACATAAATAGTATAGAAGGAGAAAATATTTTCTTTATGTATATAGGCAAAGGGACTTCTCCTACTTATGAGGAGCATTCCATATATTTTGGTTGTAGTTCTAACGGCAATGGCTATTATGAGGCTATTTATGCTTTTAATTTCTTAAACGTTGCGGGCGCCGACAATCAAGTGCGTTTGGAATATACAGAACCGAAAGGAAATGGCGCCTACTCCACCTATTTGGCTGCTTTTACGCCTGTTATTAATTTGATTAATAACAACTCTCCCTATCAATTGACAAGCGCAAATGTCAAGAATCCGACAGACCTGACTTTTACCAGCGTGAAGGACAAAAATTTTTATTTTGTGGTAACTTTATAAATTAACCTAAAAACGTGATGTATGAAAAAATTAATATATGTATTTTCTGTGCTACTTTGCTTGGTAACCGCAGTGGGTTGCAGCGATTGGGGCGAAGAGCCCGGGCTGAATATCCTTGAGTTGGAAAGCGCCAATGTGTCGTTCGACGCATTTGGCGGCGCCAGAGATATTATAGTGAAATCAATGGACAGCCTCACTGCAACTTGCAATGCCTCGTGGTGCACCACCTCCGTATCGGGAAATAAAGTATCGGTAACCGTTCCGGCCAACGAGGAATTGTTGAGCCGGGCTACGGTGGTAACGGTTATTTCGGGTGTGAAAAAAGTACAGGTGCCGGTTATGCAATCGGGCGTGTTCATTGACTTCGACCGCTCACCGCTTACCATATCCGGCGAGGCCGGCGATACCACATTGGTGGTTAACGCTCCCGTGCCGGTTAAAGTTTCTTCATCGGCTACATGGCTGGTTTCAAGTGTCTCGGGCGCCACATTAAAGTTGCAGGCAGAAGTCAATCCTACTTTTGACACAAGGGCTTCTACACTCACCTTAACCGCCGGATCTTTTTCCATATCCGTAGAGGTCACGCAACAGGGCAAAAAAGCGTTCTTGCCCTTCAATGCCTATACCGGAGCGTGGACATTCACACACACCACCGGCGCTTCTGCAAGCGGCTCAAAGTATAACAAAACGGCAGTAGTGACTGCTGCAGGGACAGATACGCTAAGCGTAAACCTCAAGGCTGGAACTGAGGCAAGTTCCACCTTTACTTTCATTATGACGTATGATCCGGCAACCGGAACGGTACATATTCCGGCGCAAAAAGTTTTTGAAAGTAACGGTTCCGATGTTTCTCTTTTTGTTTTTAATGGATCTGCCGGTATTAGATTTTCCGGTGGTATGACCGGTAAACCTGTTGGTGGAACGCCCGATAAGCCGGTGCTGGCTTTTAAGCACAGTATAGATCCAACCGAGTACATGGGATTTATTCTTGTATTAGCGCCCGATTCCGAATATACTGAATTCGGCAATTCTTCCACTTCCCGGTACACCAATATCACTATGACAAAATAATAAGGCAAATTGGTAAATAAATAAAAGCGGCGGTGTTTTTTTTACTCACCGCTGTTTTTTTTGCATAACCCCTATACAAACGCTTAATTCTTAACCACAAACTCTTAGTTCTTAGTTCTTAACTCTTAACTAAATACTCCTGTCACACATTCTGCAGAATGTCGAGCAGCAGCAGCCAGAACTTTTTTACCGACGGGATGTGCAGCCGCTCATCAGGCGAGTGCGCATTTTTAATGGTAGGCCCGAATGAAATCATGTCGAGGCCGGGATATTTTTTCATGAACAACCCGCACTCAAGTCCGGCATGAATGGCTTTTACTTTGGGCTCGATATGAAACAAGCGCTTGTACGACGTTTTGGCTATGTCGAGAATAGGGGAGTTGGGGTTGGGCTCCCAGCCCGGATATCCGTCTACATGCTCAATTTCCGCACCGGCCAACTGAAACAGCGCATCCACCATGCGGGCTACATTGAACTTGGCGCCTTCGAGTGCACTGCGCTGGCTGGTCTCCACCACAATCTGCGCATCATCGTTTACCTTCACCGAAGCGAGATTGGTGGATGTCTCCACCAAACCCTTCATGGCGCTGCTCATGGCCATCACGCCGTGCGGACAGGCATAAAGGGTATGCAACAAACGCTGCTGCCCGGCCTTTTCCCATACGGTAAAGGGCGCCTCGCCGGCTTTCCGGGCTACGGGTTCCAGCTTTTGCACAATATTGGGGTCGTTTTTTGCATATTCGCTTTTGATGTCTTTCACATGCTGCTCAAACAACTGCGTCAGGCTTGTGGCTTGTGCCGTGTTTACCGTAAAAATGGCGGAGGCCTCCCGGGCAATGGCATTGCGCAGGTTGCCGCCAGTGAACGCATGCAGGCGGATTTGGCAATATTGCTGCGCCTGCCACAGGAAGCGCGTGGCTACCTTCACGGCATTGGCGCGTCCGCGATGGATGTCGTCGCCGCTGTGCCCGCCGGTTAAACCGCTCACCGTGTAAGAATAAATCCGGTGGTCTTTCGGCATAATTTCTTCCTCCATGTCGAAAACGCCCACCACACCGGCGCCTCCCGCACATCCAATAAACAATTCGCCCTCGTCTTCCGAATCGAGATTTAACAAAATATTTCCCTTCAGGAAGCCCGGCTCCAGGGCTTCGGCGCCCGTAAGGCCGGTTTCTTCATCTACCGTGAACAAACATTCGACAGGCCCATGTGTCAAATCGTTGTTGGCCAGCAACGCCAATTGTGCAGCCATCCCTATCCCGCAATCGGCGCCCAGCGTGGTGTCCATAGCCTTAATCCACTCGCCGTCCACATACGAGGCAATGGGATCAATTTCAAACCGGTGTTTTGAATGACTGTGCTTTTCGCCCACCATATCCATGTGCGATTGCAATACTATTGTGGGGCGTTCTTCCATGCCCTCGCTCGCCGGCTTGCGGATTAACACGTTTCCCACCTTGTCGCACCTGGCTTCGAGCTCTAATTGCGCGGCAAAATCCATCAAATAAGCAATGATTTTCTCTTCATGCTTTGATGGCCTTGGAATACAACAGATTTCGCCGAAATATTTGAATACATCGGCGGGGTCAAGTTCATGCAACATCATACTATATGGTTGATTTTAGTTTCTTTTCAATAGCCAGCACCTGCTGTTTGAAATGCTTGTCGGTATCCATCAGGTTACATACCGTCTTGTAGGAATGTAAGACGGTAGCGTGGTCTTTCCCGCCGATTTGCGCTCCTATTGACGACAATGACGATTTGGTCATCCTGCGGCTAAGATACATGGCGATTTGCCGCGCCTGCACAATCTCCCGCTTTTTCCCTTTCGACAACATGTTCTCCAGGGTAAGGCAAAAATAAGAACAAACAGCTTTCTGTATCTCGTTTACCGAAAGTTCGCGTTGGTTATTATTTACCAATTTATCGATCATTGCCTCGGTCAACTCCAATGTAATAGCTTTTTTATTTAGCGTGGATTGTGCAAGCAGCGACACCAAAGCGCCTTCTAACTCGCGAATATTGGTGGAAATTTTCCCGGCAATATATTCTACAACATTTTCGGAAAGTTCCAACCCGTCGTTGTATATTTTATCGTGCAAAATAGCTTTCCGTGTTTCGTAATCGGGCACTTGCAACTCGGCCGACAGCCCCCATTTGAACCGGGAAAGCAGGCGCTGCTCAAGCCCCGCCAATTCTACCGGCGGTTTGTCGGAAGTCAGGATTAACTGTTTTCCCGATTGGTGCAGGTGATTAAAGATATGGAAGAATACATTCTGCGTCCCTTCCTTGCCGGCAAACTCGTGTACATCGTCGAGGATCAACACGTCAATCATTTGATAGAAGTGCAGGAAATCCGCATATTTATTTTTTACGTTCACCGTATCCATATACTGTGTCTGGAAACGGTTAGCATTGACATATAACACGATTTTTTCCGGATACAATTCTTTTACTTTAATCCCGATGGCTTGCGCAAGATGTGTTTTCCCTAATCCCGAGTTGCCATAAATGAACAAAGGATTGAATGCCGTTTTTCCGGGATTTACAGCAATAGTCATTCCCGCAGTGCGGGCCAGCCGGTTACATTCGCCTTCAACGAAATTGTCGAAATGATAATCGGGATTCAACTGCGGATCAATTTGCAATTGTTTTAATCCCGGGATTACGAATGGATTTGTAATACTCCCTTTTTCCGCATGATTAGGGAAAGGCACGGTTTTATTTTTTAAATCGGGCCGGCTTTGATGCGGATAGGTTACTGTGGAAGTGCCTTCCACCACCCGCACACTATATTCTAATTGCGCATCCTGCCCCAATTCCTTGCGAAGCGTTTTACTCAGCAAATCGATGAAATTTTCTTCGAGATATTCGTAAAAAAAAGAGGTGGGGACTTCAATCGTTAATACGTTGTTTACGAGCTTTAACGGGACTATGGGCTCAAACCATGTACGGAAACTTAATGCGGGAATAATATCTTTTATGACACGCAAACAATTACACCATACCTGTTGGTAATACTCATTATTTGATGTTTCAGGGATGATCATTTTTAAAGTTTGAGTTAATCGTGTTTTCGACGATACAAAATTGTAGAAAAAAAAATTAAAAAAAAATAGTGAACGCTATTGTTTTATTCAAAAAAAATATAATGACCTTAATATCAATAAGAAAAATTTTAAAAAAGATTAGAAGACAGAAATTTTAATATATTTCTTCGGATTTTTTTGAATAGCGACAATTAAACTGTCGAGATGAGCGACGGTTTTTGATACATTATTATATAGGCGTCCGTCGTGAAATAACTTTCCGATGCTCCCTTCCGGATTATTCGCTTGTAACAGGAGGGCGTTTATGCTTTCTACGGTAGCCTTAAGGTCGGCGCTTTGTAAGGAGTCGGTCAGCATGGCTAAATTATGCAGGGTACGTGTAATATCACCGCTGCTTTGGTTTAAGGAACCCATGAACGTACTTAGGCCTTCCGCAATATTTTTGATACTCCCTTTTTCATTTTCCAGGGTGGCGCTGAATTGTTGCAAATTATGCAGCGTTTCCCGCAAACTTGCAATGCCGCCCACTAAATTTTCCCGGGTTTCTTCGGTCAATATGGCATTTAATGCTTGCGCTGTTACATTCAATGCCGTAACTAAGGTATCTACTTTTTGTTTCAGCGGCACCAACTCGTCGGCAATCATGGTGATGAGTTCGGGCACATTGCCGGCAAGCAGCGTGTCTTCCTTTTGCAAAAAATAGTCGCTGTTGCCGAAAACAATCCGCATGGCTTTATTCCCCATAATGTCGGTATTGAATATTTGCGCTTCCGAATTTTTGGGAATATGATATTTGTCATTGATATTTATTTTTATGATAAATTTCAGACTGGCTGCATCGAACGTGATTTTTTCGACAGCGCCTATTTTTAGACCTTTCAAAAACACCTGCGAACTTGGCGACAACCCTTCCACATTCTCATAAACGGCATAATAAGTGTTGGTGTGTTTAAAAACATCTTGTCCTTTTAAGAAATTCAACAACCCGAATATCGCGACAACAATCGCTAAAAAAAATAAACCTATTTTGACCTCTCGCTTAATTTTCATGATTTTTATTTTTTTATTGGTACAATTTTACCATTTTCCACACAAACTACAAAGGCGTCTGCAATTTTCGGACGTATGACGTCTTCGCAATATCGCGTTGCCGCGTCAAAGGTAGTAAAATTTCCGACGGTATATTTATATATGGCGCTAAAAGGGATACATTGCACGTCTTCATAACCCTTAAATTCCGGTGCATCAAGGGGGATTTTTTTTGAAGAAGCTTTAATCTGTATCCGGTAATGAAGGGTTGGCGATATCTCGTCTTGTTTGGCCTCCTGCGCTTTTTTGTTGTTATACTGCGCCAGGTTGAGGTCGCGGTCGTAATAATCTTTATAATTTTTAAATGCCCTGAAAATAGCTTGTGCAATGGCCGTTTTCGTTTCTTTTTTATTTAATATTTTTTCCTCCTGCTCATTCGAAATGTACCCCATTTCGATGAGAATACTGGGCATGGCCGTGCGCCACAAAACCAGGAACCCGGCTTGTTTTACGCCGCGGTTAGGCTTAATGAGGCGGTCGCCAAATTCCTCCTGCACGCGGGCGGCCATTTGGAGGCTTTGTTCAAGGTGGGCGTTCTGCAGAAGCGAAAAAATAATGAATGACTCCGGCGAACGCGGGTCGTAGCCTTCATATTTCGAAGCGTAGTTGTCCTCGTATGTGATTACGGCGTTCTCGCGCATGGCCACTTCCATGTTCGAGCCCGACTTGTCGAGCCCCATCACATATGTCTCGGTGCCCCTCACGCTCTTTTTCGGAGAAGCATTGGCGTGAATGGAAATGAAAAGATGGGCGTTATGTTTGTTGGCGATGGCGCTGCGTTCGTCAAGGGGAATGAAAATATCCGTCTTGCGGGTATAAATAACTTCCACGCCGGGGCAGAAATCCTGAATAAATTTGCCCACTAACAAGGCTACATCTAAATTAAGGTCTTTTTCTTTACTGAATTTTCCTGCGGCTCCTCCATCAAGTCCGCCGTGACCGGCATCAACCACCACTCTTGTGACACCGGTCTGGGTAACGACGGATTGACTGAATGTTGTCACTGTATAACAACAGAAAGCAACCAAAGAGAGTGCAAAGATAATAACTTTTTTTATATCTACAATAGATTTAAACATTTTTTTCTCTTACCTTTGTAGTGCAAAAATATAAAACTATTTTGTAATTATATTATTAAAAATCATAAATAATTGTAAGTCAACGTTATTATTTTTATTAATGGCTGGCTGTCCGGCTGTCATATCGGCTTTTTCGGCAGATACGGTGGCTCGGGCCGTGTGGCAAAAAACGGGTTTTTGGAAAAGCGACACCCTCCCAGTATTAAAAAAAAAAAAGATTATTTATTTTAACACAATGGGCGGGGCGAAAGATAAGCATG
>JAITIL010000102.1 GCA_031279475.1 Prevotellaceae bacterium | reverse complement strand
CTGACGCAAACGCAACTTGCCGAGAAATTAGGAAGTAGTAAGTCATATATTTCACGAGTGGAAACCGGAAGGACAGAGCCGAAGATATCAACCTTTTTTCGTATTGCTTCCGCACTTGGACTTGCCGTTGAATTGAGGTAGCCGAATAAACGCACCAACTCCCACGTTCGGCCGCGGTTGAACCACACCGAGCAGCTCACCGCCATACGTTTTTCAGTGAGGGAAAGACGTTGCATGCAACGTCCCTACAAATGAACAAAACGAACAATGAAAATTGCCGCCTGCACAATGTGTGGGCGGCTTGTTGTTGTTGCGGCCTAAAAAAACTCTTAACTCTTAGTTCTTAGTTTATTTTCTATATCAGCCACACTGAAAGCATCTGAAACAGGGTATTTTCCGCTACGGGTGCGTCGTAAGCCGGTGAGGTGCCCTCCGCTTTGCAGCGCAACTCCTAAGTCGCGGGCTAAAGACCGGATATACGTTCCTTTGCTGCAAGCTATTCTAATGGTTAGTTCGGGTAAGGCAAAATGTTGTATTTCCATTTCGTAAATGGTAACCAGCGCGGGTTTCATTTCGGTTGCTTTGCCTTCCCGCGCCAGCGTGTATGCCCGTTTCCCGCCAATTAGCTTGGCGGAAAAAACAGGCGGCACCTGCTCCTGTGTGCCGGTAAGTTGTTGCAGCGCCTGCTCCACCGCTTCGCGCGTGATATGCGCAAACGGATAGGTGTGGTCAATTTCTTTTTCAAGGTCGAACGACGGCGTGGTGGCGCCCAGACGGATGTGGGCTACATATTCTTTTTCTTCGGCCTGCAACCGCTCGGCTTGTTTCGTGGCTTTGCCTACACACAACAATAGAAGGCCTGTGGCCAGCGGGTCGAGGGTGCCGGCATGCCCCACTTTAATGTTCTTCAACCCTGTTTTTTTCTGCAACATGAACTTCACTTTCCGCACCACGTCAGCCGACGTCCATCCGTAAGGCTTATCTACGGGGATGATGGCTCCTTCTTCGAGGTTAAAATTGAATGGCATAGGGGTTACCATTTCACGGGTTTTCGGCGCAGGGGCAGGGTCATGCAGCGTGGCCCGCCGCCGCCGCGCGGCAATTCCGAGCCTTCGAGCGTTACTACGCACCGTTTCACATGGGCGAGATTTACCTTGCCGTTTAATAGGTCGCCGGCCTTGATTACGTCGAAGCCGTGTTTGCTCATTTCTTCAAGGGTGTGGATGTTGCGGGCATAACTCAGCACCTTGCCCGGCGCTATGGCAAAGAAGTTAGCGCCGCTGTGCCATTGTTCGCGTTCCTGGTTCCACTCATCTTTTGTGCCGCCGCAACTCACCGGTTCCAAGTCAATCCCCAGTTTTTTCAAGCTGGGAAGAAGCCCCTGCACATATTTTATTTTTTCCACTTTTCCGTGGGTTACCGTAATGTGTATGGTTTCGTAGCGGTTGTCTTCCAAGATTAACGGCTCGAACACCATGCACTTGTCCACATCGAGCAGCGTGAACACCATGTCGAGGTGAATAAAAGACTCGGGTTGCGACGGCAATTGCTGCACCAGTACGTGCACGGGCTCCCCGTCGGGATTGTTGCACAGTTGCGACAGGATGAAATCAATGCCTTGTGACGACGTGCGCACGCCGTTGCCGATAACCAGCACGTCGTGGCGCGCCACGAGCACGTCGCCGCCCTCAATGTTTATTTTTGCACCGGACGTAGCGTGATAGGGATTGATGAGTTGTTGCACCACAAACTGCGGGCTTTTGAACAACGCTTCCATAATTAACGACTCGCGCAAACGCACAGTGTTGGCCATTTTCCCGAGAAGTACACGGGTTCCTGCAACCATGGCGGCGTCGCGGGTAAAATAAAAATTGTAGAGCGGGAACAGTGCGTAGTAATCGTCGTTCAGAAAAGCGGAGAGGTTGTCGATGCGCGCCGGAAGGCCCTCAATCAAGACGCGGCACAGGGCGCGCGCCGGCATGTCCATCAGCAGGTCGAAATAATCGGGCGCCTGTTCGGCGGCGCATATTTTTTCCACAAGCACCTGCCGTTCCTCCTGGTTTTCCAGCACCTTCAGCAATAAATCTTTCAATTGATATACGCGGCTCACTTTCGACAGTATGCCTTCCAATTGTTCATACTCCTTTTGGGCAATCGACAGGTTAAGGATGTCGCTATACAGCGCCCGCTGGGCGTTTTTGGGCGTCATGTTTTCTACTTCGGGGCCGGGGGCATGCAGCATCACGGCTTCCAGCGTCCCGATTTCCGATTGTATATTTACTTCCAATGGTTCCATAGTATAGCAAAATTACATGAAAAACGCGAGATTTCCAAGCGCGCGAGATAAAAATCAAGGCCACTGCACCGTTGCGCTCACTACCGTACTCGAAGTACATTACAGATGGATTAAATCTTTTTTATGCCTTTGTGGGCGCAGTCGGCCGCCGCTTCCATTTGTTTGTACATGCCCTGCCGGCGCATGGCTTCATCGAAATCTACCGCATAGCCGTCAAATTCGGGACCGTCCACACACGTGAATTTCGTTTTCCCATCCACCGTTACCCGGCAGGCGCCGCACATGCCCGTGCCGTCGACCATCAACGTGTTCATGCTCACGGTGAGCGGCGTCCCAAACGGTTTCGCCGCAAGCGCCACGAACTTCATCATCACCATTGGCCCGATGGCCACAAGCTGGGTGTAGGTGTTGTTTCCTTCAAGTAACGCCTTCATTTTATCCGTCACTAAGCCTTTTGTGCCGCACGACCCGTCGTCGGTAGTGATGAACACCTCATGCGCCACCGCTTTCATTTCCTCTTGCAGGATAAGCATGTCCGCATTTTTCGCACCGATAATCACATCGGCTTTTACGCCATGCTCATGCAGCCATTTCAGCTGTGGATACACCGGCGCCGTGCCCACGCCGCCCGCAATGAACAGATAGTGTTGCTTGCACAACACCTCGTCCGGAAACTGTACAAACGCCGCCGGATGTCCCAACGGGCCTGCCACATCCAACAAGTGTTCGCCCACATTCCTATCGCAGATTTGATGGCTCGACGCACCTACTACCTGTATCACTATCGTTACTGTGCCGCGCGCCGTATCATAATCGCAAATCGTAAGCGGAATGCGCTCGCCCCTGTTGTGGGCGTGGACAATGAGAAACTGCCCCGGCTGCGACGCCCGCGCTAAACGGGGCGCGTCCACATCTATCAAAAAAATCCCTCCGGCCAATTGCCGTTTCGCTACAATGGCATACATATTGTTTCGTAATTTTTACAACCGGTTTAAAAATAATCCTTGCATTTCATCAATCGCAGGTCTCAGCGCCGGATCGAGCTCAAGGGCTTTTTTAAAATCGGCGTCCGCCGCTTTCCACTCCCCAAGAACAAGGTAGGCAAACCCTCTTTCTTTGAAATAACGGCCGTCACTGGATTGGAGCTCTATAGCTTTGGTGAAATCGGCTATCGCGCTTTTGGCGTTACTGTCGGCAATTTTCGTAATGCCGCGGTAATAATAAGCGTCTGTGATATAGAAATCAATTTCAATGGTTTTTGAAAAATCGTCGAGCGCCTTTTTATATTCCTCCATGCTGTGGTAGGCTTGCCCTCGCTGCATGTAAGCCCTGGCGTTGGCAGAATCCAACTTCACCACTTGCGAAAAATCATTTACCGCTTTTTCAAATTCATAACGCACCCTGTACAATTCCGCCCGCGAATAATACGCTTCTATATTTTGGGGCGATAATTGCAACACGGCCGTATAATCGGAAATGGCCTCCGTGTAGTAGCCCATCTTACCGTACGCTGTAGCCCTGCCCATGTAAGCCATCCAGAGTTTCCCGTCACGTTCTATCGCTTTGCTGTAGGCCGCTACCGCTTCGGTATAATTGTCCTGAAACAAACGGATATCGCCTGTTTTCAAATCACTTAACACATCCTGAGATTGGGCGCAGAAGGGCGTAACCGACAATATCAACAGGTAAAAAATACAACGATAACAAAAAATCATAACGTAAATTTAGATTGAGCACACAAATATAAATAAAAAAGTGATAAAATTATTGCAGAACAGAAAAAATGATTATCTTTGCACACCTTTTCTCGGGAAGAGAAGGAAGTTGAATAGCAACTATTAACTTAAATAAACATATATGTCTGTAAGAATTCGTTTAGCCCGCCACGGTAAAAAAGGTTTTGCCTATTTCCACATTGTTGTAGCCGACAGTCACGCTCCGCGCGACGGCCGTTTTATTGAACGCATCGGAAGCTACGACCCTAATACCAACCCGGCCACCATTGATATCGACGGCGAGAAAGCATTGAACTGGATGGCAAAGGGCGCACAGCCTACCGACACGTGCCGCCGCATTTTGTCGTACAAGGGCGTGTTGCTGAAAAAACACTTGCTCGAAGGTGTGAAAAAGGGCGCATTGACCGAAGAAGCTGCCAACGCCAAATGGGAAGCCTGGATGCAGGAAAAGGAAAGCAAAGTACAAGCCAAGCGTAGCGAACTGGCGCAATCGAGCCGCGATGCGGGGAAAGCGCGTTTGGAGGCCGAAGCAAAAGCAAAAGAAGCAAAGGCTGCCATAGTGGCGCAAAAGAAGAGTGAACAGGCGTTGAAAGAAGCCGAAGCGAAAGCCGCCCAGGAAGCTGCGAAAACAGCGGACGAGCCAGTGGTTGAGCCGGCAGCCGAGCCCGAAACGCCACCGGCCGAAGCGACTGCTACGGAGCCCGCCACGGAATGAACCCCGCAATAAATAAAGGTTTACACTTCGCAGATGTGGTTAAAACATTCGGCGCCCATGGCGAACTCCTTATCAGGCTTCGTCACGAAGCGCCCGAAGAAATAAATTTATCGGAACCGGTATTCATCGCCATCGACGGATATGCGGTTCCTTTTTATTTTAAACAATTTGACGCCCGCAGCAACCACCGCGCCCTGGTGGTGTTCGACGATATGGAAACCATGGAACTGGCGCAGGAACTCGTGGGCAAAGCCATTGCACGGAAAACGGGGAACGGGGCACGGAGAACGGGGAACGGAACGCTTTCATTGCTTCACTACAACGTCGTAGATGAACTGGCGGGCGAAATAGGCGTGGTAGCCGGGTTTATCGACATTCCCGGAAACCCTTGCCTGCAGCTGAATGACGACGCGCAGGAAATACTAATCCCCTTTCGGGAAGAGATGATGACGATTGACCACCGGAAGAAAATAATCACCACGAACCTCCCCGAAGGTTTGCTGGACTTAAACCGGAAGCCATGACCTTGATTGCCGACAGCGGATCGACCAAAACGGCCTGGTGCCTGACCGACGGACAGGACTACGCTGCACAGTTCCTGACGGCGGGCATAAATCCATTTTATACCGATTATAAAGATATTATCGCTGAATTAAAGGAACTAACCCGGCGGTTTCCCCATGTAGTTGACGCTGTTTATTTCTACGGAGCGGGCGTGGCGTCGCCAGAGAAAGCCGCTTTGATGAAGCAATGTTGCCGCGAAGTGTTTCCAACCGCCACGGCAGAGGCCCACACCGATTTATTAGGCGCCGCAAGGGCGTTATGCGGCCACACATCCGGTATAGCCGGCATCTTGGGCACCGGCTCAAACTCTTGTTTCTACGATGGCCAACATATTGCCGACACCGTGCCGCCCTGCGGTTTTATTCTTGGTGACGAAGGAAGCGGCGCCGCCCTTGGGAAACAACTTGTTGCCGATTTTTTACAACGCCGGTTGCCGCAAGAAATACATCACGCCTTTCAGGCGCACAGTAAGCTCACTAAAGATGAAATATTAGAACAAGTGTACCGGAAACCTTTTCCCAACCGCTTTTTGGCGGCATTCACCACTTTTCTTCATCTGCATCAAAACCATCCTTACATCCACGATTTGTTGCATAAAAGTTTCGACAACTTTTTAACCCGCCACATTATGCACTACGACTACGCCCGCTATTCCTTGCATTTGTTGGGCTCCGTAGCGTTCCATTTTCAGCATATTATCAAAGAAACGGCCGGCGCACGAAATATTCAACTCGGAAAAATTGAAAAAACAGCGATGCCCGGACTGCTCCTTTACCATAAAAACCATTGACCATGAACGCCTCTCTCCTCGTACTTGTATTCATCGGTTACACGCTCCTCATTTTCGGCGTTACGTGGATCACTTCGCGCCATGCCAACAACGACACTTATTTCATCGGGAACCGGCGCTCGCCGTGGTTTGTAGTGGCCTACGGCATGATTGGCGCGTCACTGTCGGGCGTTACGTTCATGTCGGTGCCCGGCAATGTGCAGGCGCAAAATTTCTTCTACATGCCCATGGTATTTGGATTTTTGGCAGGATACATCGTCATCGCTACCGTGCTGATGCCGCTGTACTACCGGATGAAACTCACCTCTATTTACACGTACCTCGAAAAACGCTTCGGGCTTTTCACCTACCGGTCGGGCGCCGCGTTTTTTATCCTCTCGCGCACGCTGGGCGCCACTTTGCGCATGTTTTTAGTGGTAAGCGTGCTGCATGTTTTTATCCTCCGGGATTTCGGTATTCCGTTTTGGGTGGCAGGACTTATTTTTATCATCCTCATTCTGCTCTACACGTTTGAAGGGGGCATCAAAACCATTGTGTGGACAGACATGCTGCAAACCACATTCATGCTGCTGGCCGTGGTGTTCAGCGTGATTTACATCTGCAAAGACATGGGCTGGGACGTCGGCGGGATGTGGGCGCAAGTGAAAGCCAGCGGAAAAATGCAAATGTTCGATACCGATTGGTCGGCTAATACCCATTTCCTCAAACAGTTTTTCAGCGGAGTGTTCGTGTGTATCGCCATGACCGGCCTCGACCAGGAAATGATGCAGAAAAACCTCAGCTGCCGCAACCTCCGCGCTGCGAAAAAAAACATGTTCACCTTTAGCGGCATCCTCGTGGTGGTGGATTTCCTGTTTCTCTTGCTTGGCGCGGTGTTGATCATCTACATCCAACAAAAAGGGCTGACTTTTACCGACACCGACCTCATTTTTCCCACTGTAGCCATCCATCATCTGGGAAATGTGGCGGGCATTATTTTCATTATCGGGTTAATCTCTGCCGCGTATCCCAGCGCCGACGGCGCGCTCACGTCGCTCACCACGTCGTTTTGCATCGACATGCTTGCCATGGAACGCAACACGCAATGGAGCGAACGGCAAAAGAAAAAAATACGCTACCTCGTACATTTCAGTTTTGCTTTGCTGTTTCTACTGCTCATCATCTTTTATAATACGGTAAAAAATGATGCGGTAATTAATTTGGTGTATGCCATAGCTTCATATACCTATGGGCCTTTACTTGGATTTTTCTTCTTCGGGATTGTAACAAAATATCAGGTGCGCGACGGCGCCATGCCTTTTGTCGCCGTGCTCTCACCGGTCTTGTGCTTCGTGCTGGATTGGGCCTTTTCCCGCTATTTACATTTCGGATTTGGGTTTACGCTGCTTATTGTAAACGGACTGTTTACGTTCACCGGCATGCTGCTTTTCCGCCGGCGACGAGCTTTGTAAGAAACGCCGCAAATTTCATTCCATCCGATGAGGGAAAAAAGGAAACCGTAACCGGAATATAAAACAACCGTTTTTTTACTTTCTCCTCCAACCCTTCCGCCTGGCGGAGACGTTGCGCATCCTTTTCGGTAGTGAAGAAAAACGCTTCGGGATAAGTAGTAGATAAGGCATTTATTTTTGCTATATCTTGCGCCGTAAAAAAATGATGATCGGGAAAATTCAAATGCCGCACAAGTTGATAATGCGCTTGTAAGTAATCAATAAAGGTAGTCGGGTTGGCTATTCCCGTGAGCGCTGCCGCCTGTTTCACCGGAACATCCGGAAAAATATTTTCGTCAAACACCGCTTTGGCAGCGCCATAATCAAACCGGGTGAAATATAATTGCTGGTAAGGATATAAATTCAAATTTTTTGTTGCAACCCGCAATTCAATTGGTTGTATTTTGTCAGGGCACTTGGTCACAATCACCACGTCGGCGCGGCGTTTTTGTCGCACATTATCGCGCAAACGGCCGTAAGGCAGGTAATGGTCGGTATGGAGCGGGCGGTTATAATCAACCAGCAAGATAGAGAATGCCGGATGCACCTTGCGGTGTTGGTAGGCGTCATCGAGAATGACCACGCCAAGCTGTGGAATATCTTCTTTCAAGCGCCGGACGCCCGCCACCCTGTTGGCGTCGACAGCTACCGTGAGCGCCGGATTTTTTCGTTTTATTTGCAAGGGCTCATCGCCAACTTGCTGCACCGTGTCGGTTATTTCCACATAACGAAATCCTTTTGTTTTTCGTTTATATCCGCGTGAAAGCACGGCCGTAACCGCCGTTGTTTGCAATAACGACGCCAACCATTCGGTATGCGGGGTTTTGCCTGTACCGCCTACCGTGATATTGCCCACCGTAATCACCGGCAAACGAAACTTTTCCGATTTGAATATCCGCCAATC
>JAITIL010000091.1 GCA_031279475.1 Prevotellaceae bacterium | reverse complement strand
ATACACACACCGGCGTGCCGCGCCTCTCGGCAAATGACCGGAACGCGGCAGCACGGTCGGACAGATTCCTGACCGACGCCTCATACCTCAGCCTGAAAAACGTCACGCTGGGTTATACGTTCCCGCAAAGCCTCACAGCGCGTGCGGAAATCCGTTCGCTGCGCGTGTATGTGAGCGGCGATAACCTGTGGCTGCTCTCGGCGCGCCGTGGCCTCGACCCGCGCCAATTTATCAGCGGCGTAACGCGCGAGGGTATCTATCCGGCGCTGCGCACCGTGACGTTCGGCGTCTCTATCGGTTTTTAACCCTTTAAAATATGAATACAATGAAAACGCATAAATACCTGTCTTTGTTATTGGCGCTGCTGTTAAGCGCATCGTGCTCCGAAGATTTCTTCAACGTGCCCACCACAAAATCGTTAACGGCGGATGACGCCCGGAAAGCCGCCGAAGCCGACCCTTCCAAAGTGGCGTTGTTTGTAGACGCCACGTATAACATGCTTGTGCAAACCGATTGGAATGACAGCTATGAGGATGCGTTCGGCTACATGGCCATCCTGCACGCCACCGACATGATGACGGAAGACATTGTGATGGCCACGCTGTATGTGTTCGACAGCGATTACCTGCACGATAACCGCGAATGGACGTATCACCGCACCGAGGTAACCTGGCAACATTTCTACACGGTTATATCAAATATCAACAACGCGCTGTCAATTATCCCAACGGAATCCACGTCAAACGACATGCGGGCTGTGCGCGGCCAGGCGCTGGCTTTGCGGGCGTTTTCCTATTTCTACCTAATTCAGCTTTACCAGCACGTGTATCCGGTAACGGAAAGCGGCGACCGGCCGGGCGTTCCGCTGTATTATGCCAGCAATGAAGAGAAGAAATCCATCACCGGACGCGCAAGCGTGGGAAAAATACTGGCGCAAATTGAAGAAGACCTGACTGCCGCCATTGACAATTTGAAAGACTGGACACGCGCTTCAAAAAACCAGATTGACTATGCGGTGGCCAACGGCCTGCTGGCGCGCTATTACCTGCTCACCGGGCAATGGGACAAAGCCGCCGGCGCAGCGCAGGAAGCCCGCAAGGGATACAGCGTCATGCCCGCAACCGGCATCTTCGACGGCTTTATGGATATTAACAACACGGAATGGATGTGGGGTTTCGACCATAATGCGGAAACCACCACGCTTCTCGAGTCGTTCTTTTCGCACATGTCTAACCTTGCAGACGGGTATGCCGGATTAAATTATGCGCCCCGCCTTATCGACAGGCGCCTGTATGAAAGCATACCGGACTCCGATGCACGCAAACAGTGGTTCCAGACCAACCCCTACTCCATCACGCCGGCCATCACGCCGGCCAAGGACGCCACAGCATGGCAATGGCCTTATGCCAACTTGAAATTCGGCCACACTGGCGACTTTACTATGGATTATCTCTATATGCGCGCTTCCGAAATGGTGCTGATTGAAGCCGAAGCGCTGGCGCATCAAAACAAGGGTGCAGAGGCCGCTACGGTATTAAAGGAATTGCTGTCGCAACGCGACCCGGGATGGAACGCCGCCAGCGTCAGCATTGACGAGGTGTGGCGCCAACGCCGCATTGAGCTTTGGGGCGAAGGCTTTGCGATGTTCGACCTGAAACGCCTGAATAAGGGCATTGACCGCAACTACGGCGGCTCGAACCATTATGTGTCGGCCAAGCTCACCATACCGGCCGGTGACAAGCGCTGGATTTACAGAATCCCGCAATCCGAAATCCAGGAAAACCCGGATATCCCGGAAGCAGACAATAACAAATAGAACACAGATGTTAGATTAGTAATTAACGGTTACCCGTTCACCGCCGCCATTTTTCCGGCAAGGAAGCCGGTAGAGAACGCAATTTGCAGGTTATAGCCGCCGGTGTCGGCGTCAAGGTCAATGACTTCCCCGGCGAAGAACAAATTTCCCACTTTGCGCGACCGCATTGTTTTATGGTCAATGTCGTCAAGGCTTACGCCGCCCGCCGTAATCACAGCCCGCTCATAGCCCTGGATAGCGGTAACGGACATTTTCCAGCATTGAAGGAAAAACACTGTTTTATCAATGGCGGCCTGCCGGAGTTCGGCAACCCGCCGGTTGGGGATTAGTCCCACAGCGGCGGCAAAGGCCGGAATAAGTTGCGCAGGCATGAGCTTTCGCAACAAAACATCAACGGTATTGTGACGGTTTTCCGTAATTTCCCTGAAGATGCGCTGTCGTAATTGTGGCGTCGTCAGCGCCGGTTTCAGGTTTAACGCCAAGTTCACTTTTTTATGTTGGAGGAAAGCATCGGTGGCCTTACGGCTCAGGCGCAGCATCACTGGCCCTTCGACGCCGGTTTCATTAAATAAAAGTTCGCCAAATTCCTCGTCCGACACGCTGCCGTCAATCATCAGGGCGAGTTTGACATTCCGCAAAGTGAGTCCGCAGAGCGTGGGATGGTGGTTTGCCACGTGAACCCCCACCAGCGAGGGGCGTTGCGGAACAACGGCATGCCCCGTATCCCGGGCGAAACGAAACCCGTCGCCGGTGGAGCCGGTGGCAGGATAAGACAGCCCGCCGGTAGCCACTACAAACGTTTTCGCCGTAATCATTCCGGTATGGCGGCCTTGTTTTACCACGACCGCTTCAATGCGGGCGCCTGTCTGTTTGAGTTGTAACACTTCGGCGTGGCACCGTATCTCCACACCTGAGCGTTCGGCCCATTGTATCAGCGCGTCGGCCACATCCCACGCATTTTGCGACGAGGGGTACATCCGGTCGCCGCGCTCCGGCACGAGCGAAAGTCCGTGCCGTTCAAAAAAATCAATGAGCGCCGTATTCGGGAAATTATAAAACGCCGCCTTAAAAAAGCGGGCATCCGGATACACATGTGCGGAAAACTCATCCCATGGCCTGGTGTTTGTGACGTTGCACCGGCCCTTTCCCGTAATACGCAATTTGCGCGCCGGCTTCTCCATCTTTTCGAGCAAAAGCACACGCGCGCCGCCTTTGGCGGCCTGTCCGGCGGCCATTAAACCGGCCGGGCCTCCGCCAATCACAACCACATCATAAGACTGCTGTTCCACTAATGTTTTATTCCGCTTTCCTCAAGGATTTTTTGCGCCAGATGCAATATCGTGGGGTCGTCAAATGACACCACGCCGCCATTGGGACCCTGCTCAAAGTGAATACCATTACTTTTCCCGGCTTCAAAGTTGTTACCGCCAAAATAATTGCGGATAGTTTCGGGCGTAGTATTAAGCAAGTCTGCAATACGCTGCATGCTGCCATGAGGCAAGGCGTCTTTGATACGGCGTAGCTCATTGAATGTAATTGTATGCGCTATATCCATAATGGTATAAATTATAGGAGTTAAATAAGCGCCATAAAGGTAATATTTTTTTATTAAAAATAAAAATGTTATTTTTGAACTTTAGGAATAACAAATGCCTTAAATGAAATACAAAGGACTGGATAACAACGAAATACTTCTTAGTCGTAAAAAAAACGGAACAAACGAATTAACACCTGTGCCACGTACCCCATGGTGGGATATGTTACTGGAAAAGTTCAATGACCCGCTGATTAAATTGTTGCTTTTTGCCGCATTACTGTCATTAATAGTCGGTTATTTCGAACATTCTTATCTTGAGGCGTTAGGTATTATCATTGCCGTACTGTTGGCTGTGCTGGTCGCCTTTTTCAACGAATACAAGGCCGGCAAAGAATTTGATTTGCTTAATAAGGTAAACGATGAAGTGGCCGTGAAAGTATTCCGGAACGGTCAGGCCACCACAGTTCCCAAGCGCGATATCGTAAAAGGCGACATTGTAATCCTTGAACAGGGCGACGAGGTGCCGGCCGACGGGCATGTCCTGGAATGTTTCTCCTTATATATCAATGAGGCCACCCTGAATGGAGAATCGGCGCCGGCCGCTAAACAGGCAGAATTTGCGGAACACTATATCACCACCTACTCGCCAAATGTGTTGCTGCGCGGAACGACCGTAACCGACGGACAAGGCGTTATGGAAGTAACGGAGGTGGGTGACGCCACAGAGCTTGGGAAAACCTCGCGGGAAGCGGCTGTGGAAAGCGGTGAAGCTACGCCGTTGAACAAACAACTAAACCGGCTGGGTAAGGTGATTGGGAAAACAGGCATTGCGGTGGCTTCGGCGGTGTTCCTGCTGCTGGCCTTGCGCGACGTGCTGTCGGGAACGGCGCTCTTCCCGCTGAGCTTGTCGACCCTGTCGATATTCCTGACCTATTTTATGGTGGCGGTGGCTTTAATTGTGATGGCGGTGCCCGAAGGATTGGCCATGAGCGTCACCTTGAGTTTGGCTTACAGTATGCGCCGGATGACACGCACCAACAACTTGGTGCGCCGCATGCACGCCACCGAAACAATGGGCGCCACCACTGTAATTTGTACTGACAAGACAGGCACGTTAACGCAGAACAAAATGCACGTGCACGCAGCGCACTTCGACCAGTTGACGAAAGGACAAAGCGACTTGGTGGCCGAGTCGATGGCGTTGAACTCCACCGCACACCTTGACCTTACGAATGTGACGGAAGCGCAACCGGTGGGCAATCCCACGGAAGCATCACTGCTGCTGTGGCTGCATGAGCGGCAAATCGACTATTCGGATATACGGGCGCAGGCCAACATTACCGGGCGTTTATCCTTCACTGCCGAAAACAAATTTATGGCCACCCGCTGCGTGTCGCCGGCATTGCAAAAAGAGGCGCTGTATGTGAAAGGAGGCGCCGAAGTGGTGATGAAACGATGCATAGACATTCCCACAGGCGTGCAGGAATTATTGCAGGAGTACCAGGACAGGGGCATGCGCACCCTTGCTTTTGCCTATCGCGAAGTGCAGCCGGATGAACATAACGACTTACTGGAAGGCTCGACAGGATTGACGTACCTGGGCTTTGTGGCCATTTCCGATCCGGTACGCAAAGACGTTGGCGAGGCTATTAAAAGCTGTATGAATGCAGGCATTGAAGTGAAAATCGTAACGGGCGATATTTCGGCCACCGCCACGGAAATTGCGCGTCAGATAGGGCTGTGGAATGCGAACGACGACGCGTCAAAACAAATTACAGGCGCCGAATTTGCCGCACTGGATGACGCCGCCGCCACCGAAGCGGCCAGCAGAATAAAAATCATGTCGCGGGCGCGCCCTTCCGACAAATTGCGGTTGGTGAAATTGCTGCAACAGCGTAATGAAGTGGTGGCCGTAACCGGCGACGGCACCAATGATGCGCCGGCGCTGAACTATGCCAACGTGGGACTCTCGATGGGCTCCGGCACTTCGGTAGCCCGGGAGGCCAGCGACATTGTCCTGCTCGACGATTCGTTTAGCAGCATTGTAAACGCCATACAATGGGGGCGCTCCATCTACGGCAACATCCAGCGTTTTATCCAGTTCCAGCTCACCATCAATGTAACGGCGCTTGTTATCGCCTTTTTAGGGCCGTTCGTAGGCGTGACGCTGCCCTTCACCGTAACGCAAATGCTGTGGGTAAACCTCATCATGGATACGTTTGCCGCACTGGCGCTGGCTACGGAACCGCCCACACGCGGCGTGATGCTTAAAAAGCCGCGCAGGGTAAGCGATTTCATTATTACGTCGCACATGGCGAGAAATATTTTTGGCTGGGCTGCCGTATTTTTCGTCATACTTTTGGGACTGCTGTTCTGGTTTGGGCACACAGCAGAAGGGCTTACTCCCTACCGGTTATCGCTCTTTTTTACCGTGTTTGTGATGCTGCAATTCTGGAATTTATTCAATGCACGCTGCCTCGGCTCCACCAATTCCGCTTTCTACCGGTTGCACAAGAATGTGATGTTTATTATCATCGCCCTGCTGATATTGGTACTCCAAATCGCGATTGTGCAATTCGGCGGCGAAGTATTCCGCATTGAGCCGTTAAAATTTTGCGATTGGATTTTCGTGATATCTGCCACTTCCATCGTATTGTGGATAGGCGAAATCGACAGGGGCATCAGGAGAGTAATAGATATTAGACTTTCAGGACATCGACAAACGCTTAACTCTTAGTTATGATAATCCACGAAATTACACACCGCATTGCGTATTATGAAACCGATACCATGGGCTATGTGCACCACTCGAACTACATCCGCCTGTTTGAGCGCGCCCGCACCGAGATGATGCGCAGTCTCGGCCATACTTACGCAGCAATGGAAGCTTCGGGCATCATGATGCCGCTTATCGAGGCGTCGTGCCGCTATCACAGCCCGGGGCGCTACGACGATTTGCTCACTGTTAAAGCCATCATCAAGGAACTGCCGGCTACGCGCATGCACCTTGATTATGAGGTGCACAACGAGGCCGGCATGTTGATATGCAGCGGCCACACTACGCTGGTCTTTGTGAATGCCCGCACCCGCAAGCCCATCCGTGCGCCGGAAGCCTTTGTGAAAGCGCTGGTTGAATTTTCTTAAATTTAACAGATTAGGTGATGTTTATTGAAGGATTTAACATTCAATCTGCCAAAGCGTGGTACAGGACGGCGGTGAACGCGTTTTATTTTATACAGGGGCTGGTGTTCGCCAGCTGGGCCGGGCGTATTCCCGAGATAAAAGAACTGCTGGGCATGAACGACGCCCAGTTCGGCGGTATACTGTTTTGCCTCCCGTTAGGCGAGATATGCTCCATGTTCCCGATAGGGTACCTGGTTGGCCGGTTCGGGAGCCGGCAGATGCTCACACTCGGCGCGCTGCTGTACCCGCTCACCCTGGTGGCCGTGGGGATGGCCACGTCGGCGGTGCAAATGTTGGTTGTCCTCGTCCTGTTCGGCGCTACGGGCAACCTCACCAACATTGCGGTAAACACCCAGGCGGTGGGCGTGGAGCGACTGTACCGGCGCAGCATCATGGGGTCGTTTCACGGGCTGTGGTCGCTGGCCGGGTTTAGCGGCGGGCTCGTCGGCGCGCTAATGGTGGCGCTCGACGTCACGCCGCACGTGCACTTCATCATCATCTTTGCCGCAACTACGGTGGTGGTGCTCCTCATGCGCGGCTCCACCCTGCCCCGCGACTACCGGATGAAAAGCCTCGAAGAAAACCAGCGTAAAATATTCGTCCGACCCGACCACTTTATCCTGCTCCTGGGACTGATAGCCATGAGCAGCTCGATATGCGAGGGCACTGTGTTCGACTGGACAAACATTTATTTCGACGAGGTGCTGCAAGTGCCGAAAAACCTTGTCCGCTTCGGCTACATCGCAGCCATGGGCAGCATGACGCTTGTCCGTTTCACGGTCGACCGCTTCATTACGCGCTTCGGCGCGATACGGGTGCTGCAGTGCAGCGGCCTTTTGCTCATCGTGGGACTGTGCTTTGCGGTGAGCGTTCCGCACATGGCGACTTCTACTTTCGGTTTCCTGCTTATCGGGGCGGGCATGTCGCCGGTCATACCGATATGCTACAGCCTGTCGGGGCGGTCGAAAAGCATGTTGCCCGGCATGGCGATTACTACCGTATCGACCATTGGCTTCCTGGGATTCCTGGCCGGGCCGCCGGTCATCGGGTTTATATCGCACGCCATTGGCCTGCGCTGGGCGTTATGTGTAATTGCTATTGTGGGGGTGAGCATCCTGTCGCTCCTGCCGGAGCTAAACCGCCAGATAAAAAAGTGAACAGTGCCGCGAGAGTAGCACTTTGATGTGTCTTTGTATAACTCTACTATCAGGTTGCCGCTCTTCATACGAACTATTAGTAACAAATATTAGGACTTCCAGTTCGCAAAAGTACAAATGATTTACAAATTGACAAAATTTATGACGAAGTGCGGCCTTGTCCGGGCGGAAGTTAATCACTAACCGTTAACCGCAGAA
>JAITIL010000037.1 GCA_031279475.1 Prevotellaceae bacterium | reverse complement strand
TGGACGACACGTGCGACGCCGTGGCCTGTGCCGGGTAAATAGTATTGGTTCCGTATTGGATAAATATCCGGTCTACCGCGCTGGTGTTGTCGCTGGTCCAGAACTCGTCGTGGTATTTCAGTGCGCCGAAATCAACCCTGCCGCCGCCTGACGAACATAACTGTATTTCTATATCGGGGTGCTTTTCCCGGATCCGTTCGTACGCCGCATACAGTCCCCGCACGTACTCATACCAGAAATGCGTTTGCCGGTCGGCCGGTAAATACTCCGACCCCACACTTTCCACATGCCTGTTGGCGTCCCATTTGATATACGAGATGTTGGGCGACGTTGCCACAATCTCGTCGAATGTTTGCACCACGAAATCCTGCACGTCAGGGTTACTCATATCCAACAGCCATTGGTTGCGCATGGTCAAGACGTCGCGCTCGCCGCTTTTCACAACCCATTCGGGATGTTTTTGCGCCAGTTCGCTTTTAGGATTGACCATCTCTAATTCTATCCACAAGCCAAACCTGAGGCCTTTGCCCACCGCATAGTCGGCCAGATAGCCGATGCCGCGCGGCAGTTTCTTTTTATTGACTTGCCAGTCGCCCAGCCCGGCGTCATCATTGTTGCGGGGAAACCGGTTACCAAACCACCCATCGTCGAGCACAAACAGTTCAATGCCGAAATCGGCCGCGTTGTCTATCATATCGGTGAGCGTTTTCTCGTCGAAATCCATGTAGGTGCCTTCCCAGTTGTTCAGCAACACCGGGTTCAGCTTGTCGCCATGCGCAAGGGCGTACTTACGGCTCCAATCGTGGAAATTCCGTGAAACCTGCCCTTTCCCGTGCGCGCTGTAGGTGAGTACCATGTCAGGCGTCCGGAAAACCTGGCTGGAATCTAAATAATACTCCGAAGCAAAATCGTTGAGCCCGCCCAGGGTATGCAACACGCCGGGCTCGTCAAATTCAAACGACAGTTTGTAATTGCCCGACCACGCCAAAGCGCCGGCATACACATCGCCGAAATCTTCTTCCGCCGGCCTGTCCAGCGACAGGAGGAACGACGGGTTTTCGGATTGCGTCGTCCGCACGCCTTTTTTCGATTCAACAACTTTTGTGCCAGGCGTCAAGCGTTCTTCTTTCCACTGCATCTCGGCCGCCCACGAGCCGTAAAAATGCGTCAAGTAATAGGCCTCGGCGTGGAGCGGAAAGTAGGATGACGCGATATTTGCTATGCGCACCGGCTCTTTTTCGTGATGCACAAGGGTTACATATTGTACAATGACGTCCTCTGTTTTGTGCGCCACAAAATGAACATCCACAAACACCGGATACAACTTGTCTTTCAGGTGAACGATAGTTTCCGTGCGGTTATCGTCAAGCAAATCGCTTTCCGAGTCGATATACACCAATTCTGTGGTCAGCACGCCATCCTCGTGGGTCAGGCGCAGCGCGGGATTCAGGAAGTAGCGTCCCCCATATGCCGGGAAGATTTGCTGCTCCACCGTCCTTCCGAGGAAAAGGTCGGCGGTACTGTCAATCCTGTTGCCCCAATATTGAAAGAAGACCGATGCATCGGTCTTTGCCGTAAAAATCATAGACGTATTATCGGTTTTCACTTCGATAATATCAAGGGGTTGAACAACGTCTGTAGCTTGTCCCTGTACGGTCAGGGGACAAAATAAAAACATGAGGTATTTAACGTTCATAATCGGGTTGTCTTTGATGTCATACTTTGATTGCTACTTTGTTAAATAATGAACACTACTACAAAGATAAGCAACTTTTCTAAAAAAAGTTCACTTTTATACACTTTTTCCCATGAAATATAAATCCGGATTTTTTATGAAGAAATAATCCGCAGCCGTGCGAATTTCAGCAGCAAGGTTTTAGCGCCTTCCGTGTCAAATTCCACCATTGCTTTCACATTCGAGGCGTCGCCCTCTATGCGTTTTACCGTGCCGCGTCCAAAGCGTTCGTGTTCAACGGCCATTCCTTCTTTTATCAAGGCCGGATCGTCGGGGCGGAAATTCGGTATGGGCTGGCGGCTCAACGCTGCAGTGCGCACCACCGGCCGTTGCCCCAAGCCTGTTTCTTTTTTTACCGGCTGCGAACAGGTATCATCCCGCCGCCCGCCGGCCACAGACAGGTCAAGGTATTTGTCATCAATGTCGGCCAAAAAACGGCTCGGCGGATTTGATGTTTGCTTGCCCCAGCTATACCGGCTCTGTGCAAATGATACGGTAGCCTTGTACTTGGCGCGTGTTAATGCCACATAAAACAGCCGGCGCTCCTCTTCTATACCTTCCGGCGAATAAATCGACATGCTGCCGGGAAACAACGATTCTTCCATGCCCACCACAAACACATACCGGAACTCCAAGCCCTTTGCCGAATGAACCGTCATGAGCGACACCTTCGGCTCGGCTTTCTTTTCCCTGTCCATATCCGTAAGCAGCGCCACATTTTCCAAATATTCATGGATGGTGACCAGTTCCTCTTCTCCTGTTTCTTTCTTCCGGATTTCCACAAATTCCTTTACCGAATTGAAAAGCTCTTCGAGGTTTTCATAACGCGCCACGCCTTCCGGCGTCTTATCGGCATAGTATTCGGCCAGCAGGCCCGAACGCTTCCCCACCTCCATGGCATAATCATACGCATCGCATTGAAACTGCTGTGCCGACAAGTCGTCGATCAATGTTATAAAATCCAACAATCGTTTATGTGCCGGCGCCCGCAGGCCTATTTCTTCGGCCGGGAAATGGCGCAAGGCGTCATAAATACTTTTTTCTTCTGCCAGCGCTTTCGACTCCAGGCGTTCCATAGTAACATCGCCAATGCCGCGCGAGGGCACTTGCACGGCGCGCTTGAAAGCTTCACTGTCGTTAGGATTGGTGGCTAATCGCAAATAAGCAATCATATCCTTGACTTCCGCACGCTGGTAAAACGACATGCCGCCATATATTCTGTAAGGGATATTTTTCCGGCGCAAGGCTTCTTCAAACACCCGCGACTGGGCATTGGTGCGGTACAGAATGGCAAATTCGTCATACGGTTTATGCTCTTCCTGCGCACGCCGCGCTATTGCCGACGCCACCATGAACGCCTCCTCCTGATCCGTGTAAGCCTTTAGCACTCCTATCTTCTCGCCGGTTTCCGCCTGCGAAAAACAGGTTTTATTCAAGCGCATCTTGTTTTTTTCAATCACGCTGTTCGCTGCATTCACAATGTTTTGCGTCGAGCGGTAATTTTCTTCTAACTTGTATTCCCTGTACTCAGGATAATCATTTTTGAAATTCAGGATATTTTCGATACGCGCCCCGCGGAACGAATAAATACTTTGCGCATCATCGCCCACCACGCTGACGTTTTGTTCAGGTTCCGCCAGCCGTTTCACAATCAGATATTGTGCATAATTCGTGTCCTG
Organism: Prevotellaceae bacterium; assembly: GCA_031279475.1. GTDB lineage: Bacteria > Bacteroidota > Bacteroidia > Bacteroidales > UBA932 > JAIRLC01. Next base: position 18,130 of record JAITIL010000037.1, on the reverse strand, counting down.
ATATTCATCAACCAGAATGTAGCGAAAGTGATTCCGATACTTCTCCAGCGCATCGGGGAAATCGCGAAACAGGATATTTGTAAACAACAACAAGTCGTCGAAATCCATAGCGCCCGCCAAGCGGCATTTTTGCGCATATAAGCGATATATGTCATGCGTTTGCGGGCAGCGCGTAGCCGCATCGGCAGCCATCAGATTGGCATTTGAGCCGTAGGCTGCCGGCGTAACCAGATTATTTTTCGCCATAGAAATACGCCCGAATATGGAAGAAGGTTTATACACCTTTTCATCCAATCCCAATTCTTTGATACAGCTTTTGACCACGCTTTTGCTGTCGGTGGCGTCATAGATTGAGAAAGAAGGCGGAAATCCCAGTTGTTGGGCTTCCGCGCGAAGAATACGCGCAAACACCGCATGAAACGTACCCATCCACAACCGGCGCGTTTTATCGGCTCCCACCAATTGGCCGATACGCTCTTTCATTTCATTCGCAGCCTTATTTGTAAAGGTCAGCGCCAATATATTATAGGGCGCCACGCCTTGTTCCAACAAATACGCTATACGATATGTCAATACTCTTGTTTTTCCGGATCCGGCGCCTGCAATAATTAGTGAAGGCCCCTGATAATGTACAACCGCATCATGCTGTGCCGGATTTAATGCATCTAAAAACGACCCCATTAAATCCTTTTATTCATAACGCGACTTATCATAAAGATGTACGGGAACTATAATTTGAACCGTTGATGAACGGCCTGTGCTGCCTCGTGCAGGCGACCAGTACCCTTCCGATAAAGCGACCACACGTATGGCTTCTTCAATTTCATCCAATTCCACATTTTCGCCTATTGTGCCTATATTTTTAATGTTCAACACTTCTCCTTCCCCGTTGAGGATGAAACTTATTAACACCGTTTTTTGCTTCGTTTCGCCGGGATTTATATCAATAATGTTGGCGTCAATAAAATCGAAGAAATGGCTATAAGGCCTGTTGTTAAACAATGGCGGGTCATAGCTTGCACTGACTAATATATCTGAGGCGATTTGTTCCAGCGGCGATAATTTATCGAGTGAAAACACAAACGGATACCAATAGTGCGTATTTACTGCCCAATTGTTATACTTTGCCGGTTGCCAATGCGAAGCGTCGGACATACGCAGCACGCGCACCACTTCCTTATCGAGCAGCGGATGCACGCTATTTACAATTTGAATACTGTCAATCTTTCCACGTGTGTTGATTACAAAATCGACCACTACCGTGCCTTCCACCTTATTTTCTTGCGCCACCACCGGATAGCGTTGGTTATTGATTACGAACTGATGGAAATCATGACTTTTTTCACCTAAAAATACAGGCGGTTCATAAACCAGTGTCTCTCCTATTTGCTTTTCCCCAAAGTCAAGGCGGGCGGTCTTTTTATCATAATCGAATGTAACCACAAGCAGGCATTCCGTATTTACATTTTGCCCGTTTTCTATTCCTGCCGTCCAACCGTTATGCACGCGTTTAAAATTCATCACGCGGTACACTTCATCTTCCAGAATCTTATTGGTTCCTTGCGCTATCACACCCCACAATTTGCTGTCGCCTCCGATTGTAAAGCGCAACATTACTTTTCCGCCAATACCGGCACGTTTGGCGTCAAACGGATAGACCAAATAATGGTTGAATAATTTGATAAACTCCTTAAATTCATTGCCTTCAAACTTTGGTTCTTCTTTTACGAATTGGAAAGGCATGTTTTTGTAGCTTTGCACGATAGCGGGGCGCAACGCTGTTTTATTCTTGACCCTGTTAAACTCAAAAACCACCGGCACGGTAAATGGAGTAGACACCCGCGTACCGCTTTTGTAGGCCGGCACCCATTGCGGCGACAGGCTCACTACACGCTTCGCTTCATTATCCAAGGCGGGGTGATACCCTTTATCTATGTGGATGTTTCCTACTGTTCCATCGGCACTCACATTGAAGCCCACTATTACTGTGCCTTGTATACCTTTTCGAATACATTCGTCCGGAAAATTTGCATTTCTGGTCACCCAATCTTTAAATCCTTCTTCACTTTGACCACGAAAGGTTGCGGCCTCATCAAGGCCCGCCATAATTTCAATAGGACGACCACCCTTACCTATTTTCCTGCGACGTTGTTGCGCATCAACATCTATGATGGTAGCAAGTACCAGAACCATGCTAAAAAGCACTAATAATATTTTTCGTGTCATTATATTTTCTTTTATACACATTTATTTGTTATCCCCATTGCTAAATCCGGCGCAAGTTACTAAATTTGTCGCAAAGATACCAAAATTCTTTCAATAAATATTTCATAAATATGTTATTTTCTCTTAAAACATGGATATTATAGTAGACAAGCAGATACCTTTCTTAGACAAATTCCTTCGTAAATATGGGAATATCTGCTATATAGAAGGGGGAAGCATCACCGCCGGCACACTTGGCCGCGCCGAAGCGCTATTGGTACGCACCCGCACGATTTGCAACGATAAATTGCTAAAAAACAGCAATATAAAATTTATTGGCGCCCCTACTATCGGCACCGACCATATTGACCTTGATTATTGCCGTCGCCACCATATCATGGTCGCTAATGCCCCCGGCAGTAATGCGCCTGCGGTAGTGCAATATGTAATCACGGCGCTGTGCACTCTCTCCATGAAGAAAAAGACCGACCTCTCCACGCTTACTTTAGGAATTATTGGCGTAGGAAATGTAGGAAAACAAGTGGCTAATGCGGCAAAAGCATTAAATATGAGTGTATTGCTTAACGACCCTCCACGGGAGGCCCGTGAGGGAAGCCATGCTTTTACGTCTTTAGACGCCTTGCTGCGCCAATCGGACGTCATCACGCTCCATATTCCATTACAGGCTGATACATACGGATTTGCCGGACATGCTTTCTTCCGTGACTGCAAAGAAGGGGCATGGCTGATCAACACTTCGCGCGGCGAAGTCGTCGACGAGGAAGCCCTGATGCAATATCGTCCTAAATTGGGGGCGCTGGCGCTGGATGTGTGGCGAAACGAGCCATACATCAATACGGAGTTGTTGGGTGTGACAAACGTCGCCACCCCGCACATTGCCGGCTATTCGCTGCAGGGCAAGCGAAACGCCTCACAAATGATATTAAAGGCATTGGCACAATGGCTTAACGACCCCGAGCCTGTACCCGAAATTCCTTATCCCACACCAATTCCGGCGCCCGTCGTCATCCCCGAAGGAAACAGTGTGCAGGAAAAACTGTATGCCGCCGTGCAGAAAACTTTTCCCATTTTGGAAATAGACGCACAACTCCGGCGGCAACCCAATAGTTTTGAGACAATAAGAAACAATTACCCCTTACGTCACGATTTCACCGCCTATACCGTTCTCGGCGACCATGCAGGTAAATCTTCTTTACAAGCACTCGGTTTTAATATTGCCTGAGAATGAAGAAATCAAAAAAAAATGTATATTTGTAAAATAGATGAATCAAAATATAATCGTTATGTTCTCTGTATCCGACATTCAACAGCTCCGACATTTGGGTATCGAACCTGCACAGGCGATACAACAAATTGAAGATTTCCGCAACGGTTTTCCGTATATGCCAGTCATAGCGCCTGCTACGGCCGGCAAGGGTATTGTAGAGGTGAACGACGAGGAGCAAACCGAGCTTGTAAATATGTTTGACCACTGGGGCGGCAGCCGGCTTAAGTTCGTGCCGGCCTCAGGAGCGGCCACACGCATGTTCAAATCACTCTACGAAATGCGCGACGCCGCGAAAACAAGCCCCGAAGCCGGCACGTTCTTTGCACATTTGCCCGACTTTGCATTCTACGACGACCTGATGAATGTGGTTAAAGAAACTGGCCACAACAATCCGCAAGCGACGTTAAACGGGCTGCTCGGGGCGAAAGGCCTCAACTATGGACAACTGCCGAAAGGTTTGTTGAAATTCCACCGTTACGCCGAAGGCGCGCGCACCGCCTTTGAAGAACACCTGGTGGAGGCGGCGCTGTATGCCAAAGACGACAACAACGTAGCCCGCCTGCATTTCACCGTGTCGCCCGAACACGCCGGCAAGTTCAAGGCGCTGCTGAAACAGGTGCAGCCCGTCTACGAAAAACGCTACGGCGTGACGTATGAAATAAACTTCTCGGAACAAAAAAAATCGACCGACACCCTGGCGGTGGAATTGGATAACACGCCTTTCCGCAATGCCGATGGAAGCCTGCTGTTCCGTCCCGGAGGGCACGGGGCGTTGCTTGAAAACCTCGCGGAAGTAAAGGAAGACATTGTGTTCATCAAGAATATCGACAACGTGGCGCCCGACCGGTTGAAGCCCGACGCCATTCACTGGAAAAAAGTGCTGGCCGGCATGATGCTGAAGCTGCGCAGCCGGATTGCCGCCTACCTCGTCGAACTGGAACAGGGCGCCGGCAGTGTGAAGTTAAAGGAAATTGCCACATTTATTGCGCAAAACTTTTGCATCACCCTGCCCGAGGTGGAGGCAGGACAGTATGCCGCACTGCTGTATGCCAAACTGAACCGCCCGATGCGGGTGTGCGGCATGGTGAAAAACGCCGGGGAGCCTGGCGGAGGGCCATTCCTTGCATGTAACGCCGACGGCTCGCAATCGCTGCAAATCGTAGAAAGTTCGCAAATTGATTTGCATGATGCGTCTGTAGAAAAAATATTCCGGGCATCGACCCACTTCAACCCCGTCGACCTGGTGTGCTCATTCCGCGATTACAAAGGCGGCGTGTATGACCTGCGTGAATTCCGCGACCCCGCCACCGGTTTCATATCGCAGAAAAGCAAAGACGGTCGCGCGTTGAAAGCGCTTGAATTGCCCGGATTATGGAATGGCGCCATGAGCGACTGGAACACGATGTTCGTGGAAGTGCCGCTGTCCACATTCAGTCCGGTGAAAACCGTGACCGACCTCCTGCGCCGCGAGCACCAAGCCGGGATTAAGTAATTAACCCTTAGTTCTTAACTCTTAGTTCTTAACTGAGTAAGCTGCGAGGTGGTCGAGTTCGAAATGCTCGATAAAGGAGAAATGCCCGTTATTCCACGCCTGTCCCCGCGTGATGAAAATGGCGGCCGACTGTTCAAAATCACTGCATCGCTGCGCATCAAGCAGCAAAAGATAGCCCATAACGATGTGCCCGGCCATTTCCACCAAACGGCGGGCGTGAAAATCGGTAAATTCCACATCATTTTTATCCGCAACAAGTTTCACCGCCTGTTCGTATTGAGCAGTCATGGCTACAAGAAGTTTTTTCAGGTGTTCGTGTTCGCCTTTCACCGGCATATTTTCGTATTCGCGAATACGGTTCAAGTATGCGCCGGTGGTCACGCCACGGATGGCAGCCACCACCTGCAACTGGGAGGTGCCTTCGTAAATGGTAAGGATACGCGCGTCGCGGTACATCCGCTCAATGGGGTATTCTTTCATGAAGCCGGAGCCGCCGTGGATTTGCAGGGCGTCGTAGGCGTTTTGGTTGGCATATTCGCTGGCGAAGAGTTTCAGCAGCGGTGTGTACACATCGGCCAATCGTTGGTATTCCTTAGATTCCGTACGTTCTTCGGGGGTCAACTTGCGGTCTTCGGAAATAAAATTGTAGGCTTTATACATATCGACAAAGCGCGAAGTCTCATACAGCAAGGCGCGCGAGGCTTGCAGCCTGGCTTTAATCACGGCAAGCAACTCATACACCGCCGGGAAGTTGATAATTGTTTTGCCGAACTGCGCCCGCTCGTGGGCATATTTCAAGGCCTCGCGGCAGGCGGCCTCCGAGAGCCCCACCGACTGCGCGCCCACGCCCAGGCGTGCGCCGTTCATCAACGACATCACATACTTGATTAAACCCATTCTCCGGTCGCCGACAATCTTAGCCGGCGCATTGGTAAACACCAGTTCGCAGGTGGGCGAGCCTTTAATGCCCAGTTTATTTTCGATACGGCGCACCCGCACGCCGCCCCATGCTTTGTCGTACACGAAGTATGACAATCCGCGCGCATCGGTGGTGCCTTCTTCTGAACGTGCAAGCACGAGCTTAATTTGGGCGTCGCCATTAGTGATGAAGCGTTTCACGCCGTTAAGCAGCCACATTCCTTTTTTCTCGTCCCAGTCGGCGCGAAGCATTACGGCTTGCAGGTCGCTTCCGGCGTCGGGCTCGGTTAAGTCCATGGAACACGTGTCGCCTTTGTTGATGCGGTGCAGGAACTCCTGCTTTATTTCTTCGCTGGCAAATTCATGAATGGTTTCGGCGCAATCCTGCAGCCCCCAAATGTTGGCGAAACCGGCGTCGGCGCGGCTCACAATCTCGGCGGCCATCACGTAGGGCACCATCGAGAAGTTCAGCCCGCCGAACTTGCGGGGCAGCGACATGCCATACAAGCCGGCCTGCACCAACGCCTCGTGGTTGCGTTGCGTGCCCCGGGCATACGTCACACGGCCGTCGTGTACCTCAGGCCCGTCGTGGTCAACCTCTTCGGCATTGGGCGCAATGATGTCGCCGCAGATTTCGCCCAGCACGTCAAGCGCCTTGTCGTAGCTGTCGAGCGCATCATCCACATCACGCGGGGCAAAATCAAATTCCCCCTTGTCGGCAAAGCCCTTTTCTTTCAATTCTACAATTTTGCGCATCAGCGGGTGCTGCAACTGGAAAGCGATGTCTTTATTGTCGGTGTAGAAGTTCATATTTTTTTAGAAGTTTAGAAGTAGTTAAAAATAGTAATGACATTCTTTTTATTTAATCACTATACCCGTTTTTTTTATTTCTTCTATAAACGGATCGCTCTGCAAAAAATAATCGGTGGGATACGTCAAGGCGTCAATCCGCACATACGATTTTTTACTGCCAATACGAGGGAATAATCTCATATCATGCGGCAGTCCATCAAACTCATCAGCAACCAAAGCCACATCAATATCCGACCATTCATGCTGGGTGCCTTTGGCAAAAGAGCCAAACAGGAAAACTTTTTGAAGACGTATGCCAAACGCTTCTATTTCCCGCGCATAATTTCTAACTGTATCTATAGCGCCATCTTGAGTAAGCATTGTTTTGTCTCCTTTATTCTATCTAATGTTTTTGTCGCAAATGTTTCCGTACAAATCTTGTTTATCTTTCCTATGTAATCTGGATAGCGGGACGATAATTGAAAACGATTGAACTCTATTAAAAATGCGGTTGTCTCTTCCCCCAAATCTACCCCCGATTCTTCCATAAGCCAAACTATATTATGTGTTTTCGGCGGTATATTCTCAGTATGGTTTTTAACCCAGTTTGCTTTTGTTAATTTTTCCAACATCAAATGTGCCCAGAACAAGCCATGTAAATACCGTTTTGCGGAAAACATGGCCTCTACCGTTAGCCAATCCTCCTCTGCCGAATGAAGCCAATAGTCGATATGTTGTTGTTTCGTGAGCATTTGAAAAATTACGTAATTAGTGATTATGGACAAAAAACTACCTGCTGTTCTCCCTGTAGCTCTTCATCATTTTAGGGATCACCTCGTTCATGTCGCCGACGATGGCATAGTCGGCAAGCTGGTTGATGGGCGCATTGGCGTCGGTGTTGATGGAAATCACGATGGCCGACTGGTCCATGCCGGCCGTGTGCTGGATTTGTCCCGAAATGCCGCAAGCGATGTAGAGTTTCGGACGCACGGTAACGCCTGTTTGTCCTACCTGGCGGGCGTTGTCGGCGAAGCCGGCGTCAACCGCCGCGCGCGAGGCGCCCACCTCAGCGCCCAGCACGGCCGCAAGGTCGAACAGCTGTTTGAAATTCTCCTTGCTGCCCACGCCGTATCCGCCGGCCACGACGATTGAAGCGCCTTTAATGTCAATTTTCCGGTCTTCGATATGCCGTTCGATGATGCGCACGGCAAAATCGGCGTCCTGCAAGTACTTCTTCACCTCCACCTTTTTCACATCGCCCTGTACGGGCGCCGGCAGCGGTTCCTTTTTCATCACGCCTTCGCGCACGGTGGCCATTTGCGGCCGGTGGTCGGGGTTGATGATGGTGGCGATGATGTTTCCGCCGAAAGCGGGACGGATTTGATACAAGAGGTTGGTGTAACTGTTTCCTTTGGCGTCGGTGTGGTTGCCGATTTCAAGGCTGGTACAGTCGGCCGTCAGGCCGCTTTTCAGCGCACTCGACACGCGCGGTGCCAGGTCGCGTCCCACGCTGGTGGCGCCAAACAGCACAATTTGCGGTTGCTCCGTCTTGATTACGCCGGTAATGATAGCGGCATGAGGCAGGGTGCGAAACGGGTCGAGGCGTTCATCATCGGCCACGTGCACAATGTGCGCGCCATAACGCATCAACTCTTTTTCCACGTCCGAAAGTTTACTCCCAACAGCAAGGGCTTCCACCTTACATCCAAGTTGGGCGGCCAGTCCGCGTCCCTTGGTAAGCAATTCCAGACTCACATCGGCAACCCTGCCGTTTTCGATTTCGCAATAAACTAAAATATTATTCATTTTTACGGTGATTAAGAAATTAGGTGATTAGGTGATTAAGTGAAAAGCCATAATTCTTAACTTTCAACTCTTAGTTCTTAACTCTTAGTTCTTAGTTCTTAGTTAGCCAATAGTGTGGTTAGCCATCAATTCTTTAATTAAGCCATCAATATCGCCATCGGCAGCGGTAAGTTTTTTCGATTCCTTGGCCTGGAAAACGATATTTTCGATTTTCTTTACTTTTGTTGGCGAGCCAGACAGGCCGAACTGTGTTTCTTCGCCGCCCACGTCGGCCACGCCCCATTCGGGGATGCGCAGATAGTCCGCGTTTTTCAAGTCTGCATCATAATCGGCGCCGGCCTCCTGGATTTCGGTCAGGGTTTTGGCATATTTGTATTTGAGCAATTGTTTGGCATGACGCGGGCGGCAATCGGGCGCTGAAGCATGCACCGTAACCACCAAAGGTAACGTGGCGGATACAGTTTCCACACCACGCTCCAGGCGGCGTTTAATCACCATTTCCTTGCCGTCATACGAGGTAATTTCTTCGGCGTAGGTAACCTGCGGCCATCCCAGTTTCTCGGCCACTTGAGGGCCTACCTGTGCAGTGTCGCCGTCAATAGCTTGCCGGCCGGCAATGACAATGTGGGGTTGCAGCTTGCGGAGCGCCTGCGCCAAAGCGTAAGAGGTGGCCAGCGTATCGGCGCCGGCGAACTTACGGTCGGTAAGCAGCACCCCGCCGTCGGCGCCACGGAACAAGCCTTCGCGAATAACATCGGCGGCGCGTCCGGGACCCATGGTCAACAGGTGAACAGTTGTCCCCGGATAGCGGTCTTTAAGACGCAACGCCTGTTCCAGCGCGTTCAGGTCTTCAGGATTAAAAATGGCAGGAAGCGCGGCGCGGTTTACCGTTCCGTCTTCTTTCATGGCGTTCTTTCCCACATTGCGTGTGTCGGGCACTTGTTTCGCCAGCACAACAATTTTCAACGATGTAGTCATAATTTAAAATGTATGATTAAAAAAGTCATTATGCCTGTGCCGCGTTATTCCCGAAAGTCATGGGAATAGGCGGCATTCCGCCGCCGCCGTTCGCCTTAATTTTCCCGTGGGCGCTTTCATATTTCAACACATTATCCTGCAAGGCGGCCAACAGGCGTTTGGCGTGTTCGGGCGTGAGGATAATACGACTTTGCACCTTCGCCTTGGTGATGCCGGGCATCAGGCGTACAAAATCAAGCACAAATTCACTGCTCGAGTGAGAAATAATCGCTAAATTGGCATACGTGCCCTGCGCCATTTCTTCACTTAATTCAATATTGATTTCATTATTCTTAGCTGGTTCCATCAAATTTCCTCCTCCGTTTTATCTTTTACTGCTATTGTATCTATTTCAACCAAAGCGCCCATGGGCAATTTCCCAACCTGAAAGGCCACCCGCGCCGGATAAGGCTCTGTGTAAAAAGAGGCATATACTTCATTCATTGCTGTGAAGTCGTTCATATCGGCCAAAAGCACCGTTGATTTTACCACATCATGAAAACTGTACTCCGCTTCCGTAAGTATTTCCCCGATATTGTGCAAGCATTGTTTGGTTTGTTCCTTCACACCTCCTTCCACAAATTTCCCGGTTTCCGGGTCAATAGGAAGTTGTCCTGAAATATATAAGGCGCCATTAACCTCCACTGCCTGGCTGTATGGGCCTACCGCTTTCGGCGCATGAGGACTAAAAATAATCTGTTTCATAATCGACTGTTTTATAAATTCTACTTTGACAAAGATAGCAGATTTTTTTCATTATTTCATTTTTTTATTACCTTTGTATTCCATTTTTATGGGAATGAAAAGCGTAAATAACTATAAATTAACATTTAAGGGGTTAAACCCGGGAAAACATGCGTTTACGTTCGACATAGATGATTTGTTCTTTGCTTTATTTGAAGGATCTGAGATCGAACATGGTAAGCTTTTTTCTGAAATAGTATTAGAAAAGCAGTCCGCTTTACTGCAATTGGATGTAAAGATTACGGGAAATGTAAAAGTGGAATGTGACCGCTGCCTCGACGAGCTTGACGCGCCTGTAAATTATGAAGGCCGGCTACTCGTAAAATTCGGTAAGGTGACGACGGAGATGGAGGCCGACGACGAAATAATGATACTTGATCCGGCAGAAGATGAAATTGATTTATCGCAATTTTTGTTCGACAGTATTAATGTGAATTTGCCCATACAGCGCATACATCCCGAAGGATTATGCAACAAAGAAATGATAAAAAAACTTGATGAGTTAAGAATTAAAATTTAAAAATAAGAAATAATGGCACATCCGAAACATCGAATTTCCAAACAACGCCGCAATAAACGCAGAACCCACGACAAGGCAGAAATGCCGACACTATCAAATTGTTCCAACTGCGGCACAACGGTCCTATACCATCGTGTATGTCCAGAATGTGGTTATTACCGCGGCCGTTTGATGATAGAAAAAGCTACTGCTTAAAACCGGCATCCTATGATACGAGTAGGAATTGACGCGATGGGGGGAGACTATGCCCCGAAGAATGTAGTGCTTGGAGCTATTCAAGCCTATTCGCGCATACAATCGAAAACACGCTTGGTGTTGTTTGGCGACAATGAACAGATTGCTACATTATGCAAGGATTTTGGATTTGATGTGGCAAAATTTGACATTATACATACCACACAAGTTATTGAAATGAATGACCATCCGGCAAAAGCTTTCCAGCAAAAACCGGATTCGAGTATCACCGTAGGCTTTGGCGCCCTGGCCAAGATGCGGATTGACGGATTTGCCAGCGCCGGAAGCACAGGCGCCATGCTGGCCGGGGCCATGTACACCGTAAAAGCCATTCCGGGCATCATCCGTCCGGCCATTGCGAGCGAATATCCTTTGCTGACGGGAGGCACGGCCATTATCCTCGACGTAGGGCTAAATGTAGATTGCAAACCTGATGTATTGTATCAATACGGACTGCTCGGCACCATTTACGCCAAACACATGAGCAACATCGAAAACCCACGGGTGGCGCTGCTGAATATCGGCGAGGAGGAGGAAAAAGGTAACCTGCAAACAAAAGAAGCGCATAAATTAATGCAAGATACTGCGGAATATAATTTCGTGGGCAATATCGAATCCAATCATTTATTTTCAGGCGAAATAGCCGACGTGATAGTAGCTGACGGATTTGTAGGCAACGTTGTGTTAAAGCAGGCCGAAGCCATGTATGCGCTGGCTAAAAAACAAGGAATAGACAATAAATACTTCAATCGCTTCAACTACGAACTATACGGCGGGACGCCGGTATTGGGCGTAAATGCGCCTATTATTATCGGGCATGGCGTCTCCTCACCCAAGGCCATTGAGAATATGATTTTGCAAACAGAACACGCCGTACAGGTAAGGTTAGTAGAAAAAATAACTGAGGCTTTAGAAATCGAATAATGACAACTCCAACCGCAGCTATAACAGGTATTGCCGGCTATTTGCCGGATTATATCCTCACCAACGAAGAACTTTCGCAAATGGTAGAAACCTCCGACGAGTGGATCACCTCGCGAACCGGCATTAAAGAACGGCACATCCTCAAAGAACCGCATGCCGGCACGTCGGTAATGGGCGCCAAGGCCGTGGAGGCGCTGCTGAAAAAAACAAATACCAAACCCGAAGAAATTGACGTTCTCCTCTGCTGTTCGGTGACCCCCGATATGCTCTTTCCTGCCACAGCCAACATCATTTGCGACAAGGTGGGCGTTCTGAATGCCTGGGGTTACGACATCAATGCGGGTTGTTCGGGATTTCTATTTTCACTGACTACAGCAGCCAGATTTATTGAAACGGGAAAATATAAAAAAATCATTGTGGTGGCGGCCGAAAAAATGTCGTCCATTACCGACTACACCGACCGCACTACCTGTCCTTTGTTTGGCGACGCCGCCGTGGCGGTGCTTGTGGAACCGAACCACGAGGGACTGGGTTTGATTGATGAAATTTTACACGTGGACGGCGTCGGCCGCAAATACTTATACCAAAAAGCCGGCGGCTCGAAGTATCCGCCTACGGAAGAAACAGTGCGCAACCGCGAACACTTTATCCATCAAGATGGACAGGCGGTATTCAAATTTGCCGTAAGCCGCATGGCCGACACGGCCGCCGAGATGATGGAAAAACATAACCTCACCGCCGGTGAAATTGCTTATCTGATACCGCACCAGGCCAATCTCCGTATTATTGACGCTACAGGAAAACGCATGGGGCTCTCGTCCGACAAGGTGTTGATAAACATCGCCCACTATGGCAATACGTCAGCCGTATCCATTCCGCTGGTGCTCATGGATTATGAGAAACAATTCAAGAAGGGCGACACGCTGATTTTCGCCGCTTTCGGCGCAGGGTTCACCTGGGGTGCACAATACTACAAGTGGGCTTATTAATTTCCCGGCCTCATAGTTCAAGGGATAGAACGAAAGTTTCCTAAACTTTAAATTCCGGTTCGAGTCCGGGTGGGGCTACACTCATACATGTCAACGTTTTCGGCAGGCAGGCTCTTTTTTAGTGTCAGGCGCACCGCATTGGCCGTGTAGATGACGAAGAATATCCAAAGAATTTCGGTGAGTTTGCTCCTTGCCTTGATGCAATCAAGGGTGTAATTCGGGAAATTTTTGTGTCTTGCGCATGTCTTTTGGTGTTAATTACCCCGGTTTTGGCCTCGAACCTTTATTTCCGGAGTAATATACAAAAATATAAAAATCCCAATTGATTCAAAATAAATTTGGGATTATTTTTTTATTTACTGAATCTCCCTTTGTACAATCAAAAAAAATGATTATCTTTGCACCTCTTTTGCAAATTTTGGCAATAAGACTACCGGATTCGCTAGCTCAGTTGGTAGAGCACAACACTTTTAATGTTGGGGTCCCGGGTTCGAGCCCCGGGCGGATCACTAAACCCGCTTCCAGAAATCAGCCTGGGGGGCGGGTTTTCGTTTGTGGGGGCGGGGGGCAGAAAATTATTTCCATGTTTGTACGAGATTTTCCGGAAAATTCCTATATTTGCAGTACTTATTCCGTACCCAAATCAACTTATTCTGTACCCAAAAAGAAAAATGAAACCAAGTTAAAGCCCAAATTATGTTAGCAGCCTATAAATTCGTCTTCAACAGAAAGAAGAAGCCGTTAGCAAAAGGCGAAACCGCATTAATTCAGTTTCGAGTTTCAATAAATTACAGTACTCGACTCTACAGGCATCTACGTTGAAAAATCCCAATGGACAGGGATAGGGAAGGCGTGGATTGCCAACTGCGAGAATGCTAAAGATTACAACGATTTGCTTAACAGCATCCTTGTTCGGATACATTCAGAAGATGTAAAGGCGCTCTCACAAAGCAGTGCACTTAGCCACGAGGCCATTACAAATATCATAAAAGGAAAGAGTGCGACAAATTCTTTCATCGAGTTTATAAAAACAGAGAACGAACAAAGAGCCGAGATATCGCAAGGGACAAAGAAGTACGCCATTTCACTCTCCAATAAATTGGGAAGACTTGGTATTGTTAATTTCTCTGACCTGACACTTGAGAACATACAACGTGCCAATTCGGAGTTGATACGGAAAGGGGAAAAGTTTCATGCCACCACTGCCGCCTACATTGCCCTGGCAATGAGTTTACTTAAGAATTGATCGTTGATTTAGTGGGGTCATTTTTATCTACCTCGCCAATATCAATTCCCTTATGTTTAAAATACGCATCTCTTATTGTAATTCCAATAACACTGCCGAAACTTTCTATGGAGCGCCCTTTATTGAAAGCGATTAGTTTTATTTCACGAATATCGCTGTCCGATAAAAACAATGATAAATCAATGGTAGATTTCTCTATACAGAACTGCTGAATATCGTAGGCATTTTTATCATGCACATTGGCATCAACGTAAGCTTCTATTTTACCCCAATTACTTGCTATGCGAGTATCTATATTCAACTCTTTGGCAAGCGACGAACCGGCTGTTGTTAATGAGAGCGGACTTTGCGACTGTATTTCCGTCAACGAAACTTTTGAGAGGATACTTGCCCTTATCAATATAAGGTCTTCCTTGATTTTATCAGTGTTGCTTTCTATTTTATCTACTCGTTTGGCAAACTCCCCATGCTCGGTCTCTATTTTAGTGGTAAATTTAGTCACTCGATGCACTACATAGATAACCAGGCACACAAGCGCAAACACAAAACCAAAGGAACCGGCATCACTCTTAAATACATCTCGTAATAAGTCCAACATGATGAAACGCGATTAATAATTTAATACAAAGATACAAAAAGTATTTTACCTTACCTCGCTTTTTGTGGAATATTGTGGAATGTTAGGGGAAAATACACCCTTTCCGTCTTGGCGAGGTACCATTTCCGTGTCCTCACGAAAATGACAGGCCGGAACCCGGCGCAGTCGAAACACTACTTAACGCACCGTACCTGGTACCCGTCGTACGGGGAGTCTATCCGTGGGGAGACCTTGCCACTCGTATTGAAGAACAGGCAGTACGCGTATTTAGTATCGCTACTGAACTCCGTAGAAGACGATGACCAATAGTTGGCGTACAAGTCGGTATTGCGAACCTCCGCATTGTAAGCGTAGCCTGAGTAAGCGCCGCCCCAAGAATCTACATAATTTAACATTATCCACATCTGATCGGCATCGCGTGTTGTTCCATCACCGCCAAGCGCCTTATCCAGGTTTATAAAATCATCCTTGGTCGGCACGCGCCAAGGTGATGGACACAACTCGGCGGCACGTTGGTCAACATAAGGCCAAGTGTAGTAATAATAGGTGCTCCCCTTGAAAGTATAACTTCGGCCGTCGGCTTTAGGGGCCTCCCCATCGCCACCACCATCAAAATCCTCTTTGTTGCACGCGGGGTCGTGAATGGCGTCGCTCCACGTATAGTCGCCAATCTTCCATGTTTTGTCAGAGGCGGCGTAAGGCGGTGTCGCGGCTTCTTCTTTCTTGCACCCGGTCAGCGCAAGCGCCACCACAACGGACGGCAAAAATAAAAATAATACTTTTTTCATAGATTATATCCTTTTTTTCTCATTAATTTATACAGGTCATCCATAGCACTATACAAATGCATATAGTAATCTGCCATTGACATTGGTTCGTCACTCCTTTCTTGTCCCGGATAATCTCCTAAATTCAATGGCATTTCTTTGTCTATACGGTTAAGGTCAATCTCCTCTTCATTTTCCAAAACGCCTAATACAAACTCTGTCCATCTTTCCATATCGCATTGATGAAAACTCTCTGGAGCCGCATTAATCCATGCCCTAAACAAACGGGGAGAAAAAAGGCGGGAATATCGTAGAGTTCTCGCCGTAGTGGATTTAAAAAGTGGAAGTTAAAAAGAAAAAATGAGGGAGAGAATAAAGGTAAGATTTTAGCTAAAAACCAATAATGCAGTATAAACAGTTAACGAAATAATACTACTAACGAATAGCGCCAATGAACATTTTTCGCAAAATAGCGTCCTTTTTAATTCCTTCAGATGAAGACTGCCAATGTCTGTATCCCCCGCCATTCCTGCAGTTTCAACTGCTTTATAGTGCAATTCCCGAAGACGTGATGCGGATCACTAAACCCGCTTCCAGAAATCAGCCTGGGGGCGGGTTTTCATTTGTGGGGGCGGGGGGGGCGCCTGTGGTCTTGGTTTTTATCTCGCGCGCTTGGAAAATTCGTGTTTTTCATGTAATTTTGTTCAGTTGTAAATAATAAGGAATGGATTATAAAAGAGTAAAGTGTTGCACTGTATGCTTTCGTTTTTTCTCAGGTAGCGTTTTTTTTATATTTATGCTGTTATTGCCGTTATGTGTGGCTGCGCAACCGCGCGATAATGCGCAATGGAAGTTAGACGGCGCCCTGAAAACAAAATTTGAATGGGGACTAAATTCCGGCGACGTGCGGTTTAATCTTCGCAATTCGCGCATAGGACTCTCCGGAAACCTTAGCCAATATGCCGCTTACCGGGTACAGGTGGAATTGAGTAACGAAGGAAAGTTTGATATTTTAGATGGTTTTATAACGCTGAATTTGCTCGAAAATGGGGGTATACGGTTAGGGCAATCGTCGGTACCGTTTGAAAATTCGTATATTATCACTCCCTCGCAATCCTTGTTCGCCAACCGGGCGTTTGTTGGTAAATTTTTCACGGCCGGCTCGCGCGACATTGGCGCGGTGGCGTACTACAATACCGGCGGCGCTTTCCCTTTCCTGCTGGAAGGCGGCGTGTTTAACGGCGGAAAAATAAATAATCCGCAATGGACAAAAAGGCCGTCGCTTGCTTTGCGGCTAACAATGGGGAGTCTGGAGCATTTTCGTGCATCGGTGAAAGCCTACCGCTACGCTAACGAAGCAAATAATCCTGATGAGGAAAAAGACTGGTTGTTTTGGGGCGCCGACGTAAGCTACCGGAAAAAGGATTACCTGTTGCAGGCCGAAGTGATGAACCGCTACGATTACAATGCCTCGCGCCCTGCCGATAAAAATTTTACGGGGGCCTACCTGCAGAGCGCATACATATTTCATTACCCTTGTCTAAAACTGTTTCATTCCATCACGCCCGCCGTGCGTTGGGACGCCATGACCTACGGGCTTATGCGTAGCGGTGTTGACGTGCATCGTGTCACCGCCGGCCTCGCCTTCGGATTAACGGATAAGCCGTTTGACTCCTGCCTGCGTATCGACTTCGAACACTATTTCGTGCGAAGCGAATCGCGGGAGTTGGCCGGCAGCGAAGACCACGTGTCGGACAATAAACTCACGTTGGAACTCCTGTTGGTGTTTTGATTTTAGAAGCTAATAGCAAATTGTATGTAATGCAATTCTAATATAATCTTCTTCTCTTTTTTTTGCAAATTCCAAAATTTTTTTCTACCTTTGAAGTAACCTCGTGAAATAAATATGAATAATGTAGTCCAACGGTATGACGGAGAATGGAGAACGAGGAATGGGAAACGGGGAACGAGGAATAGGAAACGGAGAACGGACTGTTACCACCAACCGCTACGGCTTATTGCCATTGCCTGCTGACGATTGCTACTGCATACTGTCGCTACCTACCGCCCCCGCCTCCTCATTATTCATTGTTAATTATTCATTGCCAATTGGCGGGGGCAGCGCTGTTCCTGCTGCTAACTGCTACTGTCTACTGCTATTATCCCCACTAAAAAAAAGAAAACCTGTTTATCAGCTAATTACATATCTTCTCGTTTTAAAGCCCTTGCATCGCAAGGCATGTGTGACAATTACACTTCAGAATTATTCTTGTGGAAATTGCCATATAGTCCCCTTATATATTTTTGTATCTAACTTTTAATTTCCAAAATTATGAAAAAACTTTGCCCAAAACTTGTGAGAGCTATAATAATGATGATAGCTGCACCTGTGTGTTTCTTTGTTGCCTGCAACACGGAAGAAATTAACTCGGACACACCTTTTTTGGGTGTGAATCAAATAATTGTAAACGTGCCGGCGGAAGGCGGCGAGGCGACGCTAACCGTTACGGCAAACCGCCCATGGAAACTGACGGATAACCAGCCGGACGAAAAATGGTTCATCGCCGACAAGACCGCCGGCGATAGCGAC